>NZ_OZ255712.1:2400000-2742380 GCF_965277045.1 Roseovarius sp. | reverse complement strand
GGTGATGTAGTCCTTGGAGTTGACCGTGCCGGACCAGCTGACGGGGACCTGTGCGCCGGTGACGGCGGTGGCGGGGCCGTTAATCGTGACCTCGGGGGTCAGCAGTTCGATGGGGGCGCTGGCCAGCGTCTTGCTGCCTTCGCGCTGGATGTAGCGGATCTCGAACATTCCGGGGTCGGCAGTGGCCAGAAGGCGGCCGGAGCTGTCGTCGCGGACGGGGAAATAGTTGGTGTAGTTGCCTTCCTCGGCGCCAATGGGAACGATGGTGATGTAGTCCTTGGCGTTGACCGTGCCCGTCCAGCTGACCGGGATTTCGGCGCCGGTGAGGGCGGTTTCGGGGGTCTGGAGCGTGACCTGCGGGTCGGCCACCTCGAGCGGGCGGCTTGCGACGGTGCGGCTGTCGACGTTGAGGATGTAGCGGATCTCGTACATGCCGGGGTCGGCGGGAGCTGTGAGGTCGAAGCTTTCGTTCTTGTTGATGGCGCGGTAGTTGGCGAGCGTGCCGGCGTCGGCCCCGGCGGGCACGATGGCGATATAGTCGCGGGGGTTGATGGTGGGCGACCAGCTGACGGTCACGGGCGCGCCGGTCTGGACGGTGTCGGCGGCTTGCAGGGTGACCTGGGCTGGCGTGATCTCGATGGGGTCGGTGCCCAGCACGGTCTTGGTCTCGGTGCTGTAGTAGCGGGCCTCGTAGGCGCCGGGCTCGCCGGGCATGGCGAGGGTGACGTCGGTGTCCTTGCCGATGCGGGTGTATTGGCCCAGCTCGGTTTCGGGGGACCCGGCGGGGGCGACGGCGATGTAGTCGGCCTCGGACTGGGTCGGGTCCCAGGTGATCGTGGTGGGGCTGCCGGCGACGGCCGTATCCGGTGCGTCGACGGTGACTTGCGGCGTTTGCGGTTCGGGTTCGGGTTCCGGTGCCGCGACGGCGGTGGCGACGGCGGAGAGTGCTGCGCCAAGCTCGTCGGCGTTGGAAGCCTGGATGTACTGCCCGCCGGTTTCCTCGGCGATGCAGGCGAGCGACGCGGTGTCCTCGTCCGCGCCGAGGCCGAAGCCCACGACGTGGGCGGTAAAGCCGACGCCGCCTTTTTCCAGCGCGCGGGCCAGCTCGCACGGGTCGCGCTCGCAGCTTTCCAGACCGTCGGAGATGAGGACCACGGTGGCGGGGCGGTCGGTATAGGAGAGTTGCGTGGCGGCCTGTTCTACGGCGTCGGTCAGGGGGGTCTTGCCGGTGGGGGTGATGGACTTGATCCGGTCCAGGATTTCGGAGCGTTGCGCCGCGCCGGGTTCGACGATGACCTCGATATCGGTGCAGTCGCCGCGGCTGCGGTGGCCATAGGCCATGAGGCCGACGCTGCGGTCGTCGGCCCAGTCGCCCAGGAGGTTGCCGATGACATTGCGCGCGATCTCGATCTTGGCGGTGCCGTCGATCTGGCCCCACATGGAGTTGGAGCCGTCGAAGACCACCATGACGTTGTCATTCGCGAACGCCGCCGGGGCGGCCAGGAGTGTGGTGGTCAGCGCCAGGGCGCGGGTGGTGGAAAATGTCATCGGGTCCCCCTAAGCGAAAAATCTATACGGGGGGCAGATAAGCATATCCCGCGCCCCCGGTCATGTCCGGATTTCCAGACCGTGTGTCGGGGCGGGCCTTGGCAGGGTTCAGTATTTGATGTCCTATGTCTGTTCGGAGAGGCGGAGCAGTGTCATGGAGTGGCGCGACCAGGGTATTGTATTGGCGAGCCGCCCGCATGGCGAAGCGGCGGCGATCCTTGAGGTGTTCACGCCCCTGAAGGGGCGACACGCGGGCGTGGTACGCGGCGGGGCGTCGCGCAAGATGGCGCCGGTGTTGCAGCCCGGAGGGCAGGTGGACGTGACGTGGAAGGCGCGGCTGGAGGATCACCTGGGCGCGTTCACGGTGGAGCCTGTGCGCTCGCGTGCGGCGGCCTCGCTGGGGGACCGCGTGGCGCTGGCGGGGCTGAACGCGGTGACGTCCCTGCTGCTGTTCTGCCTGCCCGAGCGGGAGGCGCATGGCCGGTTATACGGACAGACCGAGGCGCTTTTGGACCTGCTGGGGCAGGGGGATGTGTGGCCGCTGGCTTATTTGAAGTGGGAGATGGCGCTGCTGGACGAGATGGGGTTCGGGTTGGACCTGAGCGAATGCGCGGTTAAGGGTCGGGCGGCGAACGACCTGAGTTTCATCTCGCCGCGCACCGGGCGGGCGGTGTCGCGGGCCGGGGCCGGTGAGTGGGCGGACAAGCTGTTGCCGCTGCCCGCGCCGCTGCTGGGCGAGGGGGTGTGCAGCGATGGCGAGATCCTGGAGGGGCTGGGGGTGACGGGGTATTTCCTGATGCACCACCTGGCGCCGGAGATGGGGCACAAGCCGCTGCCCGAGGCGCGGGCGCGGCTGATCCGGCGGCTGGAGCAGGTGGCAGAGGGGTGAGGGGGTCCGGTTTCTTGGACTGTGGTTGGCCTTATGCCGCGCGGAATCAAGGCCGTAGGCCGCCGCGCGATCGCCAGACCGCCCGGACGGGCTGGCGATTGGCTGACGTTGGCGCCTCGATCAAAGGTTTTGCGGATTTGGCGACCATAAAGTGTGCCGAACGGCTGTCGGTCACCAGCCCGCGGTCTGGCGATCGCGCGGCTTGAAACTCTGCGCCGCTCTCAGGCAGCGTCTGCCCTGGTCATGTCCTGCAAGATCTCGGCGGCGATGCGGAAAGAATTGACCCGCGCGGCGTGGTCGTGGATCTGGCCGGTGAGGATGATCTCGTCGGGTTGGTAGCGGTCCTTGAGAACGCCAAGCTGGGCGCGCACCGTGGCGGGGGAGCCGGTGGCGGAGAAGCTCAGGGCGTGGTTGACGTTGTCGGTCATCTGCGGGCCGATCGCCGCCTCGATATCCTCGACCGGCGCGGGCAGCTTGCCGGGCTGGCCCGTGCGCAGGCGGGCGAAGGCCTGTTGCATGGAGGTGCGCAGGAAGGCGCCCTCGGCGTCGGTGTCGGCGGCGAAGACGTTGGCGGCCAGCATGAAATATGGTCGGTCCAATTGCGCAGAGGGCTGGAAGCGGGTGCGGTAGATCTCCAGCGCCTGGTCCAGCGCGTCGGGCGCGAAATGCGAGGCGAAGGCGTAAGGCAGGCCCAGATGCGCGGCCAGTTGCGCGCCGTAGAGGCTGGAGCCGAGGATCCAGACCGGGACGTGGGTGCCCTGGCCGGGATGGGCGGAGACGGGGGCGGCGGGATCGGCATCGGCGAAATAGCCCATGAGTTCGACCACGTCGTCGGGGAAGCGGTCGGACTCGAGCCCGCGGCGCAGGGCGCGGGCCACGGCCATGTCGCCGCCTGGCGCGCGGCCGAGGCCAAGGTCGATGCGGCCGGGATGGATGGTGGCGAGCGTGCCGAACTGCTCGGCGATGGCGAGCGGCGCATGGTTGGGCAGCATGACGCCGCCCGCGCCGATACGCATGGTTGTCGTCGCCTCGGCGATGTGGCCGATCAGCACCGAGGTGGCGGCGCTGGCGATGCCGGGCATGTTGTGATGCTCGGCCAGCCAGTAGCGGTGATAGCCCATCCGCTCGGCCGCGATGGCGAGGTCGCGGCTGTTGGCGATGGCGGTCGCGGTGTCGTGGCCTTCGGGCACGGGGGCGAGATCGAGGGCGGAATAGCGCATGGCGGGGCCTTTCATCTGTTGGATGTCATCTGGGGGCTGAGGGGCCCGAGAACAACCGTGCGGCGGGCCGGTGGCATTGCGCCGGTCGCTGTCTGCGGCCTCGGATCGGCGGATCGGACGGAGGGCACGGCCATGACGGCATACGTGATCGGGCAGATGGAGATCCACAGCCGGGACTGGATGGAGGCGTATTTCGCGAAGATCCCCGAGGTGGTGGCGGCGCATGAAGGCCGGTTCCTGGTGCGGGGCGGCAACCCGGAGCGGATGGAGGGTGCCGGTGCGATGCCCGACGCGGCCTTCGTCCTGGAGTTTCCCGACCGGGACCATGCGCGGGCGTTCTGGCACTCGGATGCGTTTCAGGAGCTTGCTGTGCTGCGGCGGTCGGGGTCGGAGCTGAATGCTATTCTGGTCGACGGGCTGGGGTAACGCGCGCGCCCGGATGGGCGACCCTCGGGAGGAAGGGCAGCGGCGGATGCCTCCGGCGGGGATATTTGAAGCCAGAGGAAGAGGGGGGATGGCGCGGGGGGCGGAACTGCGTGCGTCTTGCCGTTGCGGGCCGCAGACCCCGGCGCGCCTTACTCGGCGGCGCGGAAGATCATCTCGCGGCCCTCGGGCGTGCTGAGGATCAGGGTGGTTTCGGTGACCTCGGCAAGGGACATGGCGCCGAGCGCGTCCAGATACGCGGTTTCCTGCGCCAGGTCGGGACAGGCGCGGCGGGTGGTGCCGATTTCGGCGGCCTCGAACCACGGGTAGGGTTGCAGCTGCGCGGCGAAGTAGCGGTTGCAAGGCGCTTCGCCGACGATCTTGCCTTCTTCGGGGAAGGTGATGGTGGCGCGGGCGTCGAAAGCGGCGCCGTCAAGTTCCGCGAGTTGCCACGTCCTGTCCGCCGCACCGTGGCCCGAGAGGGTTTCATCGCCGCTGCAATTCAGCAGCGACACCACCAGGGGCACCGTCAGGAGGCTGCGCATCAGCGCAGGGCCAGCACCAGGTCGACAAGCGAACCGATGGCGCTGATGTGATCCGCGGGGCTGGCATTGCCGAGCGATGTCATGCCGATGGCCGAGGCATAGAGGATGCGCGCCATTTCCGGATTGTCGATGCCGATGTCGGACAGCAGCGATTGCAGGGCGGCCAGGCGGGCGTCGTCGACGTCGTCGATCGCGGCGCGGGCGAGATCGTCGGAATTGGCCCAGGCGCGCAAGGCGGGTTCGGTCGCGTCCGGCGCGGCAAACGCCTGGGCGAGATTGCGCAGGCGGGCCACCTCGGTGCTGCCGTCGTTCATCAGGTCGGGCAGGCGGGCGATGCTGTCGTCCCGCCATGCGGCCAGCAAGGCCTGGTGATAGGCCGGCACGTCGCGGAAGTGCCAGTAGAACGAGCCCTTGGAGACGCCGAGGCGTACCGCGAGAGGTTCGGCCTTGAGCGCGGTGGGGCCCAGTTCGGACAGCGCGTCGAGCCCGGCGGTGAGCCAGTCGCTGGATTTCAGACGTGTGGACGCGCGTGCCATGCATTCGGGATACGCCTGCGCAGGGCGCAATGCAAGCGTCCCGCCGCAATGCAGCATGGGCGCGCGAAGGGCCGCCCGCGCGGGCCTCTGTCACAAAAGTTTTGCCGAACCGTCACGGAAGCTTCGGAGAGTGCCGGTAGGCCTGCGCCGGGACATCAGGGGGCGATGCTGTGCTGGAACTTACCAGGCTTACGAAGGTTTTTGGCCGCCAGACGGCGGTCGATGCGGTGTCATTCACCGTCGAGAAGCCTGCGATGATCGGGATCATCGGGCGGTCCGGCGCGGGCAAGTCGACCCTGCTGCGGATGCTGAACCGGCTGACGGATGCCAGCGACGGCAGCATCGTGTTCGAGGGCCGGGACGTGACCGCGCTGAGGGGCGCCGAGAAGCGCGCGTGGCAGTCCGATTGCGCGATGATCTTTCAGCAGTTCAACCTGGTGCCGCGCATGGACGTGGTGTCGAACGTGCTGCACGGCACGCTGAACAGGCGGTCGACCTTTGCCACGATGTTCAACCTCTATCCGCAGGCCGATATCTATCGCGCCATCGCCATCCTGGACCGGCTGGGCATTGCCGAACACGCGCCGAAGCGGGCCGAGGCGCTGTCGGGCGGGCAGCAGCAGCGCGTGGCCATCGCGCGGGCGCTGATGCAGGAGCCCAAGGTGGTGCTGGCGGACGAGCCCATAGCGAGCCTGGACCCGATGAACGCCAAGCTGGTCATGGACGACCTGCGGCGCATCCACGAAGAGGACGGCCGCACCGTCATCGCCAACCTGCATACGCTGGATACCGCCCGCAAGTACTGTGATCGGGTGATCGGTATGCTGCATGGACGGGTGGTGTTCGACGGCACGCCCGAACAGCTGACCACGGGCGTGGCGCGCGACATCTATGGCGCGGACGCGAGTTTTTCCGAGGCCGCGACCTCGACCGCAATCGAGACGCCGGAGCGCGAGATTGCCTGACCCTACGACCCTGAAATTCATCTGCGCGCCGGTCACGGGGGTCGGCGGCAACAACCCGACTGGAGGACCAAGATGAAGAAACTGATTGCTGCCCTTGCGGCCACTACCGCCCTGACCGCGCCCGCGCTGGGCCAGGAAATCGAGGAGTTCCGCATCGGTATCCTTGGCGGCGAGAACGCCCAGGACCGTTTGAGCTCGCACGAGTGCCTGAAGAATTACACCGAGGAAGCCCTTGGCGTCGAAACCAAGCTGTTCGCGCCGGCCGACTATGCCGGTGTGATCCAGGGCCTTGTCGGCGGCACGCTGGACATGGCGTGGCTGGGCGCGTCGGGTTATGCCGCGACCTATCTGCAGGACCCCGAGGCGGTCGAGCCGGTGTTGGTCAAGATCAACATGGACGGCTCTTACGGCTATCATTCCATCGGGTTTGCCCGCAAGGACAGCGGCATCACCAGCCTCGACGACATGGAAGGCAAGGTGTTTGGCTTCGGTGACCCGAATTCGACCAGCGGGTACCTGATCCCGTCGATCGAGATCCCGCAGGCGGGTGAAGAGATCACCATGGAATCGGGTGACTACTTCGGCGAGGTGAAGTTCACCGGCGGTCATGAGCAGACCATCGTCGCGGTGAACAACGGCGACATCGACGCCGGTGTGACCTGGGCCGACGGCCAGGGCAACTGGGAAGACGGGTACAACTCGGGCGCGCTGCGCAAGGCCGTGGATGCGGGCCTGGTCGACATGAACGACCTGGTGGAAATCTGGAAGTCGAAGCCGATCCCGGAAGGCCCGATCGTGCTGCGCAAGTCGCTGCCCGCGGACGTGAAAGAGAAGATGGTGGCGCTGGTCGACGGCATGTACGAGACCGACCGCGACTGCACCTACTCGATCTCGGCCGGCGAAAGCCTGGGCTTCGATCCGATCACGCATGACGCGTACCTGTCGATCATCGAGGCGCGCAAGTCGGCGTCGCAATAAGCGTCTGACGATAGAGGTGGCGGGCCCCGACCGGGCCCGCCATTTGCATATTTCCCGAGAGGCTTCATGGCAGATGTGACCCAACCCGGCGGCGCGCCCCGGCTGAGCGAGATGCAGGCGACCTACATGGCGCAGGTGTCGAAACGGCGGCTTTATTCGGGGATCACGCTGCTGGTCTTCATCCTGCTGATGGTGTCTGGCTTTCGGCTGGCCGAAGAGCGCAATGGCGGCTCTTTCATCGGCGGGCTGGACAATTTCTTCGACTATCCGGGCGAGGTGGTGGCCGAAGCGGTGGAAAAGGCGGGCCAGTTGCCCGCGCATTTCGTGACGTTTTTCCCGGCTCTGCTGGAGACGGTGAATATCGCGGCAGTCAGTACCTTGGTCGGGGCTTTGGCGGCGGTCATCCTGTCGCTGTTGTCGACGCGGGGGCTGGCGCGGTTTCCCCGGCTGGTGCCGGTCTTTCGGCGGATCATGGACATCACCCGCGCGGTGCCGGAGATCGTGATCGCGCTCATTCTGATTTTCGTGCTGGGGGGAGGGCCGGTGCCGGCGATGATCGCGATTGCGTTCCACACGGCGGGAGCGCTGGGCAAGCTGTTCTCGGAAGTGAACGAGAACGCGTCGCTGAAGCCGCTGGACGGGCTGGAATCGGTGGGCGCGACGTGGAGCCAGCGGATGATGCTGGGGGTGGTGCCGCAGGTGGCGCCGAACTGGCTGAGCTATGCGCTGATGCGGTTCGAGATCAATATCCGGGCCTCGGCGATCCTGGGGTTCGTGGGCGCGGGCGGTCTTGGCTATGAGCTGAAGAACGCGATCAGCTGGGGGCAGGGGCGCTATGACGAGGCGGCGGCGATGTTCCTGATGCTGTTTGCCACGATCGTCCTCTTTGACCAGCTGTCGAGCCATTTCCGGGACCGGCTGGTTCACGGACGGAAGGTGGAGATGCACCGATGAGCGCGACCATGACCGATACCGATGCGCTGATGGCGCAGACCGGAAAGCTTTTTCAGCGCAAGCGGATGGTGGCCTTTGGCGTGCCGGCGCTGATCCTGGCCTATTTCGTCTATGTCTTTTTCGTCTTCGACGTACCGGGGCTGATGCAGAGGGCTAGTGCCGAGAACGCGCGGGCGCTGGTGGCGGATACCTACAGTTACAAGGTGCATGTGACGCGGGACAACCGCGACGGGGCCGTCGAGGTGGCCATCGAGGGCGAGCGGAAAGGCGAATATCCCGAAGGGGAAAGCCCGGAGTGGGTGGAGCTGGGCCGCGACACGGTGATCGACCTTGGGGGCGGTCACGTGGTGGTCTTCGGCCCCGAGACGATCAGCTATGACGTGCCGGGATACGGGGTTATCCGGGCGACGCCGAGCCGGAGCCAGGGCGTGGTGCAGGAGTTTCCGGACGGCGATCTGCCGGAGTGGATCAACAGCTCCAAGAACCGGCTGGCGATCACGACCGAGGCGGGGCGCCTGTCGGTCACGCGCAACCGGGCGGAGGTGTTTCGGTATTTCACCGGCTGGGAGCTGTTTTTCTTCACGCTGGACAGTCCCTATCACGGGATGAGCGTGGGGCAGGTGATGGGCCGGGCCTTCGACGGTGAGGCGGGCGAGATCTGGGACGATTTCTGGCACAACGAGATGTGGCGGCATTCGGACGTGATGTGGGCCATTTTCGAAACGATCCTGATGGCGTTTCTGGGCACGATGGGAGCGGCCATCGTGGCGCTGCCTATCGCATTCATGGCGGCGAAGAACTTTGCGCCGCTGAAGACGGTGCGGTTCGGGTTCCGGCGGCTGTTCGACTTCCTGCGCGGGGTCGATGCGCTGATCTGGACGATCATTCTGACGCGGGCGTTCGGGCTGGGGCCATTGACGGGCGCGCTGGCGATATTGCTGACCGATACGGGATCATTCGGGAAACTGTTTTCCGAGGCTCTGGAGAACGTGGACGACAAGCAGATCGAGGGGGTACAGTCGACGGGGGCGAAGCCCGTGCAGCGCTATCGCTTCGGTGTGCTGCCGCAGGTGACGCCGGTGCTGCTGAGCCAGGTGCTGTATTACCTGGAAAGCAACACGCGGTCGGCCACGATCATCGGGGCGATCACCGGGGGTGGGATCGGGCTGTTGCTGACGCAGGCAATCATCACGCAGAAGGACTGGGAAGAAGTGACCTATTACATCGTCCTGGTGGTGCTGATGGTGATCTTCATGGACTGGGTGTCGGGGATGTTGCGCCGGCGGCTGATCCAGTCGGACGATGCGGGGCATTAGGGCAGAATGCCGAAGCTGAGGGCGGATGCGCCGCTGATCCATCCCGACTGCGAGATTTCCGAGAGTTCATTTGGCGCCTTTTGCGAGGTGGGCCGGGGGAGCCGCGTGGCGTTTACCGTGTTCGGGAATTATTCCTATTGCGACCGGATGTGCGATATCGCCAATGCCGACGTGGGCAAGTTTTCCAATATCGCGAGTTTCGTGCGTGTGGGGGCGACGGATCATCCGCTGGACCGAGTGAGCCTGCATCATTTCATGTATCGCTCGGCCAGTTACTGGGACGATGCGGAAGATGATGCCGACTGGTTCGGAAAGCGCCGGGCGCGGCGGGCGGTCATCGGGCACGACACCTGGTTGGGGCACAATGCGCAGGTGAAGCCGGAGGTGAGCGTGGGGCACGGGGCCGTCGTGGCCTCGGGCGCGGTGGTGACGCGGGACGTGGCGCCCTACACCATCGTGGCGGGCGTGCCGGCAAAGCCCGTGCGCGCACGGCTGACGCCCGAGGTGGCGGAGCGGGTGATGGCGCTGGGCTGGTGGGATTGGGACCATGCACGGCTGCGGGCGGCGCTGGAGGATTTCCGGGGCCTGTCGGCTGAGGGATTCCTGGAGAAATACGAGGGTTGAGCCGCGTGGTGGGTTGGAAACCCACCCTACGGGCGTGGCGCGTGTCATCCTCGGGTCGCGCCCGAGGATGACGTGCACGGGAGGGCGTGGGGTGTCCCGACCCAAATTGGGCGGCCCGAAGCCCGCCCGGATTGGTCATGAAAATTGGCTTGGGATGTTCAGGGACAAGTGAACGCCGCCTGTATGGCCGAGTCGTGCAACAGGGATGTGTCGGCTGCGTGAAGGCTGGGTGACGCTTACTCGGCGGCCATTGCAAGCTCGGCGCCAGCGCCGAAGAACCGGGTGGCGGCCTCGCCGGCGAGATGCGTGATGCGGCCAGCGCAGATCGTGGCCTCGATCTGGCGGGTGGCTTCGTTGACCACCACGAGGTCGGCGCGGCGGCCATGGTCGATCATGCCCCGGTCGGGCAGGCGCATGATGCGGGCCGGGTTGCTGCTGATCAGCGCCCAGGCGGCGGGCAGGGTGCGCAGGCCCTTGTCCACGAGCGCGAAGGCGGCGCGGGCCAGCGAAGGGTAGTGATAGTCGGACACCAGCGCGTCGCAATGGCCCGCCTCGATCAGGTCCTCGGCGGCGGCGTTGCCGGCCTGCGAGCCGCCGCGCACCACGTTGGGGGCGCCCATCAGGACCGGGTCGCCCACGGCGTTGGCCAGCCGCGCGGCGGCGCGGGTGACGGGGAATTCGCAGATCTTGGCGCCGATCATGGAATAGGTCTCGCGGGTTTCGGCGTCGGGGTCGTCATGGCTGCCGTAGAGCACGCCACGGCGGTCGAAGCCTTCGGCGAGGCGGCAGAGGAAGCGGGGCACAAAGGTGGCGTTCTTCTTGGCGGCGCGCAGGGCGGCAAGGTGTTCTTGCGGCGTGCGGCGGGCCTCTTCGGCCCAGCGGGCCAGCGTGACGGGCCGGGCCCGGGCGGCGTCGAGCGCGTCGTCAAGGTGATTGTTGAAGACGACGTAGTCGATGTCATGCGCGTCAATCAGGGCCAGCAGGCGGTCGGCGGTGTCGGTGAGATGCGTCTCGCAGCGGATCTGGAGACGCAGGTCGGTCAGCAGCCGGGGGCGGGCGGTGGCCAGCGCCGTGGCCAGCGCCTCGGCCTGGTCGGGGGCGCGGCGGCCGCCTTCCCAGGACCAGCTTTGAGCCAGCCACGCGGTGGTGATGCCGTTGGAGGCGGCGTCGCGGTCGGTGGCGGCGAGGGCATCGGCCAGCGGGAACGGCGCGGAGGGGCGGGGCGCGATGTGGCGCTCGAACGCGTCGCCGTGCAGGTCGATGATGCCGGGCAGGACCAGATAGCCTGAAAGGTCGACCGCGGGCAGGGGGCCCTTGCCGATCACGCCCTGCCGGACGACGACCGAGCGGCGTTGCAGCTCGCCGTCGCGCAGGACGCGCGCGCCCGTTAGGCGCATGTCGCAGGGTTTCGTGGCCATCGGACTGCTCTCGCTCGTTTCCCGTCAAGGTAGCGTGGTTTTGTATCGTCGGAGTGACAAAGGGTTAATACGCCACGTCTTTTTCCGCCGCGGTGTCGGGCAGGGCGTCGCCGAGGGTCAGCGTGACCTGGTCGCCCGAAAACCAGGTGCGGCCGTATTCCAGCGGCTGGCCCTCCGGGTCGACGTTGAGCGAGACGGTGCGCAGGACGGGCGCGCCTTCGCGGATCTGCAGGTGGCCGGCCTGGGTTGGGGAGGCCAGGCGCGCCGCGACCCGCGTCCAGGCGCGGGTGTAGTCGGGCACGCCGATGGCGCGCAGGCTGTCGGTGATCGAATTGTGCCGGCGCAGGGCGTCGGGCAGGTCGGGCAAGCGGGCGGCCGGAAAGACCGAGCGGAAGAGTGCCAACGGTTGGTCGTCGGCCAGCGACAGCCCGTCGTAGGAATGCACGAGGTCGCCGGTGGCGAGGGCCAGCGCCTCGGCTTCGGACGCGTCGGCGGCGCGGGTTTCGATCAGGTGGGCACGGCGCGACGGCAGACGCCCGGCGGCGCGCAGGTTGGTCTGGAACCGCACGCGCGTCCCCAAGGGATAGTCGGTGGGTTTCTGCGCCACGAAGACGCCGGCGCCGCGGCGGGGAAAGACGGTGCCAGCCTCGGCCATGTCCGCCAGCGCGCGGCGGACGGTGTGGCGGTTGACGCCGAAGCGGCGGGCCAGTTCGGCCTCGGTCGGCAGCTTGTCGCCGGGGGCATAGCGGCCCGCCGCGATGTCGTCCGTCAGCGTGCCGAGGATGGATTTCCAGACCGGGGTTCGTGTGGCGGTGTTGGTCGGCATGTCATGAAACCTTCACGGGCAAGGGGCTTGGCTACTCGGATGCAATGAGCTATAGATTTGTCTAGTTGTATAGTAACATAGACAACTTTGCAAGGTGTCTAGATGACCGAAACGACCGAAATCTCTGAAAGACAGGCGTGGATGAGCACGCTGGCCAAGGCCCCCGCCGCCGACTTGGCGCGGTTGTGGGACGGGCTGGGGCTGGCCCCCGAGCACGACATGCTGCGCGCGCCCGAGGTGGGTGCTGTGATGGTGCGTGGCCGGACCGGGGCCACGGGCGCGCCGTTCAACCTGGGTGAAATGACGGTGACGCGCTGTTCGTTGCGGCTGGGCTGTGGGGCCGTCGGGCATGGATACGTGCAGGGGCGCGACAAGGCCCATGCCACGACCGCCGCGCTGGTCGATGCGCTGATGCAGACCGATGAGGCCGACCGGGTGCGCGAGACTGTCGTTACGCCTTTGACCGAGGCGTTGGCGGCGGCGAAGGCGCAGCGGCGGGCCAAGGCGGCGGCGACCCGGGTGGAGTTCTTCACCATGCAGCGGGGAGAGGATTGATGCAGACCGAGGCACTGACAGGCGGGTTCGGCGATGCGCCGGTGGACGCGGCGCGGGCCTTTCGCGGGGCGATGAACGCGATGGCGCGGCCCGGGCGGATCGAGGACCTGACCGGGGCGGTGCCGCCTGCGCCGCTGTCGGTGGCGGCGGGGGTGCTGGTGTTGACGCTGTGCGATGCGGAGACGCCTGTGTACCTGGCAGGCGATCACGATGCGCCCGCCGTGCGGGAGTGGATCACGTTTCACACCGGCGCGCCGTTCGCCGGGCCGGATGGGGCGATGTTCGCCTTGGGATCGTGGGAGGCGCTGGGGCCGCTGGAGGCCTATCCGGTGGGCACGCCGGAATACCCGGACCGGTCGACGACCCTGATCGTCGAAATGGCGGAGCTGGTGGCCGACGGGGCGGTGTTGCGCGGGCCGGGCATCCGGGACACGGCGCGGTTAAGCTTGCCGGAGGTGGCGGCGTTTCAGCGCAATGCAAAGGCGTTTCCGCTGGGGCTGGATTTCTTTTTAACCTGCGGCACCCGCGTGGCGGCGCTGCCACGGGCCACGAAAGTGGAGGGCTGAGCCATGTATGTTGCGGTGAAAGGCGGCGAGCGGGCGATTGAAAACGCCCATGCATGGCTGGCCGAGGAGCGGCGGGGCGACACGTCCGTGGCGGAGCTGTCGGTGGCGCAGATCCGCGAGCAGTTGAGTCTTGCCGTGAACCGAGTGATGGCGGAAGGCTCGCTTTACGATCCGGACCTCGCGGCGCTGGCGATCAAGCAGGCGCGGGGGGATCTGATCGAGGCGATTTTCCTGATCCGGGCCTATCGCACGACGCTCCCGCGCTTTGGCGCGTCCGAGCCGGTGGAGACGGGCGAGATGGTCTGCGATCGCCGGATCTCTGCCACGTTCAAGGACGCGCCGGGGGGGCAAGTTCTGGGGCCGACCTTCGATTACACGCACCGTCTGCTGGATTTCAAACTGGCCGCCGAGGGCGAGGTGCCGGAGGCCCCGGAGGGCGAGGCCGAGGACGGGCCGGTGCCGCATATCACCGGGTTTCTGAACCGCGAGGGGCTGATCCAGACCGAGGATGAGAGCGACGCCACGCCGCCCGACCTGACGCGCGAGCCGATGGAGTTGCCGGCGGGCCGGGCGCTGCGGCTGCAATCGCTGACGCGCGGCGACGAGGGGTTCGTGCTGGGCATGGCCTACTCGACCCAGCGGGGATACGCGCGGAACCATGCGTTCGTGGGGGAACTGCGCATCGGCACGGTGGAGGTCGAGATGGACATCCCCGAGTTGGGGTTCGCCATTGATATCGGCGAAATCACCCTGACCGAATGCGAGACGGTGAACCAGTTCAAGGGCTCGAAAACCGAGCCGCCGCAATTCACGCGGGGCTATGGGCTGGTCTTCGGGCAGACCGAGCGCAAGGCGATTTCCATGGCGCTGGTGGACCGGGCGTTGCGCTGGAAGGAACTGGGCGAGGACGACCAGGGTGCGCCGGCGCAGGACGAGGAATTCGTGCTGATGCATGCCGACAACATTCAGGCGACGGGGTTCCTGGAGCATATCAAGCTGCCGCATTACGTGGATTTCCAGAGCGAGCTGGAACTGGTTCGGAAGTTGCGGCGCGAGGCGGAAGGCCAGGCGGCGCGAGAGGCGGCGGAATGAGTTCCGGCCTGTCGCATATCACTTTCATCTGCGCCGACCTGGACCGGATGCAGCGGGTGCTGGAGGAGGTGCTGGAGGCGCGCTGTGTCTATGCCAGCGGGGCCGACCAGTTCTCGCTGTCCGAGGAGCGGTTTTTCATGGTGGGCGACTTGTGGGTGGCAATCATGAAAGGCGAGCCGCTGGCGGAGCGGACGTATAACCACGTGGCGTTCAAGGTGGACGAGGCCGATATCGAGGCGCGCGTGGCGCGGATCGAGGCGCTGGGGCTGGAGATGCGGCCCCCACGGCCACGGGTCGAAGGCGAGGGGCGGTCGGTGTATTTTCATTCACCGGATGGGCATTTGCTGGAGCTGCATACCGGCACGCTGGAGCAGCGGCTGGCGCGGTATGCACGGGGCCGGGAGGGTGTGGCGTGAATATCGTCTTCGATATCGGCAACGTGCTGATCGCGTGGGACCCGTATGCGGCGTTTCGCCATGCCTTCGACAGCGACGAGGAAATAGATGCGTTCCTGATGGATGCGGATTTCTATGCCTGGAACCTGGAGCAGGATCGCGGGCGGTCGCGGGAGGCTGCGGTGGCAGCCGCCGGGGCGGAGCATGCGGCGTTGCTGGACGGGTATTTCGACCGCTTTCACCTGACGATCCGGGACAAGATCTGCGAGACGTGGTCGCTGATGGAGCGGCTGCGCAGCAAGGGGCACGGCATCTATGGTCTGACCAATTTTGCCGCCGATACCTGGCCCGTGGCCCTGAGGGTGCATCCGCAGCTGGGCGAGGCGTTCGAGGACGTGGTCGTGTCGGGGCATGAAGGCACGGTCAAGCCCGACCGCGAGATCTACGACCTGCTATGCCGGCGCAACACGCTGAGCCCGAGCGATTGCCTGTTCATCGACGACAGCGCGGCCAATGCCGCGGGCGCACGGGCGGCGGGCTGGCAGGCGCATCATTTCACCTCTCCCGACGGGTTGCGGCGGGATCTGAACGCGCGGGGATTGCTATGAGTGACTACAATTTCGCCTATCTGGACGAGCAGACCAAGCGGATGATCCGACGGGCCATCCTGAAGGGGTTGGCCATTCCCGGCTACCAGGTGCCGTTCGCGTCGCGTGAAATGCCGATGCCCTATGGCTGGGGCACGGGCGGGGTGCAGGTGAGCGCCGCCACATTGACGCCCGAGGACCGGATGAAGGTGATCGACCAAGGGGCGGATGACACGACCAACGCGGTGTCGATCCGCAAGTTCTTTGAGCGCACGGCGGGCGTGGAGACGACCGAGGAGACGGGCCATGCGACAGTGATCCAGACCCGGCACCGGATCCCCGAGGCGGCGCTGACCGAGGACCAGATCCTGGTCTACCAGGTGCCTATCCCCGAGCCGTTGCGGTTCCTGGAGCCGCGCGAGACCGAGACGCGGAAGATGCATGCCCTGGAAGAATACGGGCTGATGCATGTGAAGCTGTACGAGGACATCAGCCAGCACGGCGCGATTGCCACGTCCTATGCCTATCCGGTGAAGGTGGAGGGGCGCTACGTGATGGACCCGTCGCCCATCCCGAAGTTCGACAATCCGAAGATGGAGATGGCGGCCATTCAGCTGTTCGGTGCGGGGCGCGAGCAGCGAATCTATGCGCTGCCGCCCTGGTGCAAGGTGGTGAGCCTCGATTTCGAGGACCATCCGTTCGAGGCCAGCAAGGCCGAGCATGAGTGCGACCTGTGCGGGGCCGGGGACAGCTATCTCGATGAGGTTATCGTGGACGATGCGGGCGGGCGGATGTTCGTCTGTTCGGATACGGATTACTGCCGGGGTCGCCGGGCCGCGGGACATGTGGGCGCGCAGGGCGTGCCATATGAGGAGGGCGCGGTGTGAACTTGGAAGAGATCAAACTCGATATGGGAGATTTGCGGAGTTGGAAGGATCCGCACCAACTGGAAAATGATCCTGTCATTTCTCTGATCGATGATTTGCAAGATGCTAAGCATCGCGGTTTCTTGAGAAAAAACGAGCTTGTGAAGATAGCCAAGCTGAAGAGTCCAAGGCGTCATGTACTGACGCAAGACAACAATGCTCGTGACGTGGAAGCGATCACTGAACTGGCTTTCGATCTTGAAAAGATTCAGAGCGAGAGCACGCGGGTATCATTGATTTGCAGCTTGAGTGGAGTGAGAACTCCTACTGCCTCATGTGTCCTTGCTTGGGTTTTTCCCGAGACGTGGCCTGTAATTGATCAACGCGCGTGGCGCGCGCTCGCAGCCTACAACCTTGTTGATGGTAAGAAAGCGCAACGCCTGAACTCGAAAGACTACGCCCATTACGTTTCGATTTGCCGACAAATAGCGAAGGATAAGCATGTTTCGCCGCAGATTGTCGACCGTTGGCTGTACGCAGCAGATAGCAAGGAGGGCTGACGGGATGACTCCTTTGTTGCAGGTTCGCGATGTGGCGAAATTCTATGGCGCCCGGGTGGGATGCCGGGACGTATCGTTCGACCTTTACCCGGGCGAGGTGATGGGAATTGTCGGGGAGAGTGGATCGGGGAAGTCCACGCTTCTGGGCTGTCTCGCCGGTCATCTGGTGCCGGCTGCCGGCGCGGTGATCTTCGACACAGCCGTCGACGGTCCGCGCGACACGCTGACGATGTCCGAGCCCGAGCGGCGGATGCTGGGGCGCACCGACTGGGCGTTTGTGCATCAGCATGCGCGGGACGGGTTGCGCATGGGGGTGAGTGCGGGCGGCAATGTGGGCGAGCGGCTGATGGCCGTGGGCGCGCGGCATTACGGGGAGATCCGATGCAGCGCGGTGGACTGGCTGGGGCGCGTCGAGATTGCCGAGGACCGGGTGGATGACCGGCCCACGGCCTTTTCCGGGGGCATGCAGCAGCGGTTGCAGATCGCGCGGAACCTGGTGACCGGGCCGCGGCTGGTCTTCATGGACGAGCCGACGGGGGGCCTTGATGTCAGCGTGCAGGCGCGGCTGTTGGACCTGTTGCGCGGGCTGGTGCGGGAGATGGGACTGAGTGCGATCATCGTGACGCATGACCTGGCGGTGGTGCGTCTTTTGGCGGATCGGCTGATGGTGATGAAGGACGGGCATGTGGTCGAGACGGGGTTGACCGACCAGGTGCTGGACGATCCGCAGCATGGCTATACGCAGTTGCTGGTTTCCAGCGTGTTGCAGGTTTGAGGCGGCGGGATTTGAGTATTTTTGGCAAGAAAAAGGCCGGGTCATGATCGAGATCGAGGACGTGTCGAAGAATTTCGTGCTGCACAACCAGGGCGGTGCGGTCATTCCGGTGATGGCGGGGGCGTCGCTGTCGGTGGCGGCGGGGGAATGCGTGGCGCTGACCGGGGCCTCGGGGGCGGGCAAGTCGACGCTGATGCGGATGATCTACGGCAATTACCTGGCCGCCTCGGGCCGGATCGTGGTGGCGGGCGTGGATGTGGCCCGCGCCGCCCCGCGAGAGATCCTGGCGCTCAGGCGCGAGACGCTGGGGTATGTGAGCCAGTTCCTGCGGGTGGTGCCACGGGTGCCGACGCGGGAGGTGGTGGCCGAGCCGCTGTTGGCGGTTGGCGTGGAGAGGGGTATCGCCATGGCGCGGGCCGAGGAGTTGTTGGGGCGGTTGAACATTCCCGAAGGGTTGTGGGGGTTGAGCCCGACCACCTTTTCGGGGGGCGAGCAGCAGAGGGTGAACATTGCGCGGGGCTTTGCGCATGGCTATCCGGCGATGCTGCTGGACGAGCCGACGGCGAGCCTGGATGCGGCCAATCGCGAGACGGTGCTGCGCCTGATCGAGGAGGCCAAGGCGCGCGGCGCGGCCATCGTGGGGATTTTCCATGACGAGGCGGCGCGGGCGCGGGTGTGCGACCGGGAGATCGACGTGTCGGTCTTTACCCCGAAGGCGGCGTGATGGGCGCACGAGTCCATAGCGGGCGGCTGATCGGCGTCGTGGGCCCGTCGGGCGTGGGCAAGGACAGCGTGATGCAGGCGCTGGCGGCGCGGCACGAGGGCGTGCGGCTGGTGCGGCGGGTGATCACGCGGGAGGCAGATTCGGGCGGCGAGGATTTCGAGGCGGTCAGTGAGGAGGTGTTCGCGGCGCGGGCGCGGGCCGGGGCGTTCGTCTTGCACTGGCGGGCGCACGGGTTGCGCTATGGCGTGCCGGTCTCGGTGCGCGAGGATCTGGCGGTGGAGCATCTGTGCCTGGTGAACCTGTCGCGGTCGGTGCTGGCGGACGCGCAGGCGATGTTTCCCGGCTTTGCCGTGGTGCATCTGACGGCGCCGGGGAAGGTGCTGGCGGCGCGGCTGGCGACGCGCGGGCGCGAAAGTGCCGAGGTGATCGCGGCGCGGCTGGAGCGGGCGGGATTTGCCTTGCCCGGTGGCTTGAACCATGTGATCCGCGTCGAGAACACCGGGACGGTGGAGGAGGCCGCGCAGGCGGTCTGGGCGCAGCTTCAGCCCGAGAGGGTGGCGCGATGAACGAGATGGAACCGGCCCGCCGCATCCTCGCCGCAGAGGCTGAGCGTGTCGAGGACGAAGGGGTGTGGAAGCAGGGGCGTGAGCACGGGGTCGAGGGCCGCGCGAAGCTGGGTTGCCTGGGCCTTGGGCAATTTGCCCGAGAGGGTGTAGTGGCAGCGGAACTGGTCCATCACGTAAGGATAGCCCCATTGCAGCAGGAGCGCGTCCTGTTCTGGCGTGAGACCGGCGGCGCGGCGGCGGGCGAGGTCGGCGTCTGTCGGGCGCGCGCGAAACGGGTCGAGCGTGCGCACGGTGTTGGCGGCGAGCGCGTTCAGGGCCTGCGTGTCGCCGGTGGGCACGAGCGCGAGGAAGCGGCCAAGCTGCGCCAGTTCCAGCCCGTCGAGCATGGCCGGCGCGGTGCGGGCGCAATGTTTGGTAAAGGCGGTCAGGAGGTCGGTTTCCGTCCAGCCGTCGGCCAGACGGAAGGGCGGCTTGATCGTGGCGTGAAAGCCGTATGTGCGGGGTGTGCCGGTGATGTCGTCCCATGGGGCCGGAAGGCCCTCGATGTCCGGCGGGGTGGTCTGGGTTGCGCTGGTCACGTCCCAGCCGACCCAGTCGGCGCCGAACCGGCCAAGGGTACCTTGCGGGGTGTGGTAGACAGCGTAGCGTCGGAAGGCCATGTGCGCGGGTCTGCCCAAGTTTCAAATTCAAGACAAGTGATGGTTCCATGACAGAGACGTTTCATCTTGCCAATGCCAAGCTGATCCTGCGCGACCGGGTGATGACCGGACGTGTCAGCGTCGAGGACGGTTCCATTGCCGGGATCGAAGAGGGCGATGCGGTGCCCGCCGGTGCGGTCGATTGTGGCGGCGGTTTCGTGGCACCTGGGCTGATCGAGCTGCATACCGACAACCTGGAGCGGCATATCCAGCCGCGGCCCAAGGTGGACTGGCCGCATAACGCGGCGATCCTGGCGCATGACGCGGAACTGGCCAGTACCGGGATCACCACGGTGTTCGATGCCATGCGTGTGGGCTCGATCCCCACGGGGCGCGGGCGGTACCTGGCCTATGCGCGGGGGCTGGCGAGCGAGCTGTGGGCGCTGCGCGAGGAAGACGCGCTCAAGATCAGCCATTTCCTGCATCTGCGGGCCGAGGTGTGTTCGGAAACGCTGGAAGAGGAGATGGCGGAGTTCGGACCCGAGGATCGGGTGGGCATCGTCAGCCTGATGGATCACACGCCGGGGCAGCGGCAGTTCCGGGATATCACCAAGCTGGCCGATTACATGAAGGGCAAGCACGCCCTGTCGGATGCGGAATTCGAAGAGCATGTGGCGCAATTGAAGGCGCTGAGGGACGTAAATGGCGAGCGGCACGAGGCGGCGGCGGTGCGCGAGGCGGCGCGCTATGGCGCGGTGCTGGCGAGCCATGACGATACGACAGAGGCACAGGTCGAGACCTCGAAACGCTATGGCGTGGCGATGGCGGAGTTTCCGACCACGGTGGAAGCGGCGGAGGCGAGCCACGTAAGGGATATCGCGGTGATCATGGGCGCGCCGAACCTCATTCGCGGCGGGTCGCATTCGGGCAACGTGGCGGCGGGCGACCTGGCCCGGGTTGGGCTCTTGGATATCCTGTCGTCGGATTACGTGCCTTCGGCGCTGCTTCTGGCGGCGGTGAAGCTGGGGCAGGACTGGAACTGCATGGCGCGGGGGCTGGCGACGGTGACGGCGGCACCGGCGACGGCGGTGGGGTTGCAGGACCGGGGCGAGATCGCGGTCGGCAAGCGGGCGGACCTGATCCGGTTCGACCTGCGCGGCGGCGTGCCGGCCTTGCGGGCGGTGTGGAGCCGTGGAAACCGGGTGGCGTGATCCGGGTTGTTGGCCGCGTGCAGGTGTTGTCCACCAAAGGTGGGTTTTGTTAACCAAAGGTGGGTTTCACCCACCCTACGGGCGCGGGCAATGCGCATGGGGCGGCAGCGAAGGCGTCGGGTCGATGTCCACCGGGTATTGTTCGATCCCGCCCCGGTCCATGCCCTGCCTGTCGAGGGGGAAGATGCGGTCTGTCCGATCCGACGGGTGTTTTTCGTGGGACGGAACCATGCCGCCCAGGTCTATTGTATGGGTGGCGCGACCATCCCCTTGCCGCCCGAGACCAAGCAGTTGCCACTGTGAGATGATGTTCGCGGTGGCCCTGCGACATGGGCCAGGATTGCGGGACCGCTGCGATCCCGGGGTCTCTGACGCGGGCCGATGGCCTTGGCGGGATCGGCGACCTGGCCGGATCATGGCGGGGCTTTTGTGGTTCTGCCATTTGTCGCCGTGGGACTTGAATGTGCCCCGCACGCCTGCGGATGCGGAGCCGGGGAGGCCGGGCAGCCGTCTGCGCGACAGGGGCGCGGTGTTGCAATAGGCGCAGGTGATTTTCGGGGGCTGGCGACACAGCGATTTTTCGGACCGGCGGCTGGAGAAAATTCGTACGAATTTTCTTGGGGGATTTTCTTCGTACGAAGAAAATGGGGTTGAGTTGAAGACGGGCGGGGTGATCCCGTGAGGGACGTGAGTTGGGAGACCGGCCTGAGCGTTGCGTTGGCGGTTGTGCCGGGCGTGGCAAGGTCGTTTGGGTGAAATGGGCCTGCGGCAGCGCGGCGTGGGTTTTCACCCACCCTACGCAGGCTTGCGCAGGTGAGCCGAGGAGCCGTCTTGCGATTACCTGTGCCTGGATCTCGCGTGCCGGCTAGGCAGACCGTCCACTGGACGGTCTGCGAAAACTTCAGCCGAGGAGCCGTCTTGCAATCACCTGTGCCTGGATCTCGCCGGCACCCTCGAAGATGTTGAGGATGCGGGCGTCGCAGAGTACGCGGCTGACCGGGTATTCCAGCGCGAAGCCGTTGCCGCCGTGAATTTGCAGCGCGTTGTCGGCGGCGGCCCAGGCGACGCGGGCGCCCAAGAGCTTGGCCATGCCGGCCTCGACGTCGCAGCGGCGGCCCTCGTCCTTTTCAAAGGCCGAGTAATAGGTCAGCTGGCGGGCGATCATGATCTCGACCGCCATCATCGCCAGCTTGTTGGCGACACGGGGGAACTCGATCAGTTCCTTGCCGAACTGCTTGCGGTCTTGCGCGTATTGCATGCCGAGATCGAGCGCGTTCTGCGCCACGCCGATAGCGCGCGCGGCGGTCTGGATGCGGGCGCTCTCGAAGGTCTCCATCAGCTGCTTGAAGCCCTTGCCCTCTTCGCCGCCCAGAAGGTTCTCGCCCTTCACCTTGAAGTCGTCGAAATTGACCGTGTATTCCTTCATGCCGCGATAGCCCAGCACCTCGATCTCACCGCCCGAGATGCCGGGATCCTTGAACGGCTCTTCATCCGTGCCGGGGGTCTTTTCGGCGAGGAACATGCTGAGGCCCTTGTAATCGTCGGTGCCCTGCACGCTGCGGGCCAGCACGGTCATCACGTGGGTGCGCGCGGCGTGGGTGATCCAGGTCTTGTTGCCGTTGAGGATCCAGTCGCCGTTGTCGTCCTGCTTGGCACGGGTCTTGAGTGAGCCGAGGTCGGAGCCGGTGTTGGGCTCGGTGAAGACGGCTGTGGGCAGGATCTCGCCCGAGGCGAGGCCGGGGAGCCATTTTTCCTTCTGCGCGTCGGTGCCGCCGGCGATAATGAGCTCGGCGGCAATTTCCGAGCGGGTGCCGAGCGAGCCGACGCCGATATAGCCGCGGCTGAGTTCCTCGGAGACGACGCACATGGACGCTTTCGACAGGCCGAGGCCGCCGAATTTCTCGGGGATGGTCAGGCCGAAGACGCCCATTTCCGACAGTTCCTCGATGATTTCCATCGGGATCAGTGCGTCCTTGAGGTGCCATTCATGCGCCTCGGGCAGGATCTTGTCGACGGCGTAGCGGCGGAACTGCTCTCGGATCATCTCGAGCTCTTCGTCGAGGCCGGTCACGCCAACGGTGATCTCGGCGGCGCGTTCCTGCATCAATTCCACCAGGCGGAGGCGCGCGGCCTGGGTGTTGCCGGATTGCGTGAGCGTCTGGACCTCGGGCGTCATCAGGACGCGCATGTCGTCCTGGGAAAGGCCGATGTCCTGCAGCCGCAGGATCTCGCCCTGGTTCATCGGGATGCCGCCGTAAATCTGCCAGAGATATTCGCCGAAGGCGATCTGGTGAATGAGTTGCTCGACCTCGCCGAACTTGCCTTCGTCCTTCAGCCGGGTGGCCCAGCCCTGCATCTGGCGCAGGGATTCGACGTAGGTGGCGAGCCAGGCGAGGCCGTGGCTGGCCGTCTGGTGCTGCTCCACGGCGCCCGAGGAGACGCGGCCCTCGACGGTGACGAGCGCGCGCAGGGCGTCCCTGGCCTTGTCGAGGATCTGTTCGGCCGGGGCCACGGCCTTGCCGGTCAGCTCCAGCAGGTCCTTCAGGAGGATCTCGGTCGAAAGGTCAACGTCCTGTCCGTCATGCGCCATGGGTAGCTCCTTCGGTTTTCGCCGCACCGGCATAGCCATTTCGCAGGTGCAGCGCAACTATTATGCTCATGCGGCGCGCAAATTGGTCGAATATTGCGCTGTCGTGTCGCGGGGCGCGGTGGGTCCGCGTGGATTTCCCGCAGTCATGACGGTGATTTAGGCCGTGCGCGCCCCGGGAAAAGTGGTACGAGAGGCGCATGGATGCGTTGCTCGGCCCGGACTGGTTGATGGTGATGGCGTTCGCCTGGGGCGTGGCCGTGCTGGGCGGACTGGTCAAGGGCGTGGTGGGATTCGCCATGCCGATGGTAGTGATCTCGGGGCTGAGCACGGTGATGCCGCCCGACGTGGCGCTGGCGGGGCTGATCCTGCCCACGTTGGTGTCGAACGTCTGGCAGGCGCTGCGGCAGGGGGTGCGGGCGGCGTTGGGCTCGCTGGCGAAGTACCGGGTGTTTTTGTCGTCGGGGATGGCGCTTCTCTTGGTTTCGGCGCAGCTCGTCCGGGCGATTCCGGAGGCCGTGATGCTGCTGCTGATCGGGGTGCCGATCATAATCTACGCGGGTTTTGCACTGGCCGGGCGACCCTTGCGGCTGCCGCCAAATCCCGGGCGGCGCGTGGAGGCGGGGATCGGTGCCGTGGCGGGGTTCTTCGGCGGCATTTCGGGCGTGTGGGGGCCGCCTACGGTAGCGATGCTGACCGCACTGGACACCGAAAAGACCGAGCAGATGCGCGTGCAGGGTGTGATCTACGGCATGGGGGCGGTGCTGCTGACCGGGGCGCATACCGTGTCGGGCGTGCTGAACCGTTCGACTTTGCCGCTGTCGCTGTCGTTGATCGTGCCGGCGCTGATTGGCCTCGGTATCGGCTTCATGCTGCAGGACCGGATCGACCAGCGCCTGTTCCGGCGGCTGACGCTGGCGGTGCTGGTCATCGCGGGCCTGAACCTTGTGCGGCGCGGGATCATGAGCTTCTAGAAAGGTGGTGCGGCTGCGCCGCGCCGGTTGTCTCGTCGCCCACCCTCCGGGCGGCTCCTCGGGCGCGGGTGCCGTGGTGCGACGGGCTGCCCCGGCGTTGCGCCTCCTGGCAGGTGGGGGCCTCCCGCGGGGATATATTCGGCCAGAGGAAGGTGTGTCACCACCTTTTTCCTCTGGCCATAAGTATCCCGGGGGGAGCGTCGAAACCGGGGTTTCGACGTGGGGGGCTGGCCCCCCGCTGCGGTGCCCTCTTTCAAGCGCGGAACATATCCGGTAAAGCGCCCGGGACAAGTTTGAACCCGCATGGATGAGAGACGATGAAATTCACCCTGTCCTGGCTGAAAGACCATCTTGAAACCACCGCCAGCGTGGCGGAGATCGCGGAGGCGCTGACCGATCTTGGTCTCGAGGTGGAAGAGATTTCCAACCCGGCGGAAGCGCTTGCGGACTTCACCATCGGCAAGGTGGTGAGCGCCGAAAAGCATCCCGATGCGGACCGTCTGCGGGTGTGCCAGGTGGAAACCGACGAGGGCGTGAAGCAGATCATCTGCGGGGCGCCGAATGCGCGCGAAGGCATCACCGTCGTGGTGGCCAAGCCCGGTGTCTACGTGCCCGGGATCGACACCACCATCGGGGTGGGCAAGATCCGCGGGATCGAGAGCTTCGGCATGATGGCATCGGAGCGCGAGATGGAGCTGTCGGACGAGCATGACGGGATCATCGAGCTGCCTTCGGGCGAGGTCGGGGAGCGGTTCGCCGACTGGCTGGCCGAGAACGACCCTGCCAAGGTGGACCCGGTCATCGAGATCGCGATCACGCCGAACCGGCCCGACGCGCTGGGCGTGCGGGGGATCGCGCTGGACCTGGCCGCGCGGGGCCTTGGCACCATGAAGGAGGCGCCGCGGGCGCATGTGGAAGGGCAGTTTCCCTGTCCCATCACCGTAAGCATTGACGACGACACCAAGACGGACGGCTGTTTCGTATTCGCCGGCCGGCTGATTCGTGGCGTGACCAACGGGCCGAGCCCGGAGTGGTTGCAGGACCGGCTGCGGGCCATCGGGCTGCGCCCGATCTCGGCGCTGGTCGATATCACCAATTTCTTCACCTATGACCGCAACCGCCCGCTGCACGTGTTCGATGCCGACAAGGTGACGGGCAACCTGCGGGTGCATCGCGCCAAGGGTGGCGAGACCTTGGTGGGGCTGGACGAGAAGGACTACACCTTTTCCAGGGGCCAGGTGGTGATTTCCGACGACAAGGGCATCGAGAGCATCGGCGGCATCATGGGCGGGCTCGAGACGGGCTGTACGTCCGAGACCACGAACGTGTTCCTGGAAGCCGCCGTGTGGGATCATATCCAGATCGCCCATACCGGACGGGCGCTGAAGATCAACTCGGACGCGCGGTATCGCAACGAGCGGGGCATAGACCCAGCGTTCAACATGGAAGCGCATGACCTGGCGACGCGGATGATCCTGGACCTGTGCGGCGGCGAGGCGTCGAACCTGGTGGTGGCGGGCGAGGTGCCCGACGTGGCGCGGGCGTACCGCCTGGATGCCGCGCGGGTGCAATCGCTGGTGGGCATGGACATTCCCGAATCCGAGCAGCGCCAGACGCTGACGCGGCTGGGCTTTCGTATGGAGGGCAACACCGCCCACGTGCCAAGCTGGCGGCCCGATATCATGGGCGAGGCCGACCTGGTGGAGGAAGTGGCGCGGGTGGCGTCGCTGACCAAGCTGGAGGGTCGCCCGATGCCGCGGATGCAGGCGGGCGTGCCGCAGCCGATCCTGAGCACCGCGCAGCAGCGCGAGCGGGCGGCGCGGCGGATGGCGGCGTCACTGGGCTATAACGAGTGCGTCACCTACAGTTTCATCGACAAGGCGAGTGCGGCGCTGTTCGGCGGGGGCGGCGACGCGACGATGCTGGCCAACCCGATCAGCAGCGAGATGAGCCATATGCGGCCGGACCTGCTGCCCGGGTTGTTGCGGGCCGCGGCACGCAATCAGGCGCGGGGGGCGATGGACCTGGCGCTGTTCGAGCTGGGCCACGCGTTTCACGGTGGTGAACCGGGAGAGCAGCACGTGGAGGTGAGCGGCATCCTGGTGGGCCGGACGGGGCCGAAGGACGTGCACAAGGCGAGCCGTCCGGTGGACCTATATGACGCCAAGGCGGATGCCGAGGCGATCCTGGGGGCGCTGGGTGCGCCGGCGAAGGTGCAGATCCTGCGCGGGGCGTCGGACTGGTGGCATCCGGGCCGGCACGGGATGATCTGCCTGGGGCCGAAGAAGGTGCTGGGCGTTTTCGGCGAATTGCATCCGAAGATCCTGCGCGAGATGGATGTGAAGGGGCCGGTCGTGGGGTTCACCCTCTACCCGCAGGAAATTCCGCAGCCGCGCAATGCCGGCGCGAACCGGGGCGCGATGAAGATCAGCGATCTGCAGGCGGTGGAACGCGATTTCGCCTTCGTGGTGGATGCCGACGTGGAGGCGCTGACGCTGGTCAACGCCGCCGCCGGGGCGGATAAATCCCTCATCGAGGATGTGCGCGTGTTCGACGAGTTCATCGGCGGCAGCCTGGGCGAGGGCAAGAAGAGCCTCGCGCTGACGGTGCGGTTGCAACCCACGGACAAGACGTTGAAGGACGCGGATATCGAGGCGGTGTCGGCGAGGATCGTCGAGAAGGTCACGAAGGCGACGGGTGGCACGCTGCGCGGATGAAATTGGATCGCGGTACGGCGCACGCGGAAGCGCGTGGGTTTTCACCCACCCTACGGTGGATGTCGTGCCGCGTTCGGCTTGTCATCCGGGGCGCGGGATGCAGATTGTGCGGCGACAATGAACAAGGAGGATAATAGATGCTGAGCGTATACCTTTCCGGCGAGATCCATACCGACTGGCGCGAGCAGATCATCGAGGGGGCCAAGGGCCTGGACGTGGAATTTTCCGCGCCGGTGACGGATCACGGGGCCAGTGACGATTGCGGCGTGAAGATCCTCGGGGCCGAGGATGACAAGTATTGGCACGACCACAAGGGCGCGATGGTGAATGCGATCCGGACGCGCAAGGGCATCGAGGAGGCCGACGTGGTGGTCGTGCGGTTCGGCGACAAGTACAAGCAGTGGAACGCCGCCTTTGACGCAGGGTACGCCAGCGCGATGGGCAAGTCGCTGATCATCCTGCAGCCACCGGAGCATGACCATGCGTTGAAAGAGGTGGACGCCGCGGCGCTGGCCGTGACGCGCGAGCCGGGGCAGGTGGTTGATATCCTGCGCTATGTCCTGGAAGGGACGTTGCCGAAGTAATTGCGGCGTGGGATCGCGTGGGTTTTCACCCACCCTACGGTGCCAGCCGGGACGCGAGACCGGCAGGGGCGTTGCCGAATTGGTTCCGGCCTTCGCTGAGATAGGCGTGGCGCCCTGCATTACGGGGCAATGTCACGCCTCGGGCTTGCGGTCTTCGGGTTGCAGGCGGCGCACGAGGTTGCCGCAGGTTTCCACGATGCTTTGCAGGCGCTCCTCGAGCCGGGTCATTTCCAGCATCGAGCCCTTGAGCGTCTCGCTTTGGTCGCCGATATCCGCCAGCTTGCGGAACACCTCCTCGGACGAGGCGATCTTGGCCTCGGCATCGGCGACGACGGCGCGCAGGGACTCGAGCAATTCGGCGGCCGAGGCGGTCTCGGTCTCGGGCAGGGCGGCGTCAAGCTCAGCGATCTGGCCGCGCACAGCGGCGAACCATTCGTTCGACAGGCGCGGCTCGCGCTTGGCCGAGATCATGGCGTCGCGTTCCAGGCGGCGTACGTCCGAGACCACGCGGTCGATCGAGCCGCGCAGATCGCTTTGCAGCGCGATGACGTCGTCATTGACGGCAACCACCTTGGCCAGCACGGCGTCCAGTTCGCCGATGATGGTCGAAATGCGGTCGAGAAAGAGGTTGAGGTCGCGGGCCAGCACGCCGAATTCGTCGGATGTGCGGATCTCGGCCCGGTGGCCGAGGCTGCCATAGGCGCGGGCGAGCCTGCTGACGGTTGAGCGCAGTTCCATCAGCGGCTCCAGTCGGGCGCGCAGGATCAGGAACAGAAGGAACGAGTGCAGCACGATCTTGCCTGCCGAAAGCGCCGCGGTCAGGCGCACGTCCTCGGCCCAGAGTGCGAAGTCGCGGGCGAGGTAGTTGCGCACGGTGACGGTGCCGAGCGTATCACCGACCTCGGCCTGCGTGTGGCAGGCAAGGCAGAAGGCCTCGGCCTCGACATCGACGCTGGAGACGCGGAAATTGCCCTCGGGCCAGTCCTCTGCCGGAATACCCACCGGAGTGAAGCCGAAGCCCTCCTCGATCGAGGCCACGGTGACCGGGGCGGGTTCGATGGCGATGACGTAGCCCAGATCGGACCAGTTGGTCTCGAGGATGGGATACATGGTGCGGGCGGCCACCGGCCCGCCTTCGTTGCGCATGATCGAGCGCACGTTGTCGGCCAGGTCCTCGGCCACGACCTGGGCCTCGTCCTCGCCGTTGGCGACGTAGTTGTAATAGACGAGCGCGGCCTTGAGCGAAAACTCAAGCACGGTGACGATGACGAGGATGATGAAAAAGTCCCGGATCATGTGGATCAGGAACGACTTGTCGAAACGTCCGATAGAGGGGTTGTCGTCGCTCAGCATCCCCATGCCCCCGATGAACCCGTTGCCGTTGAACTAGTACGGGGGCGCAGAAAGAGTAGCTGAATTGAGTATCGGCCCTTGCGGAAACGGCGGCTCGGGGCAGTCGCGACACTTTCAAAACCGGGCGGCTTTGCGTAAGCATCATGGGGCGGGCCGCCCGGGCGCCGCCGGGCGTTCGCGCACCGCCACCGACCTGAGAGGCACCGCGCCATGGACTGGGCCGCCCTTGCACGAGAACTGGTGACGCTGATCGTCGTGATCGACCCGGTGGGGTCGATCCCGGTCTTCCTGTTCGCGGTGCAGGGTGTGCCGCGGGCGCTGCACCGGCGTTTCGCGCTGCGGGCGGTGGCGATTGCGGCGCTGGTGCTGCTGGCGTTCCTGGTGGGCGGGCAATTCCTGCTGGAATCGCTTGGGCTGCGGCTGGGGTCGTTCCAGATCGCGGGCGGGATCATCCTGTTCCTCTTCGCGATGACGATGATCTTCGGCGAGTCGAAGCCTGCGCGAGAGATCGAGGAGGCGGAGCGCGACCATTTGGCGGGCGCGGTGTTTCCGCTGGCGATGCCGTCGATCGCGTCGCCGGGTGCGATGCTGGCCATCGTGATCCTGACGGACAACCACACAGAGTCCCTGGCCAACCAGGCGATCACGGCCGGGCTGCTTCTCTTGGTACTGCTCATGACGCTGGGGCTGCTTTTGGCGGCGACATACGTGCACCGTGTGATCGGCAGCACGGGGGCCAGTGTGATCAGCCGGGTGATGGGGATCGTGCTGGCGACCATCGCGGTGGACGCGGTGCTGGGCGGGTTCGACGCGCTGGGCGTGATGGACGTGGCGCCGCCGCCGGTGGAGAGCCCGTTGAACAAGGCGGCGCCGAAGTAGCGTGGCGCCCCCAGGTGGGTTTTTACCCACCCTTGGGTGGCGGGGCGCTTGGGTTCTTGCATCGCAACGGGGAGACGCGTGGGTTCTCACCCACCCTACGCTGGAGGATTGTGGGGGGAGGTCCCGGATCGGGTCCGGGACGGCGGGACCGCCGTTTTCTGCGAAGACGCGCCGTGCAAGCGCGAGGCGGCCACGAACGACCGGTATGAAAAAGCCCCCGCGCCGGAGGCACGGGGGCGGTCTTAGCCCGGTCGGGGCGTGTGAGCCTTAGCCGATGGCGGCGGCTTTCACGTCCTCGTCGATATAGGGCACGTACTGCTCGAAATTGTCGGCGAACATCTTGACCAGCTTGTCGGCCTGCGCGTCGTAGGCGGCACCTTCGTCCCAGGTGCGGCGCGGGTCCAGGAGAACCTCGGGCACGCCGGGCACGCTGACCGGAACCTCGAAGCCGAAATTGGGATCCTTGCGGAACTCGACCTCGTTCAGGGAGCCGTCCAGCGCGGCTGTCAGCAGGGCGCGGGTGGCCTTGATCGGCATCCGCTCACCGGTGCCGTAGGCGCCGCCGGTCCAGCCGGTGTTGACCAGCCAGCAGGTCGCGCCGTGCTTGGCGATCTTTTCGCGCAGGAGGTTGCCGTAGACCTCGGGGCGGCGGGGCATGAAGGGCGCGCCGAAGCAGGTCGAGAAGGTCGGCTCGGCCTCGGTCAGGCCACGCTCGGTTCCGGCGACCTTGGCGGTGAAGCCCGACAGGAAGTGGTACATCGCCTGCGCCGGCGACAGCCGCGCGATGGGAGGCAGCACGCCGAACGCGTCGCAGGTCAGCATGATGATGTTCTTGGGATGCCCGCCGAGCGCGGTTTCCGAGGCGTTGGAAATGTAGCTCATCGGGTAGGCGCAGCGCATGTTCGCGGTGAGGCTGTCATCGGCGAAGTCGAGTTCCAGCGTTTCCTCGTCGTAGACCATGTTCTCGATCACGGTGCCGAATTTCTCGGTCGTGGCGTAGATTTCCGGCTCTGCCTCGGGATCGAGATTGATCGTCTTGGCATAGCAGCCGCCCTCGAAGTTGAAGGTGCCGCGATCGGACCAGCCGTGTTCGTCGTCGCCGATCAACGTGCGGTCCGGGTCGGCCGAGAGCGTGGTCTTGCCGGTGCCCGAAAGGCCGAAGAAGATGGCGGTGTCGACTGGGTTGCCGTTGGCGTGGTTGGCCGAGCAGTGCATCGGCATGATGCCTTTTTCCGGCAGCAGGTAGTTCAGCACCGAGAAGACCGATTTCTTGTTCTCGCCGGCGTATTCGGTGTTGCCGATCAGGATCAGCTTGCGATCGAAGTTGATGGCGATCACGGTTTCCGACACGCAGCCGTGTTTGGCCGGGTCGGCCTTGAAGGTCGGGCAGTTGATGACGGTGAAGTCGGCGGTGAAGCTGTCCAGCGCCTCGCGCTCGGGGCGGCGCAGCATGTGGCGGATGAAGAGGCCGTGCCAGGCCAGTTCGGTGACCATGCGCATGTTGATCGAATGCGCGGGGTCGGCGCCGCCGACGAGGTCCTGCACGAAATAGTCGCGGCCCTGCATGTGGGCGACCATGTCGGCATAGAGCTGGTCGAACGCCTCGGGCGTCATCGGGGCGTTGTTTTCCCACCAGATGCTGTCGGCGACGCTGTCGGTCTTGACGACGTGCTTGTCCTTGGGCGAGCGGCCGGTGAACTGGCCGGTCGAGACGAGGAAGGTGCCGCCCTTGCCGAGGCGCCCCTCGCCCTTGCGGAGGGCCTCTTCGATCAGGGCGGGTTCGATCAGGTTGTAATGCACTTGGCCGAGGCCCGTGATCCCCTGGTGCTCGAGGGTAAAGTTGGGATTGACCCGTCCTGCTGACATGCGTGCGCTCCTTGAGTTCCGGCCATCCGCCGTCGTGGCGGTTCTGGCCATGCAGGTCCGCCGAAATTGGCGGCGAGACTCCGGCCCCTGCCGGATGTGTCGCGGGCGTCTTAACATGACGGTTTTATGATTGAACAGGACGCAAATGCACAGTTAGCGCAATCAGATCAGGCGTTAGCGCCACCATGCCAAACGTTAGCGCCATCATCGGAGCGCGGCCGCAAAAGGCCTGCAACCGCCGGCCGATAAAGTGAGTCAATTTAGCCATTCCTAAGACATTTTCGCGTCAGATGGTTGGGAAAGCGTGTCTGATTCGCAGTTTGGGATTGATTAAAAAGGCGAAAACGGATCATAGTATTGGAAAAAAGCAGGCAATCGAGCAGTACAAGGAAATCATTATGTCAAAAATCGCCCTTGTGGACGATGACAGGAATATTCTGACATCGGTGTCCATGACTCTCGAGGCGGAAGGCTTCGAAGTCGAAACATACAATGACGGTCAGCAAGCCTATGAGGCGTTCAGCAAGAAGCTGCCCGACATGGCGGTGCTGGACATCAAGATGCCGCGGATGGACGGGATGGACCTGTTGCAACGGCTGCGGCAGAAATCGGCGATGCCGGTCATCTTCCTGACCTCCAAGGACGACGAGATCGACGAGGTTCTGGGCCTGCGCATGGGCGCGGACGACTACGTCAAGAAGCCGTTCAGCCAGCGTCTGCTGGTCGAGCGCATCCGCGCGCTGTTGCGCCGGCAGGACGCGGTCGATGGCAACGTCGTGGCCGACACCGAGGAAACCAAGGTGATCGAGCGCGGCGAGCTGCGCATGGATCCGCTGCGCCACGCGGTGTCGTGGAAAGGGCAGGACGTTTCGCTGACGGTGACGGAATTCCTGCTGTTGCAGGCGCTGGCGCAGCGCCCGGGTTTCGTGAAAAGCCGCGATCAGCTGATGGACGTGGCCTATGACGACCAGGTTTACGTGGACGACCGGACCATCGACAGCCATATCAAGCGTCTGCGCAAGAAACTGCGGATGGTGGACCCGGAATTTTCGGCCATCGAAACGCTTTACGGTATCGGGTATCGTTACAACGAGGAATGATGGCCTGAAACATGGCATTGGCGGAGGGCTTCCAGGTGCGCGATCACTCGCTGAATGACGATGACGGCGTCGTTCTTGGCGATGATTTCGTGGCGCCGGAGAACGTCGTCGAGGAAGAGGTCCGCAGGCGCCGCGCGCGCCGGGGCTACTTTGGCAGTGGTGGCGGGTCGCTCACGCGGAAGATCATCACGTTCAACCTGATTGCCCTGAACGTGCTGGTCGCGGGCATCCTGTACCTGAACTCGTCGCGCGACGGGCTGGCGCAGCAGCATGCCGACGGGTTGCAAAGCGACGTGGAACTGATCGCGGACGTGTTCGAGGCGCAATTGCCCGAGGGGGCGCCCGTCAGCCTTGTGGCGATGGACGGGCTGGACGTGGCGGGCACGCTGGACGGCCTGGATGTCCAGCAGGGCATCGACGTGCTGGTCTACGACCGCGCGGGTCAGCTGGTCGGACGGACCGAAGGCCGCCTGCCACGGCCGAACGCGGGCGTGCCGGAAAAGCCCACGGTGATCACCGACGCGTTGAACCACGTATGGAACTGGGTGTCGGCGCCGTTCTCGGCGATCCTGAGCACCGAGACGGAAGTCAGCGTGGAGGCCCTGGCGCAAGGCATGGTCGACGACGCGCTGAACGAGGGCACACAGGTGGGTCGGGGCGAAAGCGATGACGCGACGGTGTTTACCGTGGCGACGCCGATCCTGCAGGGCGACCGGCCGGTGGGCGTGGTCGCGCTGGCCAGCGCATCGGGCGAGATCGACAAGCTGAGCCGGATGGAGCGCGAACGCGTGCTGCAGATGTTCCTGGTGGCGACGCTGGTCTCCGTGGGCCTGTCGCTGATCCTGGCCTCGACCATCGCGAATCCGCTGGCAGAGCTGGCTGCCGCCGCCGAAGTGGGCGGCGCGCGCAACCGCAACGGAAACAACAATGGCGGCGGACGCGTCCGCATTCCCGACCTGACCGCACGTCCCGACGAGATCGGACGGCTTTCTGGCGCGTTGCGAGGCATGGTGACGGCCCTTTACCACCGGATCGACGGCAACGAGCAGTTCGCGGCGGATGTCGCGCATGAGATCAAGAACCCGCTGGCCAGCTTGCGCAGCGCGGTAGGCACGATGCGCGTGGCCAAGCGCGAGGACCAGCGCGAGAAGCTCTTGAACGTGATCGAGCATGACGTGCGCCGCCTTGACCGGCTGGTGAGCGACATCTCGAACGCGTCGCGGCTGGACAGCGAGCTGGTCCGCGAGGAGCAGGAGGCCTTCGACCTGATCCAGATGCTGGAAAACCTGGCGCATTACCTGGGCGAACAGGCGCGGCAGAAGGGCGTGGAATTCATCACCGATTTCCCTGAGGACCCGATTGTCATCATGGGGCTGGAAGCGCGGCTGGCCCAGGTTTTCGTGAACCTGATCACCAACGCCACCTCGTTCTGCGAGGAAGGCGACGCGATCCGTCTTTGGGCGCGCAAGCGGGAAAACCGTGTGGTGGTCGTGGTCGAGGATACCGGCCCCGGCATTCCCGAACAGGCGCTGACCAAGATCTTCAACCGCTTCTACTCGCAGCGGGACGCGAATGATTTCGGTAACAATTCGGGCCTGGGCCTGTCGATCTCCAAGCAGATCGTCGAGGCGCATGAAGGCGTGATCTGGGCCGAGAACATCCGGCCCACCGATGCCGACGTCACCTCTGACCCGCTTGGCGCACGTTTCGTCGTGGGTCTGCCGGTCTGAGCCGGTGGGCGCGTTACCTGCACTGACATTTCCCGAGCCGCCGGCGTGACGGACAAGCAGACACGCCACGCAACCGCCGTCGCCATCGACGGCCGTGCGGTTCTGATCCGCGGCGCGTCGGGCAGTGGCAAGTCGGGCCTCGCGCTGCAGCTTCTGGCGATGGGCGCGGGGCTGGTGGCGGACGACCGCACGGTGGTCTGGGCCGAGGGCGGCACGCTCTGGGCCGACGCGCCGGACACCATCCGCGGCCAAATCGAGGCGCGGGGCGTGGGCATCCTGCGCCCCGGCGCCGTGGGACCCGTGCCCGTTGCGCTGATCGTCGACATGGACACGGTCGAAACCGCCCGTCTTCCCGGAGACCACGCGGCGGTGATGATGGGCGTTTCGCTGCCGGTCCTTAACAAATCCGAGAGCGCCCATTTTTCTGCTGCGGTTGCAGTATATCTAAGGCAGACATGCCGGGAATGAGGAGTGGCCCGCGATGCCGGCAGGTCCGGTGACGAAAAGACTGGTTCTGGTGACCGGCCCCTCGGGGGCCGGGCGGACGACTGCGATCCGCGCGCTGGAGGATATGGGGTTCGAGGCGATCGACAACCTGCCGCTGTCGCTGTTGCCTCGGCTGATCGAGGGCGAGGGCCCGGACAAGCCGCTGGTGCTGGGCGTGGACACGCGCAACCGGGATTTTTCCACCAATGCGCTGATCGAGGTGATCGACCGGCTGAGCACCGATGCGACGGTGCATCTGCAGGTGCTCTATCTCGACAGCAGTGCCGAGGTGCTGACGCGGCGCTTTTCGGAAACGCGGCGTCGCCACCCCCTTGCCCCGGCCGAGACCCCCGATATCGGCATCGCCCGCGAGTTCGACCTGCTGGGCCCGATCCGGGCGCGGGCGGATATCCTGATCGACACGTCCGAACTGTCGCCGCACGACCTGCGGGCGGATCTGTCGCGCTGGTTCGCACCGGGCGAGGGCGGGCACATGTCGGTGTCCGTGCAGTCGTTTTCTTACAAGCGGGGGCTGCCACGGGGGCTGGACATGGTGCTGGACTGCCGGTTCCTGCGCAATCCCTACTGGGAGGCCGGCCTGCGCGGACTGACGGGGCAGGACGCACGTGTGCAGGCCTATGTGGGCGCAGATCCGATGTTCGAGGGCTTCGCCACGCGGGTCGGCGACCTGGTGACCCAGCTGTTGCCGGCCTACAAGGCGGAAGGCAAGGCATACCTGGCGATCGGGTTCGGCTGCACCGGCGGCCAGCATCGCAGCGTCACCATGGCAGAAACCTTGGCGCAGGCCCTTGCAGAGGCCGGCTGGCAGGTGTCTATAAGGCATCGCGAACTGGAGCGGCGCGGCTTGATCGTGCCGTCCGGGCCCGGCGGACACGCCGAGGCAGGGCTGAAGGGAGACATCGGGGCGTGATCGGGATCGTGATCGTGGCGCATGGCGGCCTGGCGCAGGGCTATCTGAAGGCGATCGAGCATGTCGTCGGCGGGCAGTCCGGAATACGTGCCATCCCGATCGAAGGCGATTTCGACCGCACCGAAAAGCAGGACGAGATCTGCCGGGTCGCCGACGAGGTGGATACCGGCGATGGCGTGCTGATCGTGGTGGACATTTTCGGCGCGTCGCCGGCTAACCTGTCGTTGAAGGCGTGCCAGCCTGAGAACCGGCGGATCCTGTACGGGGCCAACCTGCCGATGCTGCTGAAGCTGGCCAAGAGCCGCCATCTGGCCGTGCCCGATGCCGCCCGTGCCGCCCTCGACGCGGGGCGCAAGTATATCGACAGTCACACCCCGTGACCCGGGACAGACCCAGAAAGACCAGACTGAAATGACAGACACCGTCACCCGCGAGATCGAGATCGTCAACGAGAAGGGCCTGCACGCGCGTGCGGCGGCCAAGCTTGTGGAGGTGGTCGAAGGATTCGACGCGCAGGCCGAGGTCAGCCATGATGGGCAAACCACGGGTGCGGACAGCATCATGGGGCTTTTGATGTTGGCAGCATCGCGCGGAACGACTATTGACGTGCGAACCTGGGGGCCCGACGCGGAGGCCCTGGCCGACGCCATGAGCGCGTTGGTGGCCGACAGGTTCGGCGAGGAGATGTAGGCGCGCGATGCGCGGCGATACGGGAACAGACCACGTGGCGGACAAGGCGCAGGATCAGAGCGGCGAGGCGCAGCCCGGGTCGGTCAATTTCACGAAATACGACCGGCGCAGCCTGACCTATGCCAATTCGTTCGACAGCCCTGCCACGGCGCTGACGATCCGGGCGATCGAATGGGTGACGGGCAAGCTGACGATCATCAAGATGATCAAGGCCTTCGAGAAGCGCGGCGCTCCAACGGGCCAGCCGTTCTGGCGCGCGGCGCTGGATACGATGGGTATCCCGCTGCTGACCCCGCAGGACCAGATCGACAACATCCCCGAGACCGGCCCCGTGGTGATCGTGGCGAACCATCCGCACGGGCTGGTCGATGGCATGATCCTAGCCGATCTGATCGGACGGCGGCGGACCGATTACAAGATCCTGACGCGGGCGCTGCTGACGGGGATCGACGAGGTGGCGGCGTCCTACATGATTTCGGTGCCGTTCCCCCACGAGCCGGACGCGCAGCGCAAGTCGGTGGAGATGCGGGCCAAGGCGATGGCACACCTGAAGGAAGGCGGCGCGATCAGCGTGTTCCCGTCAGGCGTGGTGGCGTCGTCGGACAGCCTGTTCGGCCCGGTGAAGGAACGCGAGTGGAACGTCTTTACCGCGCAGATGATCCGGCGGTCGGGCGCCACGGTGGTGCCGATCTACTTCCCCGGCGCCAATTCACGGGCTTACCAGATGGCAAATTGCATTTCGGCCACGCTGCGCCAGAGCCTGTTGCTGCACGAGGTGGTGCGGGGCTGCAACCACCCGCAGAAGCCGGTGGTGGGCAAGCCGATCACGCCGGAGCAGATGGAGCTCTTGGACAAGGACCCGCGCGGGTTCATGGCGTGGTTGCGCGAGCATACGTTGAGCCTGGGCGACACGTGAGGACGGCGGTGGGTTTTCACCCACCCTACGGACGCGCCCCGCGTGGGGTCTTATCGGCCTTGCGTCAGCGGGTCGGGACCGGTTCCTCGCCGCGATAATCGTAGAAGCCGCGGCCGGTCTTGCGGCCCAGCCAGCCGGCCTCGACATATTTGGTCAGCAGCGGGCAGGGGCGGTACTTGGTGTCCGCCAGCCCGTCATGCAGGACGTTCATGATGGCAAGGCAGGTGTCGAGCCCGATGAAATCCGCCAGTTCCAGCGGGCCCATCGGGTGATTGGTACCGAGCTTCATCGACGTGTCGATGGAGGTGACGGAGCCGACGCCCTCGTAGAGGGTATAGACCGCCTCGTTGATCATCGGCATCAGGATGCGGTTGACGATGAAGGCGGGGAAATCCTCGGAAGAGGCGGCGGTCTTGCCGAGCTTTTCCACGACGGCGAGGCAGGCGTCGTATGTGGGCTTGTCCGTGGCGATGCCGCGAATGAGCTCCACCAGCTGCATGACCGGGACGGGATTCATGAAGTGGAAGCCCATGAATTTCTCGGGGCGGTCGGTGCGGCTGGCAAGACGGGTGATCGAGATCGACGAGGTGTTCGACGTGAGTATGGTGTCGGGGCCGAGATGCGGCACGAGATCCTCGAAGATGGCCTGTTTGACGGTCTCGCGCTCGGTGGCGGATTCAACGACGAGGTCGGTCTTGCCCAGTTCGGGCAGGTCGAGCGTGGTGGTGATGCGCGACAGGGCGGCATCGCGGTCCTCGGCCTTCATCTTGTCGCGGCTGACCATGCGGTCCATGTTCGACTTGATCACCCCGAGGCCCTTGTCCAGCGCCTCCTGGTTGATGTCGTTGAGCAGGACGTCATAGCCCGCGACGGCCATCACATGCGCGATTCCGTTGCCCATCTGTCCGGCTCCGACGACGCCCACCTTGCGGATCTCCATGCAGGTCCCTTTCGCTTTTGCGACACCATATGCCCCGTGCCGCGGGCGCTGCAAGGGAAAGCGGACGTTAAAATTCTGGTCGAATTGAGCGTTTAACGGAATCGCAAGACCTGCGGCCCAAAGCTGGCAACCGGGTGAGTTAAATGAGGTGGGCGGGATGTCCTTTCATGGCAAGGGCCGCTGGAACGCGACGCCCGAGACGTGCCGGTACGGGGCGTCGAAGCTGGCGTTTCGCGGGCCGAAACGCAGCCTGACGAACGAGTATGTGGCGTTTCTTGGCGGGACGGAGACCTATGGCAAGTTCGTCGCCCGGCCCTTTGCGCAAGGGATCGAGGCGGTGACCGGCGTGGCTTGCGTGAACCTGGGTCAGCCCAATGCGGGGATCGATGTCTTGCTGGGCGATCCGGGTCTGGTGCGCATCGCGTCGGGGGCGGCGGCGGTGGTGGTGCAGGTGCCGTGCGCGGCGAACCTGTCGAACCCGTTCTACAAGGTGCATTCGCGGCGCAACGATCGGTTCCTGCGGGCGGAAGCGCCGTTGCGGGCGCTGTTCCCGGAGGTGGATTTCACCGAGTTCAGTTTCACGCGGCACATGCTGATGCATCTGAATGCGGTTTCGGCGGAGCGGTTCAGCGAGGTGCGGCATGGCCTGGCGCAGTCCTGGGACGCGGGCATGCGGCGGCTGATCGCGGAAATCCGGGCGCCGGTGATCCTGTTGTGGTTTTCCGAGCGGGCGCCGGATCGGGATGAGGACGCGGTGGAGGCGCGGTGTGAGCCGGTGCTGGTGGGACGCGAGATGGTCGTGGCTTTGCAGCGGTACGCAGTGGCGTTCGTGGACGCCGGCAAGGTGGCGCGAGACGGTCAAGGCGTGGGTTCTCACCCACCCTACGCGGCGGGGCGCGAAGGGGACGCGCCGCGGGATCTGCCGGGGCAGGCGGCGCATGACGCGGTGGCGGAGACGTTGATCCCGGTATTGGCGGGGGTGTTGGACCCGTGAGCGCTTGCAATCGGTGGCGCGTGGGTTTTCACCCACCCTACACCCGTGAGCGGGGAGGAACAGTCGGGCGCGGGTTGCGGCCGTCCAAACGAAAAGACCCGCCACGGGGGCGGGTCAGTTCGGTGCCATGTGCGGGACGGATTAGCCGAGTTTCTCGGTCAGTTCCGGCACGGCGGTGAAGAGGTCGGCCACGAGGCCGTAATCGGCGACCTGGAAGATCGGCGCCTCTTCGTCCTTGTTGATGGCGACGATGACCTTGGAGTCCTTCATGCCCGCAAGGTGCTGGATCGCGCCCGAGATGCCGACGGCGATGTAGAGGTCGGGTGCGACGACCTTGCCGGTCTGGCCGACCTGCCAGTCGTTGGGGGCATAGCCCGAGTCCACCGCGGCACGGGACGCGCCCACGGCGGCGCCGAGCTTGTCGGCGAGGTTCTCGATCAGCTTGAAGTCGTCTTGCGAACCGACACCGCGGCCACCGGAGACGACGATGCCGGCCGAGGTCAGCTCGGGGCGGTCGGATTCGGCGACCTTGTCCTCGACCCATTCCGAAAGGCCGGGGTTGTCGGCGGCGGAAATGGTCTCGACCGAGGCCGAGCCGCCGTCGCCGGCGGCATCGAAGGTCGAGGTGCGGAAGGTGACGACCTTCTTGGCGTCGGAGGATTTCACCGTCTGGATCGCGTTGCCGGCGTAGATCGGACGCTCGAACGTGTCGGCGTCGACAACGCCGGAGGCGTCGGAGATCACCATGACATCCAGAAGGGCCGCCACGCGGGGCATCACGTTCTTGGCGTCGGTGGTGGCCGGGGCCACGATGTGCTCGTAATCGCCTGCGAGCGACACGATCAGCGCGGCGGTGGATTCCGCCAGGCGGTGGCCCAGCGAGGCGTCCTCGGCCACGAGGACCTTGGAGACACCGTCGATCTTGGCGGCGGCCTCCCCGGCGGCGGCGGCGGAGCCCCCGGCACAGAGCACGGTCACGTCGCCCAGCTTGGAGGCGGCGGTGACGGCCTTGGCGGTGGCGTCGAGCGCCAGTTCGCCGTCGTTCACTTCGGCAAGAAGAAGTACAGACATTACACGGCCCCCGCTTCTTTGAGTTTGGCGACAAGTTCATCGACCGATCCGACCATTTCGCCGGCCTTGCGGGCCTCGGGCTCTTCGGTCTTGACGATTTCGAGGCGCGGCGCGACGTCGACGCCGTAATCGGCGGCGGTTTTCTCGTCGAGCGGCTTTTTCTTGGCCTTCATGATGTTGGGCAGCGAGGCATAGCGCGGCTCGTTGAGGCGCAGGTCCACGGTGACGATCGTGGGCATCTTGACCTTGATCGTCTGCAAACCGCCATCGACCTCGCGGGTGATCACGGCATTGTCGCCGTCGATGTCCAGCTTGGAGGCGAAGGTGCCCTGGGACCAGCCCAGCAGGGCCGACAGCATCTGGCCCGTGGCGTTCATGTCGTTGTCGATGGCCTGCTTGCCGGCGATCACGAGGCCGGGCTCTTCTTCCTTGACGACGGCGGCGAGGATCTTGGCGACGGCCAGCGGCTCGATGTCGGTGTGCACGTCGTCGGCGGCCTCGACCAGGATGGCGCGGTCGGCGCCCATGGCCAGCGCGGTGCGCAGGGTTTCCTGCGCCTGCTTGACGCCGATGGACACGGCGACGACCTCGTCGGCCTTGCCGGCCTCTTTCAGGCGGATGGCCTCTTCGACGGCGATTTCGTCAAAGGGGTTCATCGACATTTTGACATTGGCAAGATCGACGCCCGATCCGTCCGCCTTGACGCGGACCTTCACGTTGTAGTCGATCACGCGTTTGACAGGCACGAGCACCTTCATCGGCATGGTCTCCCTTAAAAATTACACGGAGCCGCAGCAACGCGGCTCCGCCCCTTGCTCTGGGGCGTTTGATACAGAACTGTTAGCCGGGGAAACAGGGTAAAATCGTCACGTTTCCGACTTGCGACGTCGCGTTTCCGGTACGGCATGGGGAATCTGTGCGCAAAGCGCCGGTATCAGGGAGCGACGCCGTGTTTCTGCGCCAGTTCATGCAGCACCGAATCCTCGGGCGGGGTGCCGTTGAAACGATTCCACAGCCGTTCGCGCACGCGCCGGCCATAGAAATGGATCGAGACGGTATCGTCCTGCACCTGGTTCCAGACCTTCCACGCCTCTCGGAAATAGATGCGCCGGTCCTCGAACAGGACGGGGTACAGAACGTGGGGATCGAGCGCGTGCTTGAACTCGTCGTTCTGGTGCAGGAAATGCGACAGCGCCTTGGGGCCCCACGCGCCCCAGGGCATTTCGGACACATGCATCGGGTCGCCCGCGTCGGCACGGGCGCGCATTTCCTCCTTGTGCCGGGGCATCATCCAGGGCGGGATGGCATACTCGTCCTCGCAGAACCCGATCAGGTTTTGCAGCGAGGGCGACGCGGCGGGCAGGGCCATCACGCCGTTGGCCACAACCTTGTCGCTTTCGCGGCCGAAGAAGAAGCCGTCCTTGGGAAGGAAAGGCTTGAGGCAGTAGGCATCGGTGTCGGACCAGATGATACCGTCGTTCTTGGCCAGCAGGTGATAGCGGAACTTGTCGGCATGGATCGCGGGGCTGCCGGTGCGTTCGTGGCGCACGATGGTGTCGGGGTCGGGCAGGATGTCGGAGGCGGGGGCCTGTTCGACGCCTTTCGGGCAATCCTTGACCCCGTGGTAGGAAAACATCACCACGGGATGGCCGGCATCGACGAAGGACGTGACGCACAGCCGTTCGATGAAGCCCAGCGGCGGGCCGTCCCAGAACATGGCGATGGTGGGCAGGGTCATGGACCTCTCCTGGCTGCTCGGACCGGGCGTTGGATCGCCCGGTATTTGGCGCTCAGAATGTCACTTTTGCCGGCCCCGCGCCAGAGATTTCAGCGGTTTGCGCCGGGGGTCCAGAGCACGTCGTCGCGGCCCGAATCGTTGGCCATGCGGGCAGCGACGAAGAACCAGTCGCTGAGGCGGTTGAGGTATTTCACCGCCGCCGGGTTCACGTGTTCCATCGTGGCCAGTTCCACCGCCAGGCGTTCCGCCCGCCGCGACACCGTGCGGCAGAGATGCAGGTGCGCCGACAGGGCCGATCCGCCGGGAAGGATGAAGCTGCGCAGGGGTTCGAGCACCTTGTTCATGGTGTCGATCTCGGTTTCCAGGCGCGAGACCTGGTTGTCGACCATGCGCAGGGGCGCGAATTCCGCCTTGTCGTCGTTTTCCATGTCGGGGCGGCAGAGATCGGCGCCGAGGTCGAAGAGATCGTTCTGGATGCGCGACAGGGCGGCATCGGTTTCGCCGTCCGCGTGCAGGCGGGCGAGGCCGACGGTGGCATTCACCTCGTCCACGGTGCCGTAGGCGGTGACGCGCATCGAGTGCTTGGCCACGCGCGACCCGTTGCCGAGCGCGGTTTCCCCGTGATCGCCGGTCTTGGTGTAGATCTTGTTGAGAACGACCATGTTCATTCACCTCCCATTTGGCGGCGGATATAGACGAAAAGCAGGATCAGGACCACTGCAATGAACTGGGCGATGATGCGCCAGCGCATGAACTTGTTCGAGCGCTTGGCGGCGTCGATGCCTTCCTTGCCGAAGTTCGAAATGCCCAGGATGAGAATGACGCCGACGACCGCGCAGGCAAGCGCGGCGATGATGAAGAGGGGGTCGTTGAGCATGTGAAACTCTTGGTTTTTCCAGTCAATGGCGGAGGTAGCTCGTATGTGTCAAAAGGCGAATGGGGTAAGGTGACGCGGGGCCTCTTGCCCGCCCTTCCGGGCCGTCGTGTTACAGTTTCGCCTGGATCCAGTCGAGGGCGCTGGTGGGCAGGATGCGCCGCAGCGCGGCCAGCAGATAGGTCGGCGTGGTGACGAAATAGCGGGCCCGGGGGCGTGGGGATTCCAACGCGTGGATCAGCTTTTTCGTGACGGCGGGGGCGGGCAGTTCGAACGTGTCCGGCCCGCTGCTGTGGTAAAGGCGCGGGATGAGGCGTTGCTCGTAGAGCGGCCGGGCGGGGGCGTTCTTCCAGTCGATCCAGCGTTCGAAATGGGGGATCGAGTTGACGCGGATCTTGGACGTCACCGGCCCGGGTTCAATCAGAACGATGTGGATCGGGGTGTCGCGCATCTCGATCCGCATGGTGCTGGTCAGACCTTCGAGCGCATGCTTGGTGGCGTTGTAGGCGCCGCGCATCCGCAGCGTGGAAAAGCCCAGAACGGAGGAGTTCTGCACGATCCTCCCGTGCCCCTGGGCCCGCATCACCGGGATGACCTGGCGCGTCAGCTCGTGCCAGCCGAAGAAGTTGGCCTCGAAGATGGCGCGCAGGGCGTCTGTGGGCAGATCCTCGACCATGCCGGGGCAGCCGAAGGCGCCGTTGTTGAAGAGCGCATCCAGCGTGCCGCCGGTGGCGTCGAGAACTTCGGCAAGGCCGGAGGTTATGGTGTCGGGCTGTTGGTAGTCGATGAGGGGGCTGTCGAAGCCTTCGGCCCGCATCCGGGCGCAGTCCTTTTCCTGCCGGCACGAGGCGAACACGCGCCAGCCGCGCGCCCGTAGTCCGTGCGCCGCGTCATAGCCGATGCCGGAGGAGCAGCCGGTGATGAGAAGGGACTTCCGCGTCATGGCCGGACCTTGGCGCGGGCCGGCGTCATATGCAATCGCTTTGAACGCGAATTACTGCGCCGGGTCGCTGACGAGCCAGTCGGCCATCCAGCCGGTTTCGCCGGTCGTGACGACCTCGAGTTCCAGCCAGCCGTTGTCGGCACGTCCGAGCACGGCCACCTCGGCCCCTTCGCCAAGGTTGCCGACGCGGGCAAAGTCGGTGCCCGGTCCGCCGCGCATGTTGGCGGAGCTGGCGGTGATGTAGCGAATGTCGGAGTAGGGCCTGTCGGCGCGCGCGGACCGCGCGGCCGCTTCGGCCTGTTCGCGCAGCTCGGCCTGCGACGCCTGCTGCTCGAACAGCTCGATCGCGCCGGGCCAGTGACGCTTAACCTGGTCGGCGGCGGCACCGCCCTCTTCCAGGGCGGCCAGGACGGCATTGTCTTCGTTGGTCTTCGGACGGGTCAGGAACCTGGCCTTGTCTTCGACACGCTCTGTCCGGGCGGTTTCCTGGGCGGCGCCTGCCTCTGCCATCTCACCGATGGAGGCGAGCGTGATCTGGAAGCGCTCGGGCTTGGTGGTTTCGGGCAGTTCTATGCGTTCCGGGGCGGGCGGTTCCGCAGGCTGCGATTCGGCCACGGTCACCTCTGGCGCGGGGTTGCTCGCCCGGGCCTGGATCGAGTTCTCACTGGGCGCATAATCGGCGCCGCCGCTGAGTTCCCAGAAGGCGAAACCAAGAAAAGCGAATGTTACCAAAATAAAGCGCCACATTGCGCGTGTCCCCCGGGGCAGCGAAGTCAACTTCTTACAATAGAACACAACTTACACGATTCGGTTCCTGCCGGCATGGGAAAAGGCACAGAATCTTCCCAACCTGTGCTTTACCTGCGCAAATGCGGGGGGTATCACAGCATCTATGACTGATTTGGTCGATGACCCCAACATAGGCCCCGAGAATGGGGGCAATTCCGTGGCGGAGCCGCTGCGCCGGGCGATCGGCGAGCGCTACCTGACCTATGCGTTGTCGACCATCATGCACCGGGCGCTGCCGGATGCGCGCGACGGGCTGAAGCCGGTGCACCGGCGGATCCTGTTCGCCATGCGCGAGCTGCGGCTGAGCGCCAGCGGCGGGTTCCGCAAGTCCGCCAAGATCAGCGGCGACGTGATGGGCAACTATCACCCGCATGGCGATGCCGCGATCTATGACGCGATGGCGCGGCTGGCGCAGGATTTCAACGTGCGCTACCCGCTGGTCGACGGGCAGGGGAATTTCGGCAATATCGACGGGGACAACCCGGCCGCCAGCCGGTACACCGAGGCGCGGCTGACCATCGTGGCCGAGGCCCTGTTGGAGGGGCTGAACGAGAACGCGGTTGATTACCGGGACAATTACGACGGCACGCTGACCGAGCCTGTGGTGCTGCCGGCGCAGTTTCCGAACCTGCTGGCCAATGGGTCGAGCGGGATCGCGGTGGGGATGGCGACGAACATTCCGCCGCACAACATCGCGGAACTGGTGGATGCCTGCCTGCATCTGATCAAGACGCCCGATGCGCGGGACGACACGCTGCTGAACTACGTGCCCGGCCCGGATTTCCCCACGGGTGGCATCATCGTGGAGCCGCCCGAGGCCATCGCGCAGGCCTATCGCACGGGCAAAGGCGGGTTTCGCCTGCGGTGCCGCTACGAGGTCGAGGACCTGGGGCGCGGACAGTGGCAGATCGTGGTCACGGAAATTCCCTTCCAGGTGCAGAAATCCAAGCTGATCGAGAAGCTGGCGGAGGTCATCCAGACCAAGAAGGTGCCGATTCTGGCCGACGTGCGGGACGAGAGCGCCGACGACATCCGAGTGATCCTTGAACCGCGATCGAAGAATGTGGAGCCCGAGGTGCTGATGCAGTCGCTGTATCGCAACTCGGACCTGGAAGTGCGGTTCAGCCTGAACATGAACGTGCTGGTGGACGGGGTGACGCCCAAGGTCTGCAGCCTGAAGGAAGTGCTGCGGGCCTTCCTCGATTTCCGGCGCGAGGTGCTGATCCGGCGCAGCCAGCACCGGATGGAGAAGATCGACCACCGGCTGGAGGTCCTCGAAGGCCTGATCGTGGCATTCCTGAACCTCGACCGGGTGATCGACATCATCCGCTATGACGACGACCCCAAGGCCGCGCTGATGCGTGAGGATTGGGGGCGGGAGTTTGTCCGTGCCCGCGACGAGGCGGATTACGTTTCGCCGGCCGAGGGCGGTGAGGACGGGCTGACCGAGGTGCAGGCCGAGGCGATCCTGAACATGCGGCTGCGCAGTTTGCGGCGGCTGGAAGAGATCGAGCTGGTCAAGGAGCGCGACGCGCTGATGGAAGAGCGCGCGGGGCTGGAGGATCTGCTGGAAAGCGAGGGGCTTCAGTGGGACGCGATCTCGGACCAGCTGAAGGACGTGAAGAAGAAATTCGGCAAGGAGTATGAGGGCGGCGCGCGGCGGACCACATTCGCCGAGGCGGGCGAGGTCGAGGAAGTGCCGCTGGAGGCGATGATCGACCGCGAGCCGATCACCGTGGTCTGTTCCAAGATGGGGTGGATCCGGGCCATGTCGGGGCATATCGACCTGGACCGCGAACTGAAGTTCAAGGACGGCGACGAAGGGCGGTTCATCTTCCATGCCGAGACGACCGACCGGCTGCTTGTCTTCGGGACGAACGGGCGGTTCTACACGCTGAGTGCGGCCAACCTGCCCGGCGGGCGGGGGATGGGTGAGCCCTTGCGCCTGATGGTGGATTTGCCGAACGAGTCGGATATCGTGGCGATCTTCATCCACAAGCCGGGCCGGAAACTGCTGGTGGCGTCTTCGGCTGGCGACGGGTTCATCGTGCCGGAGGACGAGGTCGTGGCGCAGACACGCTCGGGCAAGCAGGTGTTGAACGTGCGCGACGGCGTGCGGGCACAGGTGTGCCGGGCGGTCACGGGCGATCACGTGGCCTGCGTGGGCGAGAACCGCAAGGTGCTGATCTTCCCGCTGGACGAGCTGCCAGAGATGGGCCGCGGCAAGGGCGTGCGGCTGCAGAAATACAAGGATGGCGGGTTGTCCGATGCGACGACCTTCACGCTGGCCGAGGGGCTGAGCTGGCTCGATCCCGCCGGGCGGACACGCACCGAGACGGCGCTGGAGGAATGGACCGCGCGCCGCGCCGGCGCCGGTCGCATGGCGCCGAGGGGCTTTCCGCGTAACAACCGCTTCACCTGAGATTGATTTGTCGTGTGCGGGGGGTGCCGCTTAGCTTGCTTGCAGATGGATGCAAGGAGGATGGACATGCTTTTGACACGACGGGTATTGATCGCGAGCGGTGCTGCGGCGCTGCTGGCACGACCGGGGATGGCCGACGAGCCGCGCTGGTACCAGAACCGGGCCTTTGCGGCGGATGGCGCGGACGTGGTGGCGTATTTCGGGCTGGAACCGGGGGCCAACGGCGTGGCCGGATCGGATGAATTCGTCACCGAATGGAACGGGGCCAAGTGGCGGTTCTCGTCGGCCGCGAACCAGGCGGCGTTCGAGGCGAACCCGCAGAAATACGCGCCGGCCTTTGGTGGGTATTGCGCCTGGGCAGTCTCGCAGGGCTACACCGCGCATGGCGACAAGGATGCGTGGACGGTGCATCAGGGCAGGCTTTACCTCAATTACAACAAATCGGTGCGCCAGCGTTGGTTGGGGGATGTCCCCGGCAACGTGTCAAAGGGCGAGGCGAATTGGCCGACGGTCTTGGGCGGCTAGCAGTGGGGGCGCGTGGGTTTTACCCACCAGAGTGGTGGGTTTTCACCCACCCTACGGGTTGAGTTTTGTCCAAGGCAGGAGGTCTCGGGTCAAGCCCGGGACAAGGTGAGGAATAAGCCGGCGGACGCGTCAGGCGACGGAGGCCGGTTGGGGTGTCGAGACCGGTTCGGCCTCAAGCCAGACGCCGCCTTCGGGGCGCAGGGTGAGGATCATGACCGGGTCCGGGTTGCGGCCCGCGACGGGGATGAAGCGGAAGCGGTTCAGGAGCGTGCCGAGGATGATCACAGCTTCTTGCAAGGCGAAGCTGGCGCCGATGCAGATGCGCGGGCCGTCGCCGAAGGGCAGGTAGGCGTAGCGTTCGACCGCCTTACGGTCGGCAAAGCGGTCGGGACGGAAGGCGTCGGGCTCGTCCCACAGCATGTGATGGCGGTGCAGCGCATAGATCGGCAGGATCACCGTGTCGCCCTTGCGGATTTCGCGCCCGCAAAGCGTGTCGTTGGCCATGGCGGTGCGCGACACCATCCCGGCGGGCGGGTAGAGGCGCAGGGCCTCGTCAATGATCTGGCGCATGTAGGGCAGCTTATCGACATGATCGCCGGTCACCGGGCCGTCGCCGCAGACCGCGCGCAGTTCGGCGCGGGCGCGGTCCTGCACGTCCTGGTCGAAGGCGCAGAGGTAGAGCGACCAGCCCAGGGTGAGCGCCGTGGTCTCGTGCCCCGCGACGATGAAGGTCAGGAGATTGTCGCGCAGCTCGGCGGTGTTCATCTGGCGCTTGGTCTTGGGATCCTCGCCTTCCATCAAAAGGTCGAGCAGGTCGGGCACGCCCTCGGGGCCGCGCTGGCGGCGCGCCTCGATCGCCTCGTCGGCAATGCGGCGCATGTCGCCCACGGCATTGCGCGAAAAGATCAGGCGGCCGGGGCGCGGCACCCAGTCGGGCGCGCCCAGCACGTCGAGCAGGGATATCTTGCCGGCCTCGGAGATATAGGCGTCGATGCCGCGATGCACCGCGTCGGCGTCGAACATGCCGTCGCCGGAAAAGGTCACGTCGGCGATGACGTCGAAGGTGGTGCGCACCATGTCGGCGGCCATGTCGATGGCGCGGGGGCCGGCCTCGGCCACGCGGTCGGCGCTGCGCTGGGCGGCGGCGGTCATGATCGGGGCGAGGTTCATCACGTTGCGATGTGAGAACACCGGCGCCGCGGTGCGCCGCTGCCAGCGCCAGTGGGCGCCTTCGGCAATGAAAAGGGACTCGCCGATGGCCGGTTTCAGCAGGTTCTTGGTGACCAGCGACTTGGGATAGGTATCCACACGTTCGAGCAGCATTTCGCGGATCGCGCCGGGGTCCATCACCATGTGCCAGCGCTTGCCGGTGCGCCCCGACACCATGGGCTGGCGGGTGGCCAGCTCGGGGATGATGCTGAGCACGTTGCGCCGGGCGGCCCCAAGACTGCCGAGGATGCCCATCGGCTCGGTGGCGAGGGGGACTTTGACAGGGGTGTCGGCGTGGGACATGGGGCCTCCGGTGCTGGCTCTCTCTAACATAGGCATGCGTCGGGCAGGCGGCAAATCGGCGGCGGGACTTTGCGGCAATATGGGGCAGGGCGGGAATTGCCAGCGCCGGGCGGCCTTGGTATCGCTGAAACGGGACGGTTGCGGGGGGTGCGGAAATGCTGAGACTTCTGGCGTGGGGGCTGGTGGTCGCCTGGGTGTCGGCCTGCACGCAGGTGGACGACCTTGAAGAGGCGCCGGTCTACCTCGGCAATTTCCATCTTGGGCATAATGTGGTGGCAGCGCCCAACCTGCAAAAAGGTCCGTTGTCGCGCGAGGCCAGCAAGGCGGCGTGGATCGCGGCGATGACACAGGCGGTGGACGACCGGTTCTCGCGCCAAGAGGGCACGCGGCTCTATCACCTGGGCATCACCCTGGAAGCCTACGTTCTGGCGAAGGCGGGGGTCCCCGTGATCGCGGCGCCGAAATCGGCGCTGGTACTGAAGGTCACGGCCTGGGACGACGCAAAGAAGGCGCGACTGAACGAGACGCCGGAGCTGATCACCGTGATCGAGGGCCTGTCGGGGGACACCGTCGTGGGGTCCGGCCTGACGCGGACGGCGGAAGAGCAGATGCAGGTGCTGACCCGGACGGGGGCCAAGCTGATCGAGAACTGGCTGGTGCGGCAGAACAACGCCGAAGGCTGGTTCGAGGACGATGGACGGCCCGCACGTACCAAGGCCAGGGCCCGCGCGGCGGAGGCGCGCGCGGCAGCGTCGGAGGAAGAGCGGATGCAGGCCGCCGCGAAGGAGGCGCTGAAAAAGACGCAGACCCAGACCGCGGAATAGCGCCACCGCCGCCCACCGCCGTTGGTGCGTCGTGGTTCGCGCAAGCTCGCCGCCACGCGGGCATGAAGCGCTTGATTTTCCCGGTTGAACCCAATAAATGCCCGGCCAGTAGCAATTCGGGCCGCGACAGGCCCCCAATAGGATAAGGCGCCCCACGAGATGGCAAAGGAAAAGTTTGACCGTTCGAAACCGCACGTGAACATCGGGACCGTTGGTCACGTTGACCACGGCAAGACGACGCTGACGGCGGCGATCACGAAGTATTTCGGCGATTTTCGCGCGTATGACCAGATCGACGGTGCGCCGGAAGAGAAAGCGCGCGGGATCACGATCTCGACGGCGCACGTGGAATACGAGACGGAGAACCGTCACTACGCCCACGTCGATTGCCCCGGCCACGCCGACTACGTCAAGAACATGATCACGGGTGCGGCGCAGATGGACGGCGCGATCCTGGTGGTGAACGCCGCCGACGGCCCGATGCCGCAGACCCGCGAGCACATCCTGCTGGCGCGCCAGGTGGGCGTGCCCGCGCTGGTGGTGTTCCTCAACAAGGTCGACCAGGTCGACGACGAGGAACTGCTGGAACTGGTGGAAATGGAAGTGCGCGAGCTTCTGAGCTCGTACGAGTTCCCCGGCGACGACATTCCGATCATCGCGGGCTCGGCGCTTGCGGCGATGGAAGGGCGTGACCCGGAGATCGGCGAGAACAAGATCCGCGAGCTGATGGCGGCGGTCGACGACTACATCCCGACGCCCGAGCGCGCCGTGGACCAGCCGTTCCTGATGCCGGTCGAGGACGTGTTCTCGATCTCGGGCCGCGGCACGGTTGCCACCGGCCGGATCGAGCGTGGCCTGATCAAGGTCGGCGAAGAGATGGAGATCGTGGGCCTGAACAAGAACAAGAAGACGACCTGCACGGGCGTCGAGATGTTCCGCAAGCTTCTGGACCAGGGCGAGGCCGGCGACAACGTGGGTCTTCTGCTGCGCGGGATCGAGCGTGACGGTGTGGAGCGCGGCCAGGTGCTGTGCAAGCCCGGCTCGGTGAACCCGCACACCAAGTTCGAGGCCGAGGCGTACATCCTGACGAAGGAAGAGGGTGGCCGTCACACGCCGTTCTTCGCCAACTACCGTCCGCAGTTCTACTTCCGCACGACGGACGTGACGGGCACGGTGACGCTGCCGTCGGGCACCGAGATGGTGATGCCGGGCGACAACCTGAAGTTCGAGGTCGAGCTGATCGCGCCGATCGCGATGGAAGACGGCCTGCGCTTCGCCATCCGTGAAGGCGGCCGCACCGTCGGCGCCGGCGTGGTGTCCAAGATCCTCGAGTGATCTGAGGCAAAACTGAAAGCGTAAGGCGGAGGAAATCTTTCCTCCGCCTTTTTTGTGTTTGATGCTAATACTTAAGCAATTCTCAACTTCAGATGAGACTTAACTGTGTTTAAAGAACTAAGTTCTGCGGTTTTATTGCTCACAACTTCAACTTTTCCTGCGATCAGCCAGGACATCCCGTCTCCATATTCGGAGTATTACGGCGTCGTCGAGCGCGTGATTGATGGTGATACGATAGTCGTTCGTTTAGACCTTTGGCCCGGACTTGAAGCAGTTTATTCCGTTCGTGCCAAAGATATTGATGCACCGGAACTTCGTGGCGACTGCCCGGAGGAAAAAGCTTGGGCTGAGGACGCGAGAAGTGCGGCTGAACGACTGTACGGACCGGACACTTTAGTCAGAATTGAAAACGTTGAGCTTGACGGGTTTGGGCGTGCCGTCGCTGACATAAGAAGGTGGCGTTCTGACCGCTGGCTTTATTTCGCCGAGGAAATGACCGAGCGTGACATGGCAAAGCCGTGGCCAAAAGATTGGCCAGACATAGACTGGTGTGAACTCGCGAAATCACGCGCAGAATGACCAGAGACTAATGAAACATGCGACCTCCCCGAAGGCAAACGCGCGTCATCCCGGACTTGATCCGGGATCTCCGTGAACATCGGAAAGGGCGTCCGCCACGGGCGCCCTTTTCATTTTCTGCGCGGCCTTCCCATTTTCCGCGCGGAGTGAGATCAAGGCGCATGACACATCCCTTTCCCGACCCCGACACGCGCAATCCGCTGATCCTGCCCGATGGATCCGCCCATGCCGGCACCGTCTTTCTGAAAGCGGTGATCGACCATCCGCGGTTCATCGTGGGCGATTACAGCTATGCCAGTGCGACCTATCCGCCCGAGGACTGGGCCACGCATCTGGCGCCTTACCTGTTTCCCGTGTCGGACGAAAAGCTGGTGGTCGGCAAGTTCTGCCAAATCGCCGACGGGGTGGTGTTCATCACCGCATCGGCCAATCACCGGCGCGACGGGTTCTCGACCTTTCCCTTTGCCGTCTTCGATCACGCCACGGCGGCGGGCCGGCCCAGCCTGCCGGAGTGGTCCGGGCCGGACACGGTGGTGGGGCACGACGTGTGGCTGGGCAAGGACGTGCGGGTGCTGCCGGGGGCGCGGCTGGGCAATGGCGTGATCGTCAGTGCGGGGGCCGTGGTGCGGGGCGAGATCCCCGATTACGCGGTGGTGGCGGGCAACCCGGCGCGGGTGGTCGGGATGCGGTTCGACCCCGAGACCAACGCGCGTTTGAACGACATCGCCTGGTGGGATTGGCCCATCGAGCGCATCCTGCAACACGAGGCGGCGATCTGCGGCGCGGACATGGAAGCGCTGGAGCGGGCCGCGCCCTAGGGCGGGCTGAGGCAATCTGCCGCAAACCGGGACACGCGCTGCCAGGGCCGGTCCTGGCCGGGTCGCAGGGGCGAAGCCGGGTCGGTGCGGGACGGAAAGCGTCGTGAAATCAACAGCCAGCGCGTGTTTCTGCAGCTGCAGCATGGGCATGGCATACCGTTGTATCCCGTTAAATTATTGAAATATTGACATTTTTTGCGCTCCGTTCACATTTGTAACCGTGGAGGAGCGTGCCTTGGATCAAGTGAACCTGTCAGCATGGGAAGGCCGGACGGACGTACGTGAGGGCGTGATTGCCCCGCCGCAGGCAGCGCAGATTCATGCCACCATCGGTGACTCGGCGCAGGACGCGCCGGAGATGGGCGCCGACATGCCACCGCTCTGGCACTGGTGCGCCTTCCCGCCCGTCTGCCCGCTGGAGGAACTGGCAAGCGATGGACATCCCAAGCTGGGCGGCTTCCTGCCTCCGGTGCCCTTGGGGCGGCGGATGTGGGCCGGAGGCACGCTGCGCTTCGGGGCGCCGCTGCGCGTGGGCGTGCCATTCACGAGCCGCTCCGTCATCGCGCGCGTGACCGAGAAGTCGGGCAGCACCGGGCGCATGGTTTTCGTTTCGGTGGATCACGAACTCAGCGCCGAAGGGGCAGTGGTGATCACGGAACGGCAGGATATCGTCTATCTGGAACTGCCGACCGAGTTTCGCCCGCCTTTGAGACAGCCGATGCCGGAGGAGGCACTGGCGACCTGGACGCAGACGGTCAACGAAGCGCTGTTGTTCCGGTTCTCGGCCATCACCTTCAATGCGCATCGCATTCATTACGATCTGACTTATGCCCGCGAGGTCGAGCATTATCCGGGCCTCGTGGTGCATGGGCCGATGCAGGCCGCATGGCTGATGCGCCGGGCGACGGAAATGCGGGGGCGCAGGCCCGACAGCTTTGCGTTCCGGGGCGTGCACCCGATGTTGCTGATCCCCGGAGACCGCAACGAGATGACGATCGCGGCCTGTGCGCAGGAGGAGGCGCAGGGGCTGACACTTCATACCGGACAGGCCGGGCATCAATGCATGCAGGCCACCGCCACATGGGAGGAAACAACATGAACAAGATCCTGAAAGGCATGAGGGTGGTCGAAGGCTCGGCCTTTGTCGCGGTGCCGCTGGCGGGGATGACGCTGGCGCAGATGGGCGCCGAGGTGATCCGGTTCGACCGATTGGAAGGCGGCCTGGATTATGAACGCTGGCCGCTGGCGCCCGATGGGCAGAGCCTGTTCTGGGCGGGGCTGAACAAGGGCAAGAAATCGGTCGCGGTGAACATGCGGTCGCGCGAGGGGCGCGAGTTGATCAGCCGGATCATCACCGCGCCGGGGCGCGATGCGGGGCTTTTCCTGACCAACCTGCGGGTGCGCGGATGGATGGATTATCCGACGCTGAGCAAGATGCGCCGCGACTTGGTGATGGTCAGCCTGCTGGGCGACCGCGAGGGGCGGCCGCAGGTGGATTACACCGTGAACCCGGCCATCGGCGTGCCGCACATGACCGGACCCGAGGGCCACGAGGACCCGGTGGCGAGCGCACTGCCCGCGTGGGACCTGATTGCCGGAAACCTGGCCGTGTCGAGCCTGCTGGCTGCCGAGCGGCACCGGCTGCGCCATCGCGAGGGGCAGGAGGTCGTCCTGACGCTGAAGGATGTCGCGGCGGCGACAATGGCCCATCTGGGGCTTGTTGGCGACGTGCATGTGAACGGTCACGAGCGGGAGAAGTCGGGCAACGCGCTTTATGGTGCTTACGGACAGGATTTCGTCTGTGCCTGCGGTGGACGCGTGATGGTGATCGGACTGACCCAGCGACAGTGGGAAGGGCTGGTCAAGGCGACGGGTGCGGCCGACCAAATGAAGCTGCTGGCGAGGCGTCACAAGGTGGACCTGGGCGACGAAGGCGTGCGCTGGCGGTTGCGGCATGAGATCACCGGCATCCTGGCGCCGTGGTTCGCCGAGCGTCGGATCGAGGACTTCGCGGGTGACTTCAACGCGATGGGTCTGACGTGGTCGGTGTTCCGCAGCACGAAAGAGGCGGTGCGCGAGGATCCGGATTTCCGCGAGGCGAATCCGATGTTCTCGATGACCGAGCAGCCCGGCATGGGCCGGTTCCCGGTGCCCGGGCATCCGGCGGAATTCGGCAGTCATGGCCGCGTGCGCCCCTCGCCTGCGCCCGCATTGGGGGCGCATACGGAGGAAGTGCTGGGCGATGTCGCGCGGCTGAGCGATACGGAGATATCCAAGCTTTTCGACGACGGGATCGTGGCGAGCCCTGAGTATCGCAAGAAATCGGCGGCCTGAGCACAGGAGAAAAATGTCGAAAAATCCGCGCGCGCGGAGGCAAGGGGACTTGATTCCGCCCCACATGTGCCGTACCTGAGGCGTCGGCCTTAGGGGTATAGCTCAGCTGGTAGAGCGACGGTCTCCAAAACCGTAGGTCGCGGGTTCGAGCCCTGCTGCCCCTGCCAAAACTTCCTGATTTCAAACGCAGTTTCCGCAGCGCGCCCCGTTCCCGGCGCGCCCGCGGTCAGTGTGGCGGATTTTTGCCTTTCACGAAATTAACCTTGGGCCGTCGCAATGTTACCTCATTCTCCCTCTAATTGTATCTGACAGGCCAACGAATGCGAATGAAGGGATGTTACCCATGAGAATCATGGTCGTTGACGATGAAGAAATCATCGTAGCGCTGCTTCTTGAACACCTCGGCGAGATGGGGTTCAACGACGTCACGACGGCGACGTCGGGAGAAGAGGCGATGGAAATCATCGCGGCACAGGATCACCCGTTCGATTGTTTCCTTTTGGACATCAAGATGGAAGGCATGGACGGGATCCAGCTGTGCTCGAAGATCCGCGAAATGCCGCAATACCGGATCGCGCCGATCATCATGATCACGTCCGCGGCGGCCAAGCTGCACATGAACGAGGCGTTCGAGGCGGGTGCCACCGACTATATGCCCAAGCCGATCGAGCAAATCGACCTGCGCGTGCGTATCCAGGTCGCGATGCTGCTGGTCGAGACCGTCAAGAGCGACGCGGAAAGCCGGCTTGCGCTGAAGACGCTGCTGACAAGCGCCCCGGAAACGCGTGGGTTCGATCCTTCGATGCGGATCACCTATTCCGACGTGCCCAACATGCGCGACTATTTCCAGCTGGAGAATCGGCTGCTGCGCCTCAACGAAGGCACCTATGCCCTGACCCTCCTGTCGGTCGAGATCGAAGGTGTCGACGATCTGGATGGACGCCTGGATCAGGGGGAATTCCTGGAAGTCATCGAGGCCGTGGCGCACATCATCGGAAAGACCTTGCCGGCGAGCGGCGCGACGATGTCCTATGTCGGCTATGGCAAGTTCATCTGCCTGGTGGTGGTGCGGAACCATATCGTGCCGAACCTGCTGCAGGCGCGCGTGCGCGACGCGTTCCGCGCGTACTTGGCCGGGCACCGCATTCTGGCGCCGGGGGACCTTGAACTGAAGGTTTCGGCCCTGTCGCAGAAGCGGATGCTGTCGTCGGACATCGCGATCAGCCTGATCCGGCGGTTCGTCGGAAACCTGGGAGGAAATACCGACACGCTCCTGCCGCCGATCGCGTCGGTGCAGGACAGGATTTTCAGGAACAGCAGGCCGTCCAAGGCGAAATCGGAGTGAAGCCCCGGCAAGGATGAAGGTCGTCGCGCGCGCTCCGCGCCGGGACGGCCAAGTATCCGACGCCGGGCTGCGCGCCCCGGGTGGGTACGGTCGGCGCGCGCAAGCCAGTCCGCTGCCCGGTTTCGAGATTGGCAAGGGCAGGGACACGCCCGCGCCCGAGCACGGCCATGATTTGGCCACATTCCAGCCTTAGCATCACCATGAATCGCGCTTGGCGCCCCGGAAGGGGCCGCCAGGCCGGTCACCGCGTGGGGGCGTGGAACCGTGAATGAGTGCTGCTATGACCATGACAGATATGCGCCGTCCGGCGCTTCGGAACGATCTTTACATCCGTAGCGAAGAACTGACGGGGACGCCTGCCGACCAGATGACCGAAGGCCAGACTATCGAAAGCGATGCCGACGAGCTTGTCCGGCAACTTCTGCTGGAGGAAAAGCGCCGGACCATCCCAGAGCGCCTGCCGCAGATCGCGCCGCAGGAAGAGGTGCTGACCTACGACCCGGTATCGCCGGAAGACCGCAAACAGAGTGCCCAGCAATCCATTGCACAGATCCTGAAGGCGGAACGGGCACCGGCGGCCCAGCCGACAGGGTCTGGCCGGGCGTGGCCGCGTCTTGCCGGGCTGACCCTGCCGCGACTGCGGATGCCGCAGATGCGTCGCACGACGGCGCGATCCGCCAAGAACACGAGCGTTGCCCCGACGGCTGCGGGTGCCACACACCGAAGGCTGCGCCTGCCCCGGTGGCTGCGTTCGTATCGCCCGACGCGCAAGCATGTCGCCTGGGCCGTTGTGGCGGGGCTGGTGCTCTATCGTCCGCTGATGGTGCCGCTGGTGGCGTTGCTGCTGGTCTGGCTGGTGCTGATTGCCTATCTGACATTGGGGCCCGATCGGTGGGGAGAGATCCTGGGCGGGGCATGGCAGCGCCTGCACGCCCGCAAGCCGGAACTGGCCGAGAGGATCCGCCAACGCGCCGATCGTTTCGCCGAACGGTTCGACCGGGTGCTGGACCGCTTGCCGGAGGCGTGGGCCGACCGGCTGGCGTTGCCGGATTTTTCGGCCAACGCGACCACCGACGCGGACAAGCCCGATCCGTTCGACCGGCTGGCCGCCGAGGCGCGCGAGACCTGACCCGCCGCGTGAGGAACCCGCGCCACATGAGGCCGACCGAAATCGCCCGTGGCTGCCTCGGCCCTTGAATTCCTTTATTTCGCGGCGTATGTGCCGCGGACAGGTTCAAACCACGAGAGTGTCGCACCCATGGCTGTTACAAACCCGCTTCAGTTCATTCAGCAGGTCCGCGCGGAAATTGCCAAGGTTGTCTGGCCGACCCGGCGCGAGGTGCTGCTGACCACGGTCATGGTGTTCATCATGGCGGCACTGACGGCGGTTTTCTTTGCGCTGGTCGACCTTGCGATCCGCAGCGGCCTGGAAGGCTTGCTTGGCCTCTTCGGCTAAGGGATGCAAATTTTGCCCCTTGAGCCTTGAAATCAAGGGCAAAGGGCGGTAGGTGACCCGACACTTCCAGCAGCGCGCGGCGATTCGAGCCCGCGCGCTGATTTGTTTCTGGAAGGTGGTTTGGGCTGCAAAAGCCCTGCGGAACATGAATTTCACGGGCAGGGCCCGGGCAAAGAGGGATGGTGCTCACCATGGCGAAACGGTGGTATTCGGTCAGCGTTCTTTCCAATTTCGAGAAGAAGATCGCAGAGCAGATCCGGCAATCCGTGGCCGAACAGGGCCTCGAGGAAGATATCGACGAAGTTCTGGTGCCGACCGAAGAGGTCATCGAGGTGCGCCGGGGCAAGAAGGTCACCGCCGAGCGGCGCTTCATGCCGGGTTACGTGCTGGTACACATGGAAATGTCGGACCAGGGCTATCACCTGATCAACTCGATCAACCGCGTCACCGGCTTTCTTGGGCCGCAGGGGCGTCCGATGCCGATGCGCGACGCCGAGGTGAACCAGATCCTGAACCGCGTGCAGGAGGGCGAGGATGCGCCGAAACTGCTGGTCAGCTTCGAGGTGGGCGAGAAGGTGAAGGTCAACGACGGCCCGTTCGAGGATTTCGACGGCATGGTCGAGGAAGTGGACGACGACAACCAGCGCCTGAAGGTGACGGTGTCGATCTTCGGCCGCGAGACGCCGGTGGAGCTGGAATTCACCCAGGTGACCAAGCAGGGCTGAGGCGGGCTCTGACCGGACAGACGATTTTGCGGCCGTGCATATTGCGCGGCCGTTTTCGTTGGGGGAGACTGGACGCGGTTCTGACCTGCCCGGAGACACTGCATGACATCGCTTCGACTGTGGTCGATACCCTTCGCGACCCTGCTTTGGAGCCCGGACGCGGCAGAGGCGCGGATGAGCGCGCCGGAGCGGCAACTGGCGGTGTTCGACTGCCAATCGGGCGACGAGGCGGCCTGTGCCGCGCTGGTGGCCAGCTATCCGCATTACAATGACGCCGGCATGGTGTCCGGGACATACGAGCGCCACTACGCCACCGCGCTGGCGGAGGCATCCGGTGGATGCGACGCAGGCGGACGGGAGGCGTGCACCGACTATGCGTCGCTGGTGCATGTGCGGGAGGGCACGGATGCGCCCGAAGTTTACGCGCTATGGGCCGCAGGATGCGATGCGGGCGACGGGTTTGCCTGTGCCTTGCTGTCGGACCTGAACTTTTCCCTGATGGGTTTTGCCGGAACGTCCTACGAGGCGTTCTACGCCGAGCAGACGGAGGCGTGCGCGACAGGCGACGTGACGGCCTGCATATCACAGTCGCGCTTGAACGTGCTGGTGCCGCAGGCGGTGCCGGACCGGGCGATCTGGTTCGATCAGTTGCGCCGGCTGTGCGACGAGGAAGACGCGGCGCGGGCCTGTGCGCTGTTGTCCTATATCCAGAGCCACGAAGGCGCCGAGGAGTATGCCGTATTCGACCCCGGCTTTCCCGACGAGGTGGAGAACAAGCAGCGCTATGCCCTTTGGGATGCCGAAAAAGCCTGTGAGCTTGGCAATCCTGTCGGGTGTTTCAACGCGGGGTTGGCCTATGACGAGGGGCAGGCCGTTATTGAGAGCTGGAAGCGCGCTCAAGAGTATTACGTGCGAGCGTGTCGAGGTGGTTTTTCGCAAGGATGCGACGAGATCAACCGCGAGACCTTCTGGCGACCGACGGATAACCTGCTGGCCATGAAGAAGGCCTGCGAGGCGGGGGATTTCAGTGCGTGTCACTATTACGCCGTACACGCGTTTGCCCCGATCACGACCGCACCGCGCACCGAAGAGGACGAGGCGCGGATGGCGGCCTTTGCGCAAGACCTCGAACGCATCTGCAAGGACGGATGGGTGCGGGCCTGCGCCGACCTTGGAACGCTGTCTCGGGCAATGGGTGACCTGACGAAAGCCGAGCGCTTTGCCACTGCCGCCTGCGCCCTGTCGGAAGGGATGGGATGCCTCGTGGTGGGCAACCTGCTGAAGCTTGATCGTGGCACGGAGGCGGCGCTGAAGCAGGCGGTCGGATATCATCGGATGGGGTGCGAGTTACGGGTCTGGACGGCCTGCAACAATCTTGGCGACTCGTATCAGCATGGGCGCGGTGTCGCAGCGGATCCGGGGCAGGCGGCGCGGTACTTCGTAATCGCGTGCAACAACGCGGTCGCGCTTGGCTGCCGCAACATGGCGCAGTTGAAGGAGGCCACGGCGCCGGAAGAGGCGGCCATCTATCGTGAACAGGCTTGCGCGCTGGACGCGCAGTATTGCCGCGAAGAATAGGCCGGCAGGCCAGGCGGGGGCTTGCCAAACGCCAATGGAGCGTGTACGCGGCGCCCTCGTACCTTTGCCCGGACCGGGCCGGGGTGCGTTCCATGTGGGAGGCGCGGCGGTCGCGACCGCTCAGACCTGACCACATCAACATAGGCCGAGGGACGCGTCCCGAGGCTGTTTGAAAAGGAGAAGGCCAATGGCCAAGAAACTTGCCGGCACCATGAAGCTTCAGGTGCCCGCCGGACAAGCGAACCCGTCCCCGCCGGTTGGTCCGGCGTTGGGTCAGCGCGGCATCAACATCATGGAATTCTGCAAGGCGTTCAACGCCAAGACGCAGGAGATGGAGCCCGGTGCACCGTGCCCGACCGTGATCACCTACTATCAGGACAAGTCCTTTGAAATGGACATCAAGACGCCGCCGGCGTCCTATTACCTGAAGAAGGCCGCAAAGCTGAAATCTGGCTCCAAGACCCCGGGCCGCGAAAGCGTTGCCACGGTGAGCCCCAAGCAGCTGCGCGAGATCGCGGAAGCCAAGTGGAAAGACCTGAACGCGACCGACGTCGAAGCCGCGATGAAGATCATCGCCGGTTCCGCACGGTCCATGGGCATCGAGGTGAAATAAGATGGCGAAACTTGGAAAACGTACCCGCGCCGCCCGCGAAGCATTCGCCGACAAGCACAACGTGACGGTCGAAGAGGCTGTTGCCCTGGTCAAGAATCACGCCAGTGCGAAATTCGACGAGACCGTCGAGATCGCCGTGAATCTGGGTGTGAACCCGCGCCACGCCGACCAGATGGTCCGTGGCGTCGTCGGCCTGCCCAACGGCACCGGCAAGGACGTGCGCGTTGCCGTCTTCGCCCGTGGCGCGAAGGCGGACGAGGCACAGGAAGCCGGGGCCGATATCGTCGGTGCCGAAGACCTTATGGAAACCATCCAGGGCGGCGAGATCAATTTCGACCGCTGCATCGCGACCCCGGACATGATGCCCATCGTGGGCCGTCTGGGCAAGGTGCTGGGCCCGCGCAACCTGATGCCGAACCCCAAGGTCGGCACGGTGACGATGGACGTGGCCGACGCCGTCAAGGCCGCCAAGGGCGGTGAAGTGCAGTTCAAGGTCGAAAAGGCCGGTGTGGTGCACGCAGGCATCGGCAAGGCTTCCTTCGACGAAGGCAAGCTGGTCGAGAACGTCCGCGCCTTCATCGACGCCGTTCAAAAGGCGAAGCCCGCCGGCGCGAAAGGCACCTACATGAAGAAGGTGGCGCTGAGCTCGACCATGGGTCCGGGCGTCAGCATCGCGATCGAAAGCGCCGTGACCGAATAAGTCGGTTCCGCATCGAGATTGAAAAGGCCCCCGGCATGATCGGGGGCCTTTTTCGTTGTGCGGGTTGTGTCGCGGGTGTCACGCGCGGGCTGCGGCACCGCCGTCGTCCCAGTCGTCCCAGCCGGGAAAGTGCAGAGGTGTGTCGCTGTCCAGGTTCGACAGGCGCCTGCCCCAGGTGTCGAGGTTGACCTTGAGCCGTCCTTCGAGGCTGTCCCTGTCCTCGTAGCTGTAGCCGTGCCCCTGCACGCCGTAGGAGATGAAGGGCGGCAGGACGGTGAAGCCCATGTAGTGCAGCGAGTATTGCACCGGCCAAAGCATCACGTCGAAATCGCCGCCCCGGCTGCCGGGGCCGAACGCTTGTTCGGGCGCGCCGGTGGTGACCGAGACCATCGCGCGCTTGCCGCGGAAATAGCCGGCGTCGTAGCGCATCCGGCTGGTATAAAGCCCGCCGCTCATGAAGACGCGGTCCATCCAGCCTTTCAGGACGGCCGGGGGACCATGCCACCACAGCGGAAATTGAAGGATGAGAAGGTCGGCGCTTTCGAGCCGCTTGATTTCGGTGGCGACGTCGCCGGGCACGGTGCCGGTCTTCCAGGCGTTGCGCTGCTCGTTGAGCGCGGCGAAGGCGTCGGTATCCGCGTGGTCGGTGTAATGCGCCGCGCGTTCGACCGGGTCGAAGCCTTCCGCACAGAGGTCACTGATCGACACGGTGCCGCCCGAACGCGCCAGTGCCTGCTGCGCCGTGTCGGTCAGCGCACCGTTGTAGGAGGTCGGCTCGGGGTGGGCGTGGACGATATGGGTGTGCATCGGAAGGTCTCCTGTTCGGGGAATGCTCCTGGGTCAGAGCTAGGCACGGGGCGCGCGCAGGTCCAGACTTGCGGAAAGACCGTCGTCGTGGCAGACTGCCCACTATCACGCGTCGGGCCGGTCGTCGGCCCGCGCGTTATCGCTTGTTGTGGCAGGCGATGAAATTCCCCCTTGGCATTTGCCGCCATGCGGCATACACCCGGCGTTGCGCGTATGGCTCGATTCGTCGGGCCATTTGTGTTTCGTCCGAGACGGTGGGTGGCCGGGATATGCTGGTCATAAATCCTGCCCGAGACGGGAAAGACCAGAATTCTCGAGGTTCTCCTTGGTATCAAGGCGTGCCCCGACTGGCTCAGCCCCGTTAGCGGACCCTTTGCCGGGTCGTGAGTGGCCCGGTGGTACTGAGCCGGGGGACACCCCCAAATTTGGAGTGAAACTGTGGATAGAGCCCAGAAAGAGAAAGTGGTCGACGAACTCGGCCAGATCTTCGAAAGCTCTGGCGTCGTTGTGGTTGCCCGCTACGAAGGCCTTACAGTTGCGGAGATGCAAGACCTGCGCGCCCGTGCGCGCGAGGCCGAAGCATCTGTTCGCGTTGCCAAGAACAGGCTCGCAAAGATCGCCCTTGAGGGCAAGCCGTGCGCAAGCATCGCCGATTACCTCTCGGGCATGACCGTGCTCACCTTTTCCGAAGACCCCGTGGCAGCAGCCAAGGTCGCGGAAGGTTTCGCCAAGGACAACAAGAAGTTTGAAATCCTTGGTGGCGCCATGGGTGAGACGGCCCTAGACCGGGCCGGTGTCGAAGCCACGTCGAAACTGCCGTCGCGCGAGGAGCTTATCTCCACCATCGCTGGCATGCTTGGCGCACCCGCTTCGAACATCGCCGGTGCGATCGGCGCACCTGCAAGCAACATCGCGAGCATCCTTTCGACCATCGAAGAGAAGGCGGAAGCAGCGTAAGCAACTGCAAGTCCTGCGTATCGGGTTGCAATACCGACGTTGGAACACATCTTAGAACGGAAAGAGCTGAAAAATGGCTGATCTGAAAAAACTTGCTGAAGAGATCGTTGGTCTGACGCTTCTCGAAGCACAAGAACTGAAAACCATCCTGAAAGACGAGTACGGCATCGAGCCCGCAGCCGGCGGCGCGGTCATGATGGCGGGCCCTGCTGGCGGCGACGCTGGCGAGGCGGCTGAAGAGCAAACCGAATTCGACGTCATCCTGAAGTCGGCCGGTGCCTCCAAGATCAACGTGATCAAGGAAGTCCGCGCGATCACCGGACTTGGCCTGAAAGAAGCCAAGGACCTGGTCGAAGCCGGTGGCAAAGCCGTCAAGGAGCAGGTCTCCAAGGACGAAGCCGACGAGATCAAGGGCAAGCTGGAAGCAGCTGGCGCCGAAGTCGAACTCAAGTGATCCCGGCGTCGGCGGGATCATCTCGGACGTGATCCGGGAACTCTCGCCGATGTGACGATGTCCCGGATCGAATCCGGGGCGGGATCGTATGAAATCAGGCTGGACCGGGCAAAATCCCGGTCCAGCCGAACCTGTCTCAGAGAGGCCCTTGTGGCCGGTCGCGGTAATCCGGGAGGTCCCGGATCAAGTCCGGGACAAGGGGTTCTCTCAGGCGAGGTTCAACGATCGGGTGGTCCCTTGTGGGATTGGGGCCAAGAATGGATCGTTCCCGCCTCTCTCGGGTGGCTCTGCCGCTGTGGCCCGACAGCGTGCAGGACCGGTGAGAAATGAAAGGTGACTTGTCACATGGCGCAAAGCTTTCTTGGCCAGAAACGTCTTCGTAAATATTACGGCAAAATCCGCGAAGTTCTGGAGATGCCGAACCTGATCGAGGTGCAGAAATCCTCGTATGATCTTTTCCTGAAATCCGGCGACCAGCCCGAGCCCATGGACGGCGAAGGCATCAAGGGTGTCTTCCAGTCGGTGTTCCCGATCAAGGATTTCAACGAGACCGCCGTTCTCGAATTCGTCGATTACGAGCTGGAGAAGCCGAAATACGACGTCGAGGAGTGCATGCAGCGCGACATGACGTACAGCGCACCGCTGAAGGTGACGCTGCGTCTGATCGTGTTCGACGTGGACGAGGACACCGGCGCAAAGTCCGTGAAGGACATCAAGGAGCAGGACGTCTTCATGGGCGACATGCCCCTGATGACGCCCAACGGCACCTTCGTGGTGAACGGCACCGAGCGGGTGATCGTCAGCCAGATGCACCGTTCGCCCGGCGTGTTCTTCGACCATGACAAGGGCAAGACGCATTCGTCCGGCAAACTGCTGTTCGCCTGCCGCATCATCCCCTATCGCGGCAGCTGGCTGGACTTCGAGTTCGACGCCAAGGACATCGTGTTCGCGCGGATCGACCGCCGCCGGAAACTGCCTGTGACCACCCTGCTGTATGCGCTGGGGCTGGACCAGGAAGACATCATGACGGCCTATTACGATACGGTCGACTACAAGCTGAAGAAGAAAAAGGGCTGGGCCACCAAGTTCTTCCCCGAGCGCGTGCGCGGCACGCGCCCGACCTATGACCTTGTCGACGCCAAGTCTGGCGAAGTGATCGCCGAGGCGGGCAAGAAGGTCACGCCGCGCGCGGTCAAGAAACTGATCGACGATGGCGAAGTCACCGAACTGCTGCTGCCTTACGAGCAGATCGCGGGCAAGTTCGTGGCACGCGACATCATCAACGAGGAAACCGGCGCGATCTATGTCGAGGCCGGCGACGAGCTGACGATCGAGCGCGACAAGGATGGCGAGATCATCGGCGGCACCGTGCAGGAGCTGATCGAGGCGGGGATTACCGATATCCCGGTTCTGGACATCGACAACATCAATGTCGGTCCGTACATGCGCAACACCATGGCGAACGACAAGAACATGAACCGCGAAACCGCGCTCATGGACATCTACCGCGTCATGCGCCCGGGCGAGCCGCCCACCGAAGAGGCCGCGAGTGCACTGTTCGACACGTTGTTCTTCGATTCCGAGCGCTATGACCTGAGCGCCGTGGGCCGGGTGAAGATGAACATGCGTCTGAACCTGGACAAGCCGGATACGCAGCGCACGCTGGACCGCGAGGATATCGTGGCCTGCGTCAAGGCGCTGGTGGAACTGCGCGACGGCAAGGGCGACATCGACGATATCGACCACCTGGGCAACCGCCGGGTGCGCTCGGTCGGTGAGCTGATGGAAAACCAGTACCGCGTCGGCCTGCTGCGGATGGAACGCGCAATCAAGGAACGGATGTCGTCGGTGGAGATCGACACGGTGATGCCGCAGGACCTGATCAACGCGAAACCGGCCGCGGCCGCCGTGCGCGAGTTCTTCGGCTCGTCGCAGCTGAGCCAGTTCATGGACCAGACCAACCCGCTGTCGGAAGTGACGCACAAACGCCGCCTGTCGGCGCTTGGACCGGGCGGTCTGACGCGCGAGCGCGCGGGCTTTGAGGTGCGCGACGTTCACCCCACGCACTATGGCCGGATGTGCCCGATCGAGACGCCGGAAGGCCCGAACATCGGTCTGATCAACAGCCTTGCCACGTTTGCGCGGGTCAACAAGTACGGCTTTATCGAAACGCCTTACCGCAAGGTGACGGGCGGGCAGGTGACCGACGACGTGACCTACATGTCGGCGACCGAGGAAATGCGGCACACCGTGGCGCAGGCCAACGCGACGCTGGATGAGAGCGGCAAGTTTGTCAACGAGATGGTCAACACCCGGCAATCGGGTGAATACATGCTGGCCCCGGTCGAGCATGTGGACCTGATCGACGTCAGCCCGAAACAGCTGGTGTCGGTTGCGGCCTCGCTGATCCCGTTCCTGGAAAACGACGACGCCAACCGCGCTCTGATGGGCTCGAACATGCAACGGCAGGCGGTTCCGACGCTACGCTCCGAGGCGCCGCTGGTCGGCACCGGGATCGAGGGCGTCGTGGCCCGCGACTCGGGTGCGTCGGTTCTGGCGCGCCGGGCCGGTGTGATCGACCAGGTCGACGCAAGCCGGATCGTGATCCGGGCCACCGAGGACCTGGAGATCGGCGACCCGGGTGTGGACATCTACCGGATGCGCAAGTTCCAGCGCTCGAACCAGAATACCTGTATCAACCAGCAGCCGCTGGTGAAGGTGGGCGACACGGTGCAGAAGGGCGAAGTGATCGCCGATGGCCCGTCGACCGATCTGGGTGAACTGGCGCTGGGCAAGAACGTGCTGGTCGCGTTCATGCCGTGGAACGGCTACAACTTCGAGGACTCGATCCTGATTTCCGAGCGGATCGCACGGGACGACGTGTTCACGTCGATCCACATCGAGGAATTCGAGGTGGCCGCCCGCGACACCAAGCTGGGACCGGAAGAGATCACCCGCGACATCCCCAACGTCGGCGAGGAAGCCCTGCGCAACCTCGACGAGGCGGGCATCGTCTATATCGGCGCCGACGTGGAGCCGGGCGATATCCTCGTGGGCAAGATCACACCGAAGGGCGAAAGCCCGATGACGCCGGAGGAAAAACTGCTCCGCGCCATCTTCGGTGAGAAAGCGTCGGACGTGCGCGACACCTCGCTGCGGGTGAAGCCGGGCGATTACGGCACGGTCGTGGAAGTTCGCGTGTTCAACCGTCACGGTGTCGAAAAGGACGAGCGTGCGCTGCAGATCGAGCGTGAGGAAGTCGAACGCCTTGCGCGCGACCGCGATGACGAGCTGGCGATCCTGGATCGCAACATCTATGCCCGTCTGAAATCGCTGATCCTCGGCAAGACGGCCGTGAAAGGCCCGAAAGGCGTCAAGGCGAACTCGGAAATCACCGAGGAATTGCTGGACACGCTGAGCCGTGGCCAGTGGTGGCAGCTTGCCCTGAAGGACGAGAAGGACGCGCAGATCGTCGAGGCCCTGAACGAGCAGTACGAGGCGCAGAAACGCACCTTGGATGCCCGTTTCGAGGACAAGGTCGAGAAGGTCCGCCGGGGCGACGACCTGCCGCCGGGTGTGATGAAGATGGTCAAGGTCTTCATCGCCGTGAAGCGCAAGCTTCAACCGGGCGACAAGATGGCCGGCCGTCACGGCAACAAGGGTGTGATTTCCAAGGTCGTACCGATGGAAGACATGCCGTTCCTGTCGGACGGCACGCCGGTCGACTTCTGCCTCAACCCGCTGGGCGTGCCGAGCCGTATGAACGTCGGTCAGATCCTTGAAACCCACATGGGTTGGGCCGCGCGCGGTCTGGGCATCAAGATCGACGAGGCACTGCAGGACTATCGCCGCACCGGCGACCTGACGCCTGTGCGCGAGGCGATGCACCACGCCTATGGCGACGATGTCTATGACGAAGGTATCGCGGGCATGGACGAGGCGGCGCTGATCGAGGCGGCGGGCAACGTCACGCGCGGTGTTCCGATCGCGACGCCGGTCTTCGACGGCGCGAAGGAGCCTGACGTCAACGACGCGCTGAAACGCGCCGGTTTCGACGAAAGCGGTCAGTCGGTCCTGTTCGACGGACGCACGGGCGAGCAGTTTGCGCGTCCGGTGACCGTCGGCGTCAAGTACCTGCTGAAGCTGCACCACCTGGTGGACGACAAGATCCACGCGCGTTCGACCGGGCCGTACAGCCTCGTGACCCAGCAACCGCTGGGCGGCAAGGCGCAGTTCGGTGGCCAGCGCTTCGGGGAGATGGAGGTCTGGGCGCTGGAAGCCTATGGCGCCGCCTACACCCTGCAGGAGATGCTGACCGTCAAGTCGGACGACGTTGCGGGCCGGACCAAAGTCTACGAGTCGATCGTCAAGGGCGAGGACAACTTCGAGGCCGGTGTGCCCGAGAGCTTCAACGTGCTCGTGAAGGAAGTCCGTGGCCTGGGCCTGAATATGGAGCTGTTGGACGCGGAGGATGACGAGGAAGACCCGTCTTCCGACATCGCGGCGGAATAACGTGGGTTCTCACCCACCCTACGGGCCAATCGTAGGGTGGGTGTAACCCACGCGTCGCCCCCTCCTACGCTCCTCTTTTTTAGGAATTCGAAATGAACCAAGAACTGACAAACAACCCGTTCAACCCCGCCGCACCGGCGAAGGTGTTCGACGAAATCAAGGTGTCGCTGGCCAGCCCGGAACGCATCCTGTCTTGGTCGTATGGCGAGATCAAGAAGCCGGAAACCATCAACTACCGCACGTTCAAGCCCGAGCGTGACGGCCTGTTCTGTGCGCGGATCTTTGGCCCGATCAAGGATTACGAATGCCTGTGCGGCAAGTACAAGCGCATGAAATATCGTGGCGTCGTCTGCGAGAAATGCGGTGTGGAAGTCACGCTGCAAAAGGTCCGCCGCGAGCGGATGGGCCATATCGAACTGGCGGCCCCCTGCGCGCATATCTGGTTCCTGAAGTCGCTGCCCAGCCGCATCGGCCTGATGCTGGATATGACGCTGCGCGATCTGGAACGGGTCCTGTACTTCGAGAACTACGTAGTGATCGAGCCGGGCCTGACGGACCTGACCTACGGCCAGATGCTGACGGAAGAGGAATTCATGGATGCGCAGGATGCGTATGGCATGGACGCCTTCACCGCCAATATCGGTGCCGAAGCGATCCGTGACATGCTGGCGAATATCGACCTTGAATCCGAGGCCGAGAACCTGCGTGCCGACCTGGCCGAGGCCACCGGCGAGCTGAAGCCGAAGAAGATCATCAAGCGTCTGAAGGTCGTCGAGAGCTTCATCGAATCCGGCAACCGTCCGGAATGGATGGTGATGACGGTCATTCCGGTCATTCCGCCGGAACTGCGCCCGCTGGTGCCGCTGGACGGTGGCCGGTTCGCGACGTCGGACCTCAACGACCTCTATCGCCGCGTGATCAACCGGAACAACCGCCTGAAGCGGCTGATCGAACTGCGCGCGCCCGACATTATCGTGCGTAACGAAAAGCGGATGTTGCAGGAATCGGTCGATGCGCTGTTTGACAACGGTCGTCGTGGCCGCGTCATCACCGGCGCCAACAAGCGTCCGCTGAAATCGCTTTCCGACATGCTGAAAGGCAAGCAGGGCCGCTTCCGCCAGAACCTTCTGGGCAAGCGGGTCGACTTCTCGGGCCGGTCGGTCATCGTGACCGGGCCGGAATTGAAGCTGCACCAGTGCGGCCTGCCCAAGAAGATGGCGCTCGAGCTCTTCAAGCCGTTCATCTATTCGCGGCTGGAAGCCAAGGGTCTGTCGAGCACCGTGAAGCAGGCCAAGAAGCTGGTCGAGAAAGAGCGGCCGGAGGTCTGGGACATCCTCGACGAGGTGATCCGCGAGCACCCGGTTCTGCTGAACCGCGCGCCGACGCTGCACCGTCTGGGTATCCAGGCGTTCGAACCCACGCTGATCGAAGGCAAGGCGATCCAGCTTCACCCGCTGGTCTGCTCGGCCTTCAACGCGGACTTCGACGGTGACCAGATGGCCGTGCACGTTCCGCTGAGCCTCGAGGCGCAGCTGGAAGCGCGCGTCCTGATGATGTCGACGAACAACGTTCTGTCGCCCGCCAACGGCGCGCCGATCATCGTGCCGTCGCAGGACATGGTTCTGGGCCTCTACTATACCTCGATCATGCGCGAAGGCATGAAGGGCGAAGGCATGAGCTTTGCCTCGGTGGACGAGGTGCAGCACGCGCTGGATTCCGGCGAGGTGCACCTGCACGCCAAGATCACCGCACGCCTGCCGCAGATCGACGAGACCGGGCAGGAGGTGATCCAACGCTTCGAGACCACGCCGGGCCGGGTGCGCATCGGGGGCTTGCTGCCGATGAACGCCAAGGCGCCGTTCGAGCTGGTCAACAAGCTGTTGCGCAAAAAAGAGGTGCAGCAGGTCATCGACACCGTTTATCGCTATTGCGGTCAGAAAGAGTCGGTCATTTTCTGTGACCAGATCATGAGCATGGGCTTCAAGGAAGCGTTCCGCGCCGGCATCTCGTTCGGCAAGGACGACATGGTGATCCCCGATGACAAGTGGGGCATCGTCGAAGAGACCCGCGAACAGGTCAAAGGTTTCGAACAGCAGTACATGGACGGCCTGATCACCCAGGGCGAGAAGTACAACAAGGTGGTCGACGCCTGGTCGAAATGTAACGATCAGGTCACCGAGGCGATGATGGGCTCCATCTCGGCCGAGGTGAAGGACGAGAACGGAGCGGTCGCGGAACCCAACAGCGTCTACATGATGGCGCACTCGGGGGCCCGGGGCTCGGTCACGCAGATGAAACAGCTGGGCGGGATGCGCGGCCTGATGGCCAAGCCGAACGGCGACATCATCGAAACGCCGATCATCTCGAACTTCAAGGAAGGCCTGACCGTTCTTGAATACTTCAACTCGACCCACGGCGCGCGGAAGGGTCTGTCGGACACCGCGTTGAAGACGGCGAACTCGGGCTACCTGACCCGTCGTCTGGTGGACGTGGCGCAGGACTGCATTGTGCGTGATCATGATTGCGGCACCGACCGTGCGATCACCGCGGAACCGGCCGTCAATGACGGCGAGGTCGTGGCGTCGCTGGCCGAGCGTGTGCTGGGCCGTGTCGCCGCCGAGGATATCGTGAACCCGGTGACGGGCGAGGTCATCGTGGCCGAAGGCCAGCTGATCGACGAACGGACCTCGGACCTGATCGACCAGGCTGCCGTGCAGACCGCACGCATCCGCAGCCCGCTGACCTGCGAGGCCGAGGATGGCGTTTGCGCGATGTGCTATGGCCGTGACCTGGCGCGCGGTACGATGGTGAACACCGGCGAGGCCGTGGGCATCATCGCGGCGCAGTCGATCGGTGAGCCCGGCACGCAGCTCACGATGCGGACCTTCCACATCGGCGGCGTGGCACAGGGTGGGCAGCAGTCCTTCCTCGAGGCCAGCCAAGGCGGCAAGATCGAGTTCGAGAATGCCCAGACGCTGGAGAACTCCAGCGGCGAGACGCTTGTCATGGGCCGCAACATGAAAGTGTTGATCAAGGGCGAGAAGGATGTCGAGCTGGCCAGCCACAAGGTGGGTTACGGGACCAAGCTGTTCGTCAAGGAAGGCGACACCGTGGCGCGCGGCGACAAGCTGTTCGAATGGGATCCGTATACCCTGCCGATCCTGGCCGAGAAAAGCGGTACGGCGAAGTTCGTCGATCTGACCGTGGGCGTGTCGGTGCGTGACGTGACCGACGATGCCACCGGCATGACGCAGAAGATCGTGTCCGACTGGCGCGCGGCCCCCAAGGGCAACGAGCTGAAGCCGGAGATCCTGATCGCCGACAAGGATGGCGAGCCGGTCCGCAACGACGCGGGCAACCCGGTGACCTATCCGATGTCGGTGGACGCGATCCTGTCCATCGAGGAAGGGCAGGAAGTGCATGCGGGTGACGTGGTTGCGCGTATTCCGCGTGAAGGCGCCAAGACCAAGGACATCACCGGTGGTCTGCCGCGTGTGGCCGAACTCTTCGAGGCGCGTCGCCCGAAGGATCACGCCATCATCGCCGAGATCGACGGTTACGTTCGTTACGGTCGCGACTACAAGAACAAGCGTCGCATCAGCATCGAGCCCGCCGACGAGTCGATGGAGCCGGTCGAGTACATGGTGCCCAAGGGCAAGCACATTCCCGTTCAGGAAGGTGATTATGTCCAGAAGGGTGACTACATCATGGACGGCAACCCGGCGCCGCATGACATCCTGTCGATCATGGGTGTCGAGGCGCTTGCCGATTACATGATCGACGAGGTCCAGGACGTCTATCGCCTGCAGGGCGTGAAGATCAACGACAAGCACATCGAGGTTGTCGTGCGCCAGATGCTGCAGAAGTGGGAGATCCAGGATTCGGGTGAAACCACGCTGCTGAAGGGCGAACATGTCGACAAGGCAGAGTTCGACGCGGCCAACGAGAAGGCGATTGCCCGTGGCAAGCGCCCGGCGCAGGGCGAGCCGATCCTTCTGGGGATCACCAAGGCGTCGCTGCAGACCCGCAGCTTCATCTCGGCGGCCTCGTTCCAGGAGACGACGCGGGTCCTGACCGAAGCCTCGGTTCAGGGCAAGCGCGACAAGCTCGTGGGCCTGAAGGAGAACGTCATCGTGGGTCGCCTGATCCCCGCCGGTACCGGCGGTGCCACGCTGAACATGCGCCAGATCGCGCAGCAGCGTGACAACGTGGTGATCGAAGCGCGCCGCGAGGAGGCCGAAGCGGCCGCCGCCCTGGCCGCCCCGGTCGATGACGTGGTCGGCGGCGACGAGTTCGACACGCTGGTCGAAACGCCGGAGAGCCGCGAGGACTGATCCCGCGCAAAGGACTTGAGAGAGGCCCCGTCACCGGCGGGGCCTTTTTCATTTGGGGGGCGTTTGCGCGGACGGGCTTTCAAAAGAGGCCGGTCTTCGACATTCTGATCCCGAAGGAGACGCCATGTCAGACCCTGATCTTTGCTACCTGTCCGCAAGCGATGTCCTGGCCCGATTCAAGGCGGGTGACCTGTCGCCAGTGGCGTATCTGGAGGCACTGATTGCCCGGACCGAGGCGGTGAACCCGAGCTTGAACGCCTATACCGAGACATTCTTCGAGGACGCGTTGATGGCCGCACGCAAGGCCGAGGCGGCCTATGCAAAAGGCACGGCCCGGGTGCTTGAAGGCCTGCCGGTGGCGGTGAAGGATGCGCAACGGGTCGCGGGGCAACGCACCACGCAAGGGTCCTGGTCGATGGGGCATGAGGTTGAGACGCAGTCCGATCCGATGATCGAACGCCTTCTCGAGGCGGGGGCGATCATACCGGCCCGTACGACGACGCCGGAATTCTGTCTGTCGGGTGTCTGCCGGTCCGAGCGGTTCGGGGTGACGCGCAATCCGTTCAACCGCGATTTCAGCCCCGGCGGATCGTCCGGCGGGTCGGCGGCGGCGCTGGCGGCGGGGATGGTGCCGTTGGCGACGGGCACCGATATCGGTGGGTCGATCCGTATTCCGGCCAGTGCCTGCGGGCTGGTGGGCTACAAGCCGCCGCACGGGCGCAACCCGGACGGGCCGCCGGCGAATTTCGACCGCTACAATCACTGCGGTTTACTGAGCCGGAGCGTGGCGGATTGCGCCTTGGGGCAGAATATCGTCTCGGGCCCGCATCCACGGGATCACGACAGCCTGCGGGACCGCGTGGTGTTGCCGCTGGAAGGGAAGGGACAACCTATGAAGGTCGCGTATTCGATGGACCTTGGATATGTCCCGATCGACGGCGATGTGCAGGACAACACCTTGGCGGCATTGGATGTTTTTCGGCAAACAGGCTGTGAGGTGACGGCGGTGGACCTGGGGTGGGACGCGCGTGTCGACCGGGCCGCGATGAACTGGTACCTGGCGATGCATTTCGGGCGCGCACCGCTTTGGGCGCTGGAGGAATACGTTGACCGGATGACGGATTACGCCATCGCCACGGCAGAGGCGGCGGCGCGATTGGGCCCGGATGATGTGGCGCGAAGCTGGGAGGTGCAGCACGAGATGTACCAGCGGCTGGGCGCGATTCTGGACGAAGTGGACGTTTTCATATGCCCGACCCTGTCGGTGGGCAGCGTGCGGGCGGATCACGACCCGGTCGGGCCGGGGTTCACCGTGGCGGGGCGCGAGGTGGACCCTGAATATGGCTGGGTTCTGACGCACCAGTTCAACATGCTGCATAACTGCCCTGTGATGTCCGTACCTACGGGGCGCGACCGGCACGGGGTGCCCACGGGTATGCAGATCGTTGGGCCGACATTCGAGGATGGAAAGGTGTTCGAGGCGGCTTTTTTCTATGAAAATCAAGCGCCTGAGATGTTCCTTCCCAATGCGGCAATGCCGGAGGGGCTTGCAGGATGACACCTGGGAATATGGTGCTGACGCCGATGGGGGTGCGGTTTCGGGGGCGGCGCTTTCCGTGCACGATCGGGCGTGGCGGGCTGTCGCGCGACAAGCGCGAGGGCGATAGCGCGACGCCGGTGGGCACGCATGAAATCGTCGGAATGCTGTACCGGCCTGACCGCATGGCACGGCCCGCGGACTGGGCGGTGCCGATCCGGCCGGGCGACCTGTGGTCGGACGATCCGGGCCACGAGGATTATAACCTCATGGTTTCAAAGCCTTACCCGCACTCGCACGAGGTCCTGCGGCGGGCCGATCCGCTCTATGACCTGGTGATCATCACCGACTGGAACTGGCCGCGGGCGGAACGCGGACGGGGCTCTTGCATCTTTGTGCACCGATGGCGCCGGCCGGGATATCCCACGGCGGGCTGCGTGGCGTTCAGGCCCGATCACCTGCGCTGGATCGCGGGGAGGATCACTATAGGGACGCGGCTGATCGTGCCGGGGTGAACGCGTCGAAACGCGTGTCGGTATCGCGTCGGTATCCGGGTGGCAACGCGTCGGTGCCGTTGGCGCGGCTATTTCCTTTGGAAGGAAATAGCCAAAAGTCTTTGAAAGACTTTTGGCGCCGGGCCTATTCCGGGTAGTTGCGGCGGGCCTTGGCGGTGGCCAGTGTGCTGTTGCCCGACCTGGCCGTCGCGGTCCATTCGTAGGTATGGGTGCCGCCGGGCGGGCAGGGGCTTTTGTATTTGAAGACGCCGAATGGCAACTTGCCATCGCGTCCCACCTTTACCGTGCCGCCGCCGTGATTGTAGCTGGGCACATTCAGGTCCTTCAGCCGGAACTGGATCGTGGTCGTGCCTGCCGGAACCCCGCGCAGGACGAAGACCGGGCTGCCGACCGTGTTGGGACGTCCGGAAGTGCACCGGGGAATGTCGCCCCAGTCGAAGCCGAGGGTGAACTCGGCCGCGGCAACGCTGGCGGACAACACGAGCGCGACAAGCGCGGTGGATATGAGACGCATTCCGATTCTCCCGGTGCTGTGCTGCAGTCACGGCAAGGTTAGGTCAGCGCCAAGGTTTCACCTAGCGTTTAGTCGTGTTCGCGTTCGCCGAAGATGGCGCTGCCGACGCGGACATGGGTGGCGCCAAGCGCGATGGCGCGTTCGAAATCGCCGCTCATGCCCATCGACAGGCCGGACAGGCCGTTGCGCTCTGCGATCTTGGCCAGGAGAGAGAAATGCAGGCTTGCTTCCTCGTCCACCGGCGGGATGCACATGAGCCCCTCGATCGTGAGGTCGAGATCACGGCAGTCGGCGATGAAGGCGTCCGCCTCGGAGGGCAGGATGCCGGCTTTCTGGTCTTCCTCGCCGGTGTTGACCTGGATGAAGAGGCCCGGGCAGTGACCTTCTTCCTGCGCGATGCGGGCGATGGTCTTGGCCAGCTTGGGACGGTCCACCGAATGGATCGTATCGAAGAGTTCGAACGCCTGGCGTGTCTTGTTGGTCTGAAGCGGGCCGATGAGATGCAACTCGACGCCGTCATAGCTTTCGCGGAAGCCGGGCCATTTGCCGGCGGCTTCCTGTACGCGGTTCTCGCCGAAGACGCGGTGGCCTTCGTCCATGACCGCGGTCACGCGCGCGTCCGGCTGAACCTTGGACACGGCAATGAGGCTGACCGATCCGGCGGGACGGCCCGCGTCCTGTTCGGCGGCCGCGATGCGGGTTTTGATGTCTTGCAAACTCATCGTGTCGATCCGATCCTTGATACCTGCAAAGGTAGTGCCACAGGCGCGGCGGGTGCGCAAATCCCGACGCGGTGCGACCACAGTTCGCCCGCATTCGGGTACGGGCGGGGGAAACAACCTTGCCGAGGTTCTTTTCGTTGGATAATGAGGGGAAAACTGGAACGGGTGGTGGAATGTTCAAATCCCCTTTGAAAAGCGCGGTGGTGCTGTTGGCGAGCATAGGTTTGCTGGCGTCATGCAGTACGTTCAGAAACGGCAAGCTGAACCCGGATGCGTATAAGGTGGAGGGCGGTCCGAACCAGACACCGACGGCCGCGACCGGGGGCACGAGCCTGTTCGACGCGTTCAAGAACGACGGCTCGGCGGGGATCCGGGTGAACCGCTTCCTCTGGACCGCTTCGCTGGAGGTGCTTGATTTTCTTCCGGTGCAAAGCGCGGACCCGTTCACCGGCGTGATTTCGACCGGGTACGGCAGGCCGCCGGGCGGCGGGCGCGCCTATCGCGCGACCGTTCTGATCAGCGATCCGGCGCTGGATGCGCGGGCGCTGAACGTGGCGCTGCAATCGCAAAGCGGCCCGGTTGCGGCGGGCACGCAACGCGCCATCGAGGACGCGATCCTGACCCGCGCGCGCCAGCTGCGCACGCAGGCGGAACGGTTCTGACCGGACCTGCCGCCTGAACGGCGTCAGACCTTCGCACCGTCCATCACGCTGGAAATCCATTCGAGTTGCCGTGGCAGGCAGATCGTTTTCAGATCGTATTCCTCGCGCATGAGGTTGCGCGCCGCGGCGCCGAGCCTGCGCCGGGCCGCCTCGTCTTCCAAGAGGGCGCAAACTTCGTCGACCAATGCTTCGCCGTCGAAGAAATCGACCAGCCGGCCGGTCTCGTCGTGGCGAATCACCTCGCGCACGGGCGTGGTGTCGCTGGCGACGATCGCCGCGCCGCAGGACATCGATTCCATCAGCGACCAGCTGAGCACGAAGGGGTAGGTGAGGTAGACATGCACGCGGCTCACCTGCAAGAGGCGCAGGAACTGGGCGTAGGGGATGCGGCCCAGGAAATGCACCCGGGCCATGTCGGCGTCCGGGATCTGGTCGCGCACCTCGTCGAGGAAAATCTGTTTCCAGGTCTGCCCCTTGGGCGGGGCGGCGCCATAGCTGACCTCGTCGCCGCCGACGATCAGGATTCGGGCGTTGGGACGCTCGCGCAGAAGGCGCGGCAGGGCGCGCATGAAGATGTGGTAGCCGCGATAGGGTTCGAGGTTCCGGTTGACGAAGGTGATGACCTCGTCGTCCCGGGTGACGTCGACCTGGCCTTCGATCGTCAGCCGGACATCGGACTTGGGACAGGCGGTGAGCGTGTCGATTCCGTCATGCGAGACGGTGATCTTGTCGCGGAAGTCTGCAGGGAAGGTATCGGCCTGGAACCGCGTCGGGCTTATCCCGGCGTCGGCAAAGGGAAAATGAAGGTGATTGTTGATGTTCTTCATCCGGATGCGCAGCGCCTGAAGCCCACGGTCCGACTTGGCGAATTCGGGGTCGAAGTTGAGATGCTGGTCATCGGCAAGGTGGTAGAGTTCGCAGTAGATGGCAAGCCGTGCGTCGGGCCAGACATCGCGCAGGAACATCGATTCGCCCCAGCCGTGATGCGCCAGGATGAGGTCGGGCGTGTACCCGTTTTCCTTCATCGTGCGTGCGGCGCGATAGCAGGCGTCGCCGCGGGTGACCTTGGTGTCGAGATCGACGAGCCACGGGTGCAGGTTCTGGGCCGCGCGTTTGGGCAGAGTGTAGGGGACAACCTGCACGCCGTTCCAGTTGATCGGCTTGTCGACCTTGAGCGTCAGGGCGACGCAGTGGTGTCCGCGCGAGGCCAGCAGGGGTGCCAGATGTTTGTATTGGCCGGGAAAATTCTGATGTATGAATAGGATTTTCATGCAATTGCCTGTGCGTTTTTTCGGCTTATAGCGCCGGGGCGGAATTTTGCAAAATTCCGTGTCGGAAAATTTGAATTTTCCGGCCCGATGTCTTGCAAGAAATCGGTTACGTCTGATTTTTGCCCGCTGCGCACTGGACCCTGCGGGCGCGGGGCCCTATCACCCTTTGGAGTTTGAGAAACGAGGGGCCGATCGGGTCATGTCGCGTTATTCTGCCGCCGATATCGAAGCGAAATGGCAAAGTGCCTGGGACGAGGCCGGGATTTTCCGGGCCGAGCGGTCGAGGGACAAGCCAAAATACTACGTGCTGGAGATGTTTCCCTATCCGTCGGGGCGCATCCACATGGGGCATGTGCGCAACTACACGATGGGCGACGTGATCGCGCGCTACCGCCTGGCCACCGGCCACAGCGTGCTGCATCCGATGGGCTGGGACGCGTTCGGCATGCCCGCAGAGAATGCCGCGATGGCGAGCGGAGGCCATCCTAAGGACTGGACCTATGGCAACATCGCCGACATGCGCGGCCAGATGAAGCCCTTGGGCCTGTCGATCGACTGGAGCCGGGAATTCGCGACCTGTGATCCCGAATACTATGGCCAGCAGCAGGCGCTGTTCCTCGATTTCCTGGAAAAGGGGCTGGTCTATCGCAAGAACGCGGTGGTGAACTGGGACCCGGTTGACATGACCGTGCTGGCCAACGAGCAGGTGATCGACGGCAAGGGCTGGCGATCCGGCGCCGAGGTGGAAAAGCGCGAGCTGACGCAGTGGTTCTTCAAGATCTCCGATTTCTCGGAAGAGCTGTTGGACGCGCTGGACGGGCTGGAGGACTGGCCCGCCAAGGTGCGGCTGATGCAGGAGAACTGGATCGGCAAGTCGCGCGGCATCGAGATTCCATTCGAGCGGACGGATGCGGGGGCGCCCATCGTCTGTTATTCAACCCGCCCCGACACGATGCGCGGGGCAAGTTTCATCGCGATCTCGCCGGAGCATCCGGTGAGCCGTGAACTGGCAAAGGACAATCCCGAGCTGAAGGCGTTCATCGCGGAGACGCGCAAGATGGACACCACAGAGGCCGCGATGGAGAAGGCCGAGAAGAAGGGGATCGACACCGGGATCACGGTGCGGCACCCCGTCTGGCCGGAGCGGGAACTGCCGGTCTGGGTCGGTAATTTCGTGTTGATGGATTACGGCACGGGTGCTGTCTTCGGCTGTCCGGCGCATGACCAGCGGGACCTGGACTTTGCGCGGAAATACGGGCTTGAGGTGCGCAACGCCTTCTACCTGCCCGGTCAGGAAAAGGACGTGGAGACCGAGGCGCTGGTGCCTGCAAAGACCGAGACGGTGATCTACATCGACCACTTCGCCGGCATCGGCGAGGCGACGAGCCAGGAAGGCATCGACGCCACGATCGACTGGTTCGAGGAGAAGGGACTTGGCACCGGGCAGGTGAAGTATCGCCTGCGCGACTGGGGGTTGTCGCGGCAACGCTACTGGGGCTGTCCGATCCCGGTGGTGCATTGCGACACGTGCGGCGTGGTGCCCGAGAAAAAGGAAAACCTGCCGGTCGAACTGCCTTATGACGAGGGCGGCACGCCGATTGATTTCAGCATTCCCGGCAACCCGCTGGACCGGCATCCGACCTGGCGCGACTGCAAATGCCCGAGTTGCGGCGCGGATGCGCGGCGCGAGACCGACACGATGGACACCTTCGTGGACAGCTCCTGGTATTTCGCGCGGTTCACGGCCCCGGATGCGGAGACGCCGACGCGGATGGAGGATGCGGAGTACTGGATGAACGTCGACCAGTATATCGGCGGCATCGAGCATGCGATCCTGCACCTGCTCTACAGCCGGTTCTTTGCCCGGGCGATGCATATCTGCGGGCACCTGCCGGAAAAGGCTATCGAGCCGTTCGACGCGCTGTTTACCCAAGGGATGGTGACGCACGAGATCTACCAGACGAAGGACGACAAGGGCCGGCCGGTCTATCACCTGCCGGAGGATGTGACCGACGGCAAGCTGGCCGATGGCACGCCCGTGCAGATCATCCCCTCGGCCAAGATGTCGAAGTCGAAGAAGAACGTGGTCGACCCGGTGAACATCATCGAGGCCTTCGGCGCCGACACCGCGCGCTGGTTCGTGCTCTCGGACAGCCCGCCGGAGCGGGACGTGGAATGGACCGCCGCGGGCGCCGAGGCGACCCACAAGCACCTTGCGCGGGTGCACCGCATCGTGTCGGAGATTGCCGGGGACGAGACACCGGCCAATGCCTCCGAGGATGAGGCGCTCGCGAAGGACATGCACCGGGCGATTAGGGACGTGACGGGCGGCGTGGAAAGCTTTGGATTCAACGCGGCGATTGCCAAGCTATACGGGTTCACCAATGGGTTGGCCAAATCAGGCGCCGGAGCGGAAGCGAAAAAGGCGGCGGCGCAGGTTCTGGCTCAGTTGATGTCGCCCATGACGCCGCATCTGTCCGAAGAGCTTTGGTCGATGCTGGGCGGCGAGGGCCTTGTGGCGCAGGCGCCCTGGCCGGTGGCCGACGAGGCGATGCTGACCGACGACAGCGTGACCCTGCCCATTCAGGTCAACGGCAAGCGCCGGGCCGAAATCAGCGTGCCCAAGGACATGGACAAGGCAGAGGTTGAAAAACGCGCGCTGGCGCACGAAGCTGTGGCAAGGTCGCTGGATGGGGCCCAGCCCAAGAAGGTCATCGTCGTCCCCGGGCGGATCGTGAATGTCGTCGTTTAACCGTCGTTTCATCGTGCTGGGCCTGCCCGCGGGGCTGGCCGCCTGTGGATTTGCGCCGGCCTATGCGCCGGGCGGCGGGGGCAGCAATTTGCAGGGCGCGGTGCTGGTGGAGGCGCCGAACAGCCGGCCGGGTTACTTGCTGACCCGCCATATCGAAGAGCGGCTGGGCCGCGGCGAGCGGCAGGTCTATGGGCTGGGATATTCGATTACTCTGACGGAAGAGGCGGTCGCGATCTCGCGCTCCAACGTGAATACGCGCTACAACCTTCTGGGCAACGTGACATACGCGTTGCGCGATCTACGCAGCAACGCGGTCGTCCTGAGCGGACAGGCGGACAGCTTTACCTCCTACTCGGCCTCGGGCACCACCGTGGCGACGCAGGCTGCGAAGCGCGACGCCGAGGCGCGGCTGATGGTGATCCTGGGGGACCAGATCCTGAACCGGCTGACCGCCGAGGCCGGCAAGCTGTCGGCATGAAGCTGTCGCCCCGCGATGCGCCGGCCTATTTCGCGCGGCCCGATCCCGACAAGACCGGCCTGTTGATATATGGCACCGACGCGATGCGCGTGGCGCTGAAGCGGCAGGAGGTGATTGCCGCCCTGATCGGCCCGCAGGGCGAGGAAGAGATGCGGCTGACGCGGATCCCGGCATCGGAGCTGCGCAAGGACCCCGCGATGCTGCTGGACGCGGTCAAGGCGCAGGGGTTCTTTCCGGGGCCACGCGTGGCGTTTGTCGAGGAGGCCAACGAGACCGTGGCGCCGGTGGTGACGGCGGCGCTGGAGGACTGGCAGCCGGGCGATGCGCAGGTGGTGGTGACCGCCGGCAGCTTGAAGGCGACGTCGAAGCTGCGCAAGCTCTTCGAGGGTCACCGGAATGCCTATGCCGCGGCGATCTATGATGAGCCGCCGGGGCGGGCGGAGATCGAGGCGATCCTGTCCAAGGCGGGGCTGCGCGATGTGCCGCGCGACGCGATGACGGACCTGAACGCGCTGGCGCGCGCGCTGGATCCGGGCGATTTCCGCCAGACGATGGACAAGCTGGCGCTGTACAAGCGGGGCGACGACACGCCCCTGAGCGCCGAGGATATCGCCGCCTGTGCGCCGGTGTCGGTGGAGGCCGACCTGGACGACGTGCTGCACCTGGTGGCCGAGGCCAAGCCGGGCGAGATCGGCCCGGTGATGAAGCGGCTGCGGGCGCAGGGCGTGCAGCCGGTGGGCCTTTGCATGGCGGCGAACCGGCATTTCCGCACGCTTTACGCGGCGGCCTGCGATCCGGGCGGGCCCGGGCAGGGCATTGCCCGCGTGCGCCCACCGGTATTCGGCCCGCGCCGCGACCGGATGCAGCGGCAGGCGGCCAATTGGGGCGCGGCAAAGCTGGAAGAGGCGCTGGGCGTGCTGACCGACACCGACCTGCGCCTGCGCTCGGCGGGGCAGACCGCGCCGGACATGGCGCTGGTGGAACGCGCGCTGATCCGGCTGGCGACGCTGGCGCAGCGGTAGGGCGGCTCAGGAGATGTCGGCGAACATGGCCAGGGTCTCGGCCTCGGTCATGCGCTTGTGGTCGCCTGCCAGCGCGTAGGCGTCGGGCTTGCGGTCGACGAAGATTTCCTCGGTCAGGGTGATGCCGGAGGGATCGTCCAGCAGGCCAAGGCCCACATGCATGTCGCCCTGCATCGGGCCCGGTGCGGTGACCCGGTAGAAGAGGTTGGTGCCGCAGATCGTGCAGAAACAGCGCTCGGCCCAGTCGGACGAGGTGTAGGCGGTGATGTTGTCCGCGCCGGTGATCGTGGCATCGCCGGCCCTGACGTGCAGCCCCAGGTAGACGCCGCCGGACCATTTGCGGCACATCCCGCAATGGCAGGCCCCGGTGCTGTCGGGGGCGTTGGCGATGTCGACGGTCACGGCGCCGCACAGGCAGGTTCCGGATTTGTGCATGATGGATCTCCGCTCCAGTTCGATCGGCAGGATAGGAGACGGGTATGACAGCAAATGTCAGTATGGAAGTGGAAAATCGTTGCGCTGTCGCCCGGGGCGGGCAAGCCTGAGACGACATATCTGGGAGTTGTGCGATGTACGAAGTGATTGGATCGAAGGCCAGCCGGGCCTTCCGGGTGTTGTGGCTGCTGGAGGAGCTGGGCGTGGATTACGACCACACGCCCGCAGGGCCGCGCAGCGCCGAGGCGGTGGCGGCGAACCCGTCGGGCAAGATACCGGCGTTGCGGGTGGACGGGGCTGTGGTGACGGAGTCGGTGGCGATCATGACCTACCTGGCCGACCGGCACGGCGCGCTGACCCACAAGGCGGGCACGCTGGAGCGCGCGCGGCAGGACGCGCTGACGCACCAGATCCTCGATGACGTGGATTGTGCCCTGTGGATGGCGGCGCGGCATACCTTCGTGCTGCCCGAGGACAAGCGGGTGCCCGAGGTCAAGGAGACGCTGAAATGGGAGTACGAGGCCAATATCGCCCGGCTCTCCGAGGCGCTGGAGGGCCCGTTCCTGATGGGCGAGAAGATGACGGTGCCCGATATCCTGCTGGTGCATTGCCTGCGCTGGGCGGAGATCGCGAAGTTCCCCGAGCCTGGCGAGGTGCTGGCGGAGTATCGGACGCGGCTGGAAGCACGCGAGGCGTTCCGCAAGGTGGTGGAGATGGGGTGAGGCAGCCGCCGGTCGGAAGCGGTGAGTTTCGCCCAACCTACGGGGCCGGCGGCACGGCGTGGCGGTTGCAGGACCGTGAACCGCCGCCTTGCAGCCCGGGGGGGATGGGCGTAAGTGCGGGACATGCCCGGTTAGGGAAACCCGCGCCATGCAACTGTATCTGCCCATCGCCGAGGTCTCGGTCAACGGCCCGCTGCTGCTGTCGGTCGGCCTTGTCGTCGGGTTGCTGTCGGGCATTTTCGGCGTCGGCGGCGGGTTTCTGATCACGCCGCTCCTGTTCTTCATCGGGATTCCGCCGGCCGTCGCGGTCGCGACATCGGCCAACCAGATCGTCGCCTCGTCGTTTTCGGGGATCTTCGCGCATCTGCGACGCCGCACCGTCGATTTCCGCATGGGCAGCGCCTTGATGGCCGGGGGCCTCGCGGGGTCGACCGTGGGGGTCTATATTTTCAGCCTGCTGCGGCAGCTGGGGCAGGTCGATCTGCTGGTCAACCTGTTCTACGTGGTCTTTCTCGGGCTGATCGGGACGCTGATGTTCGTCGAAAGCCTGAAAGCCATTCGTCGCGCCAAGGTGCAGGGGCCGAAGCCACGCGCCCGCCGGACGCGGCGCGACTGGGTGCATTCGATGCCGCTGCGCGTGAGGTTCCGCACGTCGGGGCTGTACATCTCGGTCTTTCCGCCGCTGATCGTCGGGTTCTTCGTCGGCGTCCTGTCGGCGATCATGGGGGTCGGCGGCGGTTTCGTGGTGGTGCCGGCGATGATCTATATCCTTGGGATGCCGACGAAGGTGGTGATCGGCACGTCGCTGTTCCAGATCATCTTCGTGTCGGCCTACACGACGATGATGCACGCCTATACGACGCATACGGTGGATACGGTCCTGGCGGCACTGCTGATTGTCGGCGGCGTGGTCGGAGCGCAATTCGGCAGCATGATCGGGCAGGTCCTGAAAGCGGAACAGTTGCGCATCCTGCTGGCCCTGCTGGTGCTGGCCGTCGGTCTGAAGCTGGGTCTGGACCTGGTGCTGGAGCCGTCGAACGTGTTCTCGGTCGCCGGGGTGCGCGAGGGCTGAGCAATGTGCAGGCGCGGCTGGCCTATGGGCCGGCGGCCCCCGTCGCGAAGCGGGCGGCGGCGCGACCGGCCCAGAGGCCCGAGGCCAGGCAGGCGGTCAACAGATAACCGCCGGTTGGCGCTTCCCAGTCCAGCATTTCACCGGCGGCGAAGGTTCCGGGGCGGGATTTCAGCATCAGGTCGCCGGTGAGGGCGTCGAAGCGCAGGCCGCCGGCGGTCGAGATCGCCTCGTCCATGGGGCGCGGACCGGCGAGGGGGATCGGCAGCGCCTTGAGGACCGGGGCGAGGTCGTCGGGCAGGGGCCGGGCGCATTCGTTCAGCAGGGCCTGTTCCACAGGGGCGAGGCGCAGGGTCTTGCGCAGGTGGTTCGACAGGCTGGCCTTGCCGCGCGGACGCCCCTGGCGCTTTCGGAGCGCATCGAGCGACAGGTCCGGGCGCAGGTCGAGCGTGAGCGCCGCGCCTTCGCGCAGGGGGCGGGAAAGGGCGTAGAGCCCCCCGCCTTCGATACCCCTCGCGGACAGGACGATCTCGCCGCGCGAGATATGCGCTCCGGCATGAAGCGCGATGTTCTTCAGCGGCTGGCCGAAATGGCGCTGCATGTGGGCGGACCAGTCGACGGTGAAGCCCATGTTGGCGGGTTGGAACGGGGCGGTCTGGCCGGGCAGATGGGCCGCCCAGTGGCCGTCGGAGCCGAGACGCGCCCAGCTGGCGCCGCCACAGGCCAGCACGGTGACCGCGGGGGTCAGCTGGCGCGGGCCACCCGGCGTGTCGAACCCTGCGGCATCGCCATCCCAGCCGGTCCAGCGCCAGCGCCGGTGCAGTGTCACCCCCAGCCCTTCGAGGCGGGCGAGCCAGGCGCGCAGGAGCGGCGAGGCTTTCATGGCTGTGGGAAAAACGCGTCCGGTGGAGCCGGTGAAGGTAGGCTGCCCCAGCCCTTCGGCCCAGCGGATGACATCGTCCGGCCCGAAGGCGGCAAGCATCGGGCGCAGGTGCGGCGCGGCCTCGGCATAGGCGGCGAGGCAGGTTTCCGGGTCTTCGGCCTTGGTGAGGTTGAGGCCGGACTTGCCCGCCATGAGGAACTTGCGGGCCGGGGACGGCTTGGCCTCGGCCACGGTGACGGGCACGCCCGCCGAGGCCAGCGCGTCGGCGGCCATGAGGCCTGCCGGCCCTGCACCGATGACCAGCGCGCCCGTCATGGGGCGGGCGATGCCGCCGCGCCCGGGCCGCTGGGACGCATGACCTGCTGCGGGACGGAAATTTCGAAGTCATGCGCCTTGAGCGCGTTCCGGGTGGCAAGGAGCGCTTGCGGAGTGTGGCGGTTCCTGGCGTCGCTGATGGCGTGGCCCCGGTATTCGACGGCGATTTCGGAAGTCATTCGGCGCGTGGCCGGGCGTATCACGTCCTGTGGCTGGAAATGGGTGGCGGATCGCTGGGGCGGGGCCGGGCGCGGGCGCCGCGTGGCAAGCCACCCCAGCGTGAACGCCGCCACGAGGATCGCGCGTTGCGACCAGGCTGCCGGGCTGAGCGCCCATGTCAGCGCGATATCCGGACCCTGGTGCGCCTGGTCCATGCCCTGCGCGACGATCGCGGGCGAGTTGTCCCAATCCATGCCAGCCCCCTTGCCATTCTTCGTGGTGCGTCCATCCTCTTGCCTGTCGTGGACGAAAGATCAAGGAAAAGCCATGGACGACCCGGTGTGTCCGCTGTGCGGACGGCCCATCCCGCCAGAGGCTAGGCAGAGCCTGCACCACCTTGTACCCAAGCTGAAAGGCGGCAAGGGCGGGCCGGTCGTGCTGTTGCACCAGATCTGTCACAACGAGATCCACGCCACGCTGACCGAGGCCGAGCTGGCGCGAAGCTATGCCACGATCGAGGCGCTGCGGGCGCATCCGCGGCTGGAGAAGTTCATCCGCTGGGTGGCCAGGCGTCCGCCGGGATTTCATTCGAAAACGCCGGGGCGGCGTCGGACGCGTTGATCCTGCGCAATGCGAGGCGTGCCGAAATACGGTATGCTTGGCGCGGGAGGATCGCATCATGACCGTTGAGTACGAAGAAGACGCCGAAACGAAGACCGTCGAACTGACCGTGGCGGGAAAGGTCACGCGCGAGGATTACGACAGGATCGTGGACCGGATGCAGGGCTTTATCGACGCCCAGGGCACGGTGAAGCTGATCGAGGTGATCGAGAGTCTCGACGGGTTCGCGCCATCGGTGATCTGGCCGGGACTCAAGTTCGATTTCAGGAACCTGCGCCATATCAGCCATGTGGCGGTGGTGTCGGATATCGGTTGGATCGGGCCGGTGGCCAAGGCGGCGGGCGCGCTGATGTCGACCAAGCTGCGGACGTATGACCTGGACGACCTGGATGCGGCGCGGGAGTGGATCGCGTCAGAGTGACTTGACCATGCGCCGGGATGGGCCACTCTTGCGGGCGTGGTAACATGCGAGGGCAAGATGGATCCGACACGGCGGGACGTGATGGCGCTGGCCGGCGGGCTGGCCGGGGCGCAGGTGGTGCCGGGGCTGGCATGGGCCGGTGCGCCGGGGCACCGCCTGACCGCCGCGCCCGCCGAGGTGCAGCTGGCGCCCGGGGACTACCCGAAGACGCGGGTCTGGGCCTATGACGGGCGGGTGCCGGGCACGGTGCTGCGCCAGCGGCAGGGCGAGTTGTTCGAGGCGCGGCTGGTCAACGGGCTGGACCAGCCGACGACGGTGCATTGGCACGGCCTGCGCCTGCCCAACGCGATGGACGGCGTGCCGGGCATGACGCAGGCGGCGGTGCGCCCCGGCGAGAGTTTCGACTATCGTTTTGCCCTGCGAGACGCGGGCACGTTCTGGTATCACCCGCATGCCAATTCGCTGGAGCAGATCTCGCGGGGGCTGGCCGGGGTGCTGGTGGTGGACGAGGCCGAACCGCCCGAGGTGGATGCCGAGGAGGTCCTGGTGCTGGACGACTGGCGGCTGACCGAGGACGCGCAGTTGCATCCCGAGTTCGGCAACCGGCACGACATGTCCCATGCCGGGCGGCTGGGCAATTACATCACGGTCAATGGCGCGGGCGAGCTGCGGCGAAGCTATCCGCGGGGCACGCGGCTGCGGGTGCGGCTGGTGAACGCGGCGACGGCGCGTATCTTTCGGCTGGTGTTCCAGGGGATGGATGCGTGGGTGGTGGCGCTGGACGCGATGCCGCTTGAGGCGCCGGAGCGGATCGAGCAGGTCGAGATCGGACCGGCGCAGCGCGTCGACCTGATCGTGGATATCAGCGCAGAGACCGGCGAGGAGGCGATCATCGGATCGGTGGAGCGGGACGGCACCTATGCGACCGTGTCCGTGTCGGTCGCGGGCCTTGAGCAGGCGATGTGGGACGCGCCGCACGCCCTGCCGCCCAACGACCTGCCGACGCTGGCGCTGAAGGACGCGCGGCAGGTGCCGCTGGTCATGGAAGGCGGCGCGATGCGGGGCCTGCCGGAGCGCGTCCGGTGGCAGGGCAGCAAGCGCGAGGCGCGGGCGCTCTACGAGGCGGGGCAGTTCTGGGCCTTCAACGGGCAGGCGGGGATGGACCGGGCGCCGCTGATCGAGGCAGGCATGGGCGAGACGGTTCGGGTGCCGATGGAGAACCGGACGGCGTTTTCCCACGCGATGCACCTGCATGGGCAGCATTTCCGCGAAGTGCTGCCGGGTGGCGGTTTGGGGCCTTGGCGCGATACGCTGGTGATCCATCCAGACGAGCGCCGCGAGATCGCCTTTGTCGCCGAGAACCCGGGCGACTGGATGTTTCATTGTCACATGGCCGCGCACCAGATGTCGGGCATGATGAACTGGATCCGGATCGCGTAGGCGCCGTTTTCCGCGCGGAAAACGGGATAGAAAATACGTATCTTTTATCGCGGAATTTACTTAAATTCCGGCCCGCTCAGGAGCGGCAGAGATGCTTGATGCGCGCGGCGTGGTCCGGTGTCGCCGCAAGCGCATCGGTGGCGAGGTCGCGGGCGGTGGACAGCAGTGCGTCGGGCTCTGCAAGCCGGTCGAAGAGGCCCCAGTGCAGCGCGGTGTCGGTGTCGATCTTCTGGCCCGCCATCAGGATCATCTTGGCCCGCGACGGACCGATGAGCCGTGTCAGCCGCTCCGGATCCGAGGGTTGCGGCAGGAAGCCGAGTTTCATCACCGGGTAGAAGGCCCTGGTGCCGGGCACGGCGAGGCGCAGGTCGCAGGCCAGCACCATGCCCATGGCCCCGCCCGCGACGGTGCCATTGAGCGCGGCGATGGTGAGGCAGGGCAGTGCCGTGAGCGCACCCGACAGGCGCTCCCACACCGGGTCGGTGGGCAGGCCGGACTTGGCAGCCTCTAGGTCCATTCCCGCCGAGAACGCCTTGCCGCGGCCCGTCAGCACCAGCGCGCGGGCCTCGGTGGCGGTCTCGGCGATATCCGCCAGCTCGGTCAGCATCGCATGGGTCAGGGAATTGGCCTTGTCGGGCCGGTTGAGGGTGACGGTCCAGAAGCCATCGCCGGATTTGTCGAGCTCGATCATGTGAGGCCCACCGCGAGGCGGATATCCTCGTTGCGCAGGCTGATGTCCTGACCCAGCCAGCCATCGGCCTCGGGGGTGCACATCCACGCCAGCGCCCGCGCGGGCCAGTCGGGCGGGATATGGTCGGACCAGTCGAGCTGGGCCACTGGGTTCATGCCGCTGGCCTTGATCTGGTGCTGCATGTCGGTGGCCACGGTGCCGGGCGACAGACCCAGAACGCGGATCCCGTGATCGCGGTTTTCCTTGTCGGCGGCACGGGTGAGCATCAGTGCGGCGGCCTTGGAGGCGCAATAGTGGCTCCAGCCTTCGAGTGCGCTGGTGGCGGCACCGGAGCTTATGGTGATGATGGTGCCGGCCCTTGCCTCTTTCATCACCGGCAGGGCCGCGCGCATCCCGTGAAAGACGCCCTTGAGGTTGATGTCGATGACCTTGTCCCATGCGTCCGGGTCGACATCCGAAAGATGCGCGATGGGTTCGATCACGCCGGCGTTGCCGATGAGCACGTCCAGCCCGCCGAAACGGTCGGTGGCGGCGTTCACGGCGGCGGCGACGTCGTCATACCGGCTGACGTCGCAGGGCACCGCGAGGGCGCGGTCGCCGATGTCCGATGCGATCTCCTCGATTGCGTCGGTGCTGCGGGCGGCGAGCACCACGTTGGCGCCGAGCGCGGCGAAATGGCGGGCGGTTGCCGCGCCGATGCCGCGACTGGCGCCGGTGATGAGAACGGTCTTGTCTTTCATGGATTGAACCTTTCGCGCCGATATGGGTACAGATGCTCAAACGAGAGCTATCGCGCGGTGCGACCGAGGTCCAGCGCAAGACGGGAATAACCCCCCTTGACCACGCTTCCGCGAGGGCGGAAGCTGTGTGGGATCAAGGATTTCAACACGAAAGGATTCTTCATGAAACTGCTCGATATGACGGACCGTGCCAGGTTCGGAATGACGACGGCGATCGGCCTTGTCTTATCGGCGGGCGCGGCACAGGCGGATGTGACCGCGGCGGATGTTTGGGCGGACTGGAAAGGTTATCTTTCGGCGTCCGGCTATGAGGTGGCGGGCGACGAGAGCCAGTCGGGCGACACGCTGACCGTATCCGACGTGACGATGAAGATGGCGGTCCCGGAAGAGGACACGACCGTGTCGGTCAACCTGGGCGAGATGACCTTTACCGAGAACGGCGACGGCACGGTGTCGGTGGCCATGCCGGCGGAAATGCCGATGCAGGTGCGGGTCGCGTCGCCCGACGCCGAGGAGGTCTCGGTCGGTCTGCAATACAACACGACCGGTTTCGAGATGACCGCGTCCGGCGCGCCGAACGACCTGCTTTACAACTACAGCGCCAGCGAGATCGCGGTGATCGTCGATGATGTGACCGTCGAAGGCGAAAGCGTCGACCTGGGGACTGTGGAATTCCGCATCGCGGACGTCACGGGGACGACCACGATGCAGGTGGGCGAGATGCGGATCTCCGACCAGAAGATGAGCACGGGCCCTGTGAACTATACGATCGACGTGGCCGACCCCGAGGGCGGCACCGGCCAGTTCATGATCAAGGGCCAGTTCGCCGGCATGACGGTCGCGGCCGAAGGCGCCATGCCGCTGGAGATGGACCCCGCCGATTTCGCGGCGTCGATCAATGACGGTTTTTCCGCGGATGTGACGATGACCTATTCCGAGGGCTCGACGGAGTTCAAGGTCGTCGATCCGCCGCAAACCACGGAAGGCACGACCAAATCGGACGGGGGCAAGTTCACCGTCGCGATGGGCGCCGACGGACTGACCTATGACCTGTCGTCGAAGAACATGCAGCTCAACATGGCCGGCGGTGATATCCCGCTGCCGATCGAAGTCGCATTCGGCACGGCCGCGTTCAACCTGACCGCCCCCATCGCCAAGAGCGAGGAGGCGCAGGATTTCGCCATGGGCGTGACGCTGGGCGATTTCACGATGTCGGACATCATCTGGGGCATTTTCGACCCGGCGGGCGAACTGCCGCATGATCCTGCGACGATCGACTTGGACCTGACGGGGACGGCCAAGCTGTTCTTCGATCTTTTCGACCCTGAACAGATGGAAGCGGCGGAAACCGGCGAGCTTGGCGTGCCGGGCGAGTTGAACACGCTGGACATCAACACCCTGACGGTCAGTGCCGCCGGAGCCGAGTTGACCGGGGAGGGCGCGTTTACCTTCGACAATACCGATCTGGAAACCTTCAACGGGATGCCCGCGCCCGACGGTTCGGTCGACCTCAAGCTGACGGGCGCCAACGGTCTGCTGGACTCGCTGATCGCGATGGGGCTGGTGCCCGAAGAGCAGGCCATGGGCGTGCGCATGATGATGGGCATGTTCGCGGTTCCCGGCGAGGGCGAGGATGCGCTGACCTCGAAGATCGAGGTCAAGAGCGACGGCCAGATCCTGGCCAACGGACAGCGCCTGCGCTGATCCGGGCGACGCTTGAATACCATGCGGGGGGCCGGGCGATCCGGCCCTTTCGCGTTCGATCCTTACCGTTTGATGAAAGGTGATGCGATGCATGCCATCCGTATAGTTCCTGTTTTCCTTGGTGCCGCCGCGTGGCTGCCCGCCGCGGCGCAGGCCGATGTGACCGCCGACGACGTGGTGACCAACATGCTGGCCCCGGCCCGCGCATTCGGCTTCGAGGTGACCGCAGAGCCGGTGCGCGACGGCGACACGGTGCGCATCGACAGCATGGTGATGACCTATGCCCTGCCGCTGGAACTGGGCGAGGCACGGTTGACGACCAACGGCATGACCCTGACCGAGCAGGGCGATGGTAGCGTGGCGTTGCGGTATGCCGACGCGATGGAGATGCAGGTCGCGTTTTCGACGCCCGAAGAGGGCGAGTTGTTTTCCGCAACCGTGGTCTACGAGGGGTTCGACACGCCGACCATCGCCACGGGCACGCCGGGGCAGGTGGTCTACGAGGGCGCTTTTGACGGGGCGCGGTTCTCTCTGAGCGATTTTTCGGTAGAGGACGAAGACGAGGAATTCGACATCGCGGTCAGCGGCAGTGTCAGCGGGACGAGCCGCTACGAGATCACCGAAGGCGATATCGTGACAGTGGCGCTGTCGACCACCTCGGACAGCATGCAGTTCGACACAACGTTTTCGGATGCCACCGGAGCGGGATCCGAGGGGCGGCAGACGATGACGGGCGGCACTTCGGAACTGGAGCTGGCCATTCCGGCGGGCCAGGTGGACCTGCTGAACCTCGACGATGCGCTGCGGGCGGGTTTGAAGATGGTGGCAAAGACCGGCGGCATGCAGGTCGAGGGCACGACGGTCACGACCGCCGAGGAGGTCGAGATGCGCCAGACCACCAGCTACATGATGGAAAGCAACGACCTGACGCTCGGGGCTGACGGTCTGTCGCTGGTCGGTGCCTACACCGATTTTGCGTTCGAGTTGCAGATGCCGTCCGAGCTGCCGTTTCCCATCGCCGGCCAGATCGCGCGCAGCGAAGGTCACTTGAACCTGCCGGTGACCGAAACGGACGGCGCGGTGCCGGTCGCGATGCGGATGACGCTCGAGGACCTGACAATGGCCGAGGAGATCTGGGCGCTCTTCGATCCGGAGACGCAGCTGCCGCGGGATCCGATGACATTGGTGGTGGACATGTCGGGCGATGCGGCGCTGGCGCGCGAGCCGCTGGATATCATGCGGATGATGGAGGTTGGCCCGGACGAAGAGTCCCTGGGTCGCTTCGAGAGTGTGACGCTCAACGAGCTGCTGCTGAACGCCGTGGGCGCGCAGGTCACGGGCGAGGGCGCTTTCGAGATCGACAACGAGGATCGCGAGACCTTCCCGGGGATGCCGGCCCCGTCGGGCAGCATCGACCTGCAGGTGACCGGCGCCAACGGATTGCTGGACACGCTGGTGGCCATGGGCCTTTTGCCCGAGGAACAGGCGATGGGGACCCGGATGATGATGGGCATGTTCGGCACGCCGGGCGAGGGTGAGGACGTGATCAACTCGACCATAGAGGTGACCGAGGACGGGCAGGTTCTGGCCAACGGCCAGCGGATCCGCTGAGCGGATGGCCCTGCGCCCGATACTGCTGGCCGTGGCGCTTTCGGCGCCGCAGGTTGCGCTGGCGGACCTGACCGTCGAGGCGGCCTGGGAGGTCTGGACCACGCAGTTCGAGGCGCTGGGGCTTAAGTGGCAGGCCGAGACGAAGCGGGACGGCGCGGCGCTGGCGGTCGGGCCGATCTTCCTGACCCTGCGGGTTCCGGGCACGGCGCTGGATGTGAACCTGCAACTGCCCGGCCCGCGTTTCGTGCCGGACGGTCCGGAGATCGACGTTCGGTTGCCCGTGTCGGAGGCGATGCCGTTCAGCATGTCCACCGCCGAGGACGGCGCGGCAGGGTTCACCTCCTCCGGCGCGTTCGCGTGGCGGATGGAGGATGTCACCGTGCTGATGCGCGAGACGGAGGCCGGCATCGAAACGCGCTGGCGGGGGCAAAGCTTCGAGATCGCCCTGACCGAGTTCGGTCTGTTCGGAACGCCCTATCCCGCCGCGTACCGCTATCTGCAATCGGGATTCGATATCACGCAGAAGAGCGATATCAGGGATGGCTGGCTGGACTTCACGCGCCGGGGCGAGGCCGAGCGGGTTCTGGTCGAATACGGTTATGGAGACGAGACCACCGCCGAGGGCCTGGTCGGCGCGCTGGACCGGCATGCGGTGGAGACCGTGACCGAACTGCGCCTGCCGCCGGAAGGTCCGGTCCTGCAGAGCCTGTCCGAGCAGGCGGCGGATGGCATGGCGTTTCGGCATACAATGTCTGCCGAGCGCGGGATCGACAGCGACAAGGATTGGCTGAACGGCGCGCTGATTGCCACCAGCCAGACCGACTGGAGCGAGATCAAGGGCGACTTCGCGCTGGATCAGGAGGGGTTGCGTATCGTTTCCGGTGCGCAGCAGACGGCGATGCAGCTGACGGACGAAACGCTTGGTGTGAATTTCGATATCGAGGCGTCGCGGGTGCTGCTGGACCTGGTCCTGCCGGTATTGCGGGACGTCGCTCCGCAGGACTTCGCGCTGCGGTTCGAACTGGACGGGCTGGCCATGTCCGAAGAGAGCTGGGCGCAGTTCTTCATGGCCGAGGATTTTCCGCGCCAGGCCGCCGATGTGGCGGTCGACCTGGGCGGTGAGGTGATCCTGGTGGAAACCCTGTTCGACTTGGACGCGATGAGTGCCGCGTTCGGCGGCGCTCTGCCGTTTTTTGTCGAAACGCTCGATCTTAGGGCGCTGGGGCTGCGGTTGCCGGAGGCGGAGGTGACGGGCAGCGGCGTGTTCCGCTTCGATCACATGGATTACGAGACGCTGGACGGGTTTCCGGCGACAGAGGGCCGTGCCGTCTTCGACGTGACCGGAGCGCAGGCGCTGCTTGACAGGTTGGTGTCGGCAAAGGTTCTGACGACCGAGGATGCGATGTCGGCGCGGATGATGCTGGGGATGTTCACGCGCCCCGTCGAGGGGCAGGACGAAACCGCCCGTTCGGAGGTCGAGATCACCGCCGACGGCCAGGTTCTGGTGAACGGGCAGCGGATGCGCTGAGCGGGGGGCTTGCCTTGCGCCTGTTCCGGCGTCGCAGTACATCGAACCCGAGCCGATCCCCCGACGCCGCGCCTTGCGATGCCTGACCAGGAGAACTTCATGCCTCTCGACCCCCAGACCCTGACCGAAGCGCTGCTCTCTGCCGCCCGCAAGGCCGGGGCCGAGGCGGCGGATGCCGTGGCGGTGGAAACGCGCGCACAGAGCATCAATGTCCGGGCGGGCACGCTGGAACAGGCGGAGCGGTCTGAAAGTATCGAGGTTGGGCTGCGGGTTCTCATCGGTCAGCGGCAGGCCTGTGTGGGCGCGTCGGACACGCGGGAAGAAACGCTCGCGATGTTGGCGGAACGCGCGGTGGCGATGGCCCGCGAAGCGCCCGAAGACGCCTATGCCGGGCTTGCTGCGCCCGAGCAACTGGCGCGGGACTGGGATGTGGCGGCGCTGGAGCTGCACGATCCGGGGCCCGAACCCGCGGCGCCCGACATGCAGGAGGCAGCCCTTGCGCTGGAGTCGGCGGCGATGGGCGTCGAGGGTGTGAGCCAGGTGCAGGCCGCGGCCGATCACGAGGTGGAGCGGATGCACATGGCGGCCACCAACGGTTTTTCCGGCGGGTTCACCAGCAGCGCCCGCAGCCTGAGCGCGGTGGCCATTGCCGGGCAGGGCACGGGGATGCAGCGCGACTATGACGCGGACACGCGCGTGTTCGCCGCCGACCTGCGGACGCCCGAGGAGATCGGGACGCGGGCGGGGGAACGCGCCGCTTCGATGCTGGACGCAAAGAAGCCTTATACCGGCTCTTATCCCGTGCTGTTCGACGAGCGTGTGGCGTCGACGCTGATCGGGCACCTTCTGTCTGCGATCAATGGCGGGTCGGTGTCGCGGGGCGCGTCGTGGCTGATGAACCGGATGGGCGAGCCCGTGCTTCCCGAGGCGCTGTCGCTGATCGACGACCCGCTGCGCCCGCGCGCGCTTGGATCGCAGCCTTTCGATGCCGAGGGCCTGCCGGTGGCAAAGCGTGCCCTGGTCGAGAACGGTGTGCTGACGTCGTGGATCCTGGACCTCTCCACGGGGCGCAAGCTGGGACTGCCGTCCACGGGGCATGCAAGGCGGGCGCCGTCCTCGGTGCCGTCGCCGCTGTCGACGAACGTGGCGCTGACGCAGGGCGACAAGAGCCGCGAGGACCTGATGGCCGAGATGGGCACGGGCCTGCTGGTCACATCGATGATCGGTTCGACGATCAATCCCAACACCGGCGATTATTCGCGCGGGGCGTCGGGGTTCTGGATCGAGAACGGCGAGATCGCCTTTCCGGTGAACGAATGCACCATCGCGGGCAGCCTGCCGGATATGCTGCGCGGGATCATCCCGGCCAATGACGCGCGGCCCTGGAAATCGCGCGTCGTGCCGTCGCTGCTGGTCGAAGGACTGACCCTTGCCGGCAACTGAGCTGGATCTTCTGATCGCGGCGGCGCGGGCGGCGGGCGAGGTGGCCTGTCGCTATACCGGGCCCGAGGCGCGGGTCTGGGACAAGCCGGGCGGCGCCGGGCCGGTGACCGAGGCCGACCTGGCGGTGAACGAGGTGCTGTTCGAGCATCTGCGCGGCGCGCGGCCCGACTATGGCTGGCTGTCGGAGGAAAGCGCCGACACACCCGAGCGGCTGTCGCGCGAGCGGGTCTTCATCGTCGACCCCATCGACGGCACGCGTAGTTTCATCGAAGGCACGCGGACCTGGGCGCATGCCCTGGCTGTGGTCGAGCGGGGCGAGGTCTTGGCGGGCGTGGTCTACCTGCCGATGCGCGACATGATGTATGCCGCCGGCGCCGGGCAGGGGGCGACGCTCAACGGCGAACGCCTGAAGGTGAGCGATGCGGCAGAACTGGACGGCAGCAGCATGTTGGCGGCGAAACCGAATTTCGACGCGCGGCACTGGCGGGCCGGCCAGCCGCCCGAGATGGATCGCGGGTTCCGCCCGTCGCTGGCCTATCGGCTGGCGCTGGTGGCCGAAGGACGGTTCGACGCGATGATGACCCTGCGCGGCGCGTGGGAGTGGGACATCGCCGCGGGCGATTTGATCCTGCGGGAGGCCGGCGCGGTGACGTCGGACCGCGAAGGACGGCCGCTGCGGTTCAACAACCCGATGCCGAAGCTGGACGGTGTTCTGGCCGCCAACCCGGCGGTGCATGGCGCGCTGCTGGAGGCGCTGGCGCCCGGGGCGGCGATCTGATCCGATTGTGCGGCTGCGCCGCGCAGGATTGGTTTTGTTCGAGTACTTTCGGAACGATGAAAACCGGTCTCAGCGACAGATTGGCGCGTCTTATCCGTGGCGGTAGAAGCGCGCGCAGCCCCGCCTAGATAACCGTTTCCAGAAGGGAGACGGGATATGGACGGACAGACGATAGAACAGGACGCGCGCAGTGCGGAATATCTGCGGCAGAGGGAGATCTTCGAGCGCAGCATGGCAGAGTTGCAGACGGAGCGGCGCAGGCGGGAGGCCAGCGGGTACGCGGTGATGGCAATGGCCTACAGCCTTGAAGGGGCCACGCGGAAAGAGACCCGGTTGGGCAAGGTCGTGACCTTCGCGACATACACGCTTGTCACCTTTGTGGCGGTTCTGCCGAACCTGGCGATGATCCTGATGCTGGCGGGCTGACGCGCTTGTCGCTTGTACCGGGTGCGGCGCCGGTCTAGAGCCGGGGCATGACCCGTTCCGACAACCTGACCGGCGCCCTGCTGATGATGGCGTCGATGGCGTGCTTCACGTTCAACGACACCGCGATGAAGGCGATGGCGGGGGACGTGCCGCTGTTCCAGTTGCTGCTGCTGCGGGGGTTGATCACAACCGTGCTGGTGGCTGCAATCGCGTGGCGCATGGGCGCGTTGCGCGCCCGCATGCCGCGCCGGGACTGGGGGCTGATGGCGCTGCGCACGGCGGCCGAGGTGGGTGCGGCCTATTTCTTTCTGACGGCGCTCTTCAACATGCCGCTGGCCAACGTGACGGCCATATTGCAGGCGCTGCCGCTGACGATCACGCTGGCCGCGGCGCTGTTTCTGCGCGAGCCGGTGGGCTGGCGGCGGATGGTGGCGATCCTTGTGGGCTTTGCCGGCGTGCTGATGATCGTGCGGCCCGGGACCGACGACTTCAACTTCTATGCGGTTTACGCGCTTTTGGCGGTGGGCTGTGTCACGGTGCGGGACCTGTCGACGCGGCGGTTGTCGAAGGACACGCCGTCAATGTTCGTGACGTTGCTGACATCGGTCGCGACGATGACGATCTTCGGGCTCTTGAGCCTCGGCGTGGACTGGGCGCCGATGGGCGTACTAGAGGCCGGACTGGTGGGGACCGCCTCGCTGCTCATCATCGGCGGGTATCTCTTTTCCATCATGGTGATGCGGGTGGGCGAGATCAGTTTCGTGGCCCCGTTCCGCTATACCGGCCTGCTGTGGGCGATGCTGCTGGGCTTCGTGGTGTTTGGCGAGTGGCCCGCGACGCTGACATTGCTGGGTGCTGCGATCGTGGTCGGCAGCGGTCTGTTCACCCTTTACCGGGAGTCGCAACTGGGGCGGAAAAGGCCGCTTGCACAGCCGCCTCGTCGACATTGAAACGCTCCTTGAAGAAGGCGCGCTGGTCGTCGGTGAGGGGTGCGAGGCCCTTGGTGGTGGTGCGCGCATAGCTGTCGTTGTCGTCGTGCAGGGCGCGCAGGTACATGTGGGTCTCGGGTTCGATCAGGGTCGGCATGGTGTGATGCAGCTTGTGATGGCCGTAGTTCATCACTGTCCTGGGGTCGCCGGGGCGGAAGAGCACAGCCAGACCGCAGGCCAGGAACTGTCCCTGGATTTCCTGCGCCAGGATGCCATCGGGCGTCAGCTTGACGGAGTAGCCGCGGGAATACTCGATCACCATGTTGCGCCACCCGGCGCTGAGTTTGCCGGCCAGCCGCGCGGTGCGGCGGATGCCGCGGATGAAGTTGATGCCGACGGCGTCGTCATCGTCGAGCCGGAACTGGAGCGACATATCGTCGTCGCCTTGCGCAAGCTCGTGCTGGATGGCCAGTTGCATGGCGGTGCGGTGCTTCATCGGTTCGGCGGTGACGATCTTGATGGCCTCGACCGGGGCGCAGATGTCGTTGAGCCGGTCCCAGAAAGGCTTCGGCATCCGCTCGCCGGTGAGGACGATGAAGGTGAAGCGCTTGTCCTTCTGTGCGGCGATGGAGGGCAGGGTGAGCGTTTCGAAATGCCGGAAGCGCAATTCCATGCGCTCGGGGGCATAGAGATAGGCCTCGCGTTCCTCCACCGTGTCGTGCATTCGCTTGAAGCCGCCAAGCGCGGGGTAGGAAAAGCGGCATATACCGATTGCGCGCATGGGGCGGGTACCTTTGGACCAAAATCAGCGCGAGAATTACAAATGAGCATGGCGCGAACAAGGCCAAAGAAAGAGAGGTGCTGATGGGACCGGACGCGAGAGGAAACATGGTGCGCTATCATTTCGTAGACCCGACCGCGCCTGTCGCGCTGCCCCGGATTGATCCGCCCTACAAATGCGTGGTGCTGATCGAGCGGCAGGTTTCTGCGGAGGCGCGGTGGCAGGTCAGCAAGGACCTGGTGGCGACGGGTTGTCGGTACATGCTTGCCTGGGGGCTGGATTGCAGCCTTTGGGACGACAGCGTGGACATGGCCAGCCTGGAGCAATTCGGGTACGACGACGTCCTTCCCGAGCATTTCGTGATGACGACATGGCATAGCGACGAGACATTGCGCGAGGTGTTGCACTTTGCCAAGTGGCATGCCACGCAGTCCTACGACGATGTCGCACTCGATCGCTGCATGATCCTCGATTTTTCCGCCGCCCCGCGCGAGCCGGAAATTCGCGCTCTCTATGCCGCGGACGAGCGCTGAGGAAACCCGGCGCTTGGCGGTGCTCAACGTATATCCGCGGGGCTGTTGACAGGCGTCCCGACTCCCCCTATACGCCGCTCATCTCGACGTCGGGGGTCGCCCCGTGTGTCGAACTCAAAATTCTAGTGGACAAGATCCGGGCCGTTTGAGTGCCCCGATCCTCTGGGAACCCGCCGCGTCGTTTACCTCGGAATGGAAACGATTGCGGTATTTGCGCATTGCGGACGCGTGATGTGCGGAAAGAACTGAAACCGCGCGGGGGTGACCCGGTGCAAACACATGTGTTGAAAGACGGGAAAGAGACCCTATGCCAACGATCCAACAGCTGATCCGCAAGCCGCGGCAGCCGAAAACAAGAAGCCAGAAGTCGATGCACCTGCAAGGGTGCCCGCAGAAGCGCGGCGTTTGCACGCGCGTCTACACCACCACGCCCAAGAAGCCGAACTCGGCCATGCGGAAGGTTGCCAAGGTGCGCCTGACCAATGGCTTCGAGGTCATCAGCTATATCCCCGGCGAAAGCCACAACCTGCAGGAACACTCGGTGGTCCTGATCCGTGGCGGCCGTGTGAAAGACCTTCCCGGTGTGCGTTACCACATCCTGCGCGGTGTGCTTGATACCCAAGGCGTCAAGGACCGCAAGCAGCGTCGTTCGAAATACGGCGCCAAGCGTCCCAAGTAAGAGGAATTTCAGATGTCTCGTCGTCACGCCGCTGAAAAACGTGAAATCCTGCCCGACGCCAAGTATGGCGACCGGGTTCTGACCAAGTTCATGAACAACCTGATGATCGACGGCAAGAAGTCGGTCGCGGAGAAAATCGTCTACAACGCGCTGGATCGCGTCGAAGACAAGGTCAAGCGCGCCCCCGTGGAGATCTTCCACGAAGCGCTGGACAACATCAAACCGTCGGTCGAGGTCCGCTCGCGCCGTGTCGGTGGTGCCACCTACCAGGTTCCGGTCGAGGTTCGCCCCGAGCGCCGCGAGGCTCTGGCGATCCGCTGGCTGATCACCGCCTGCCGTGGCCGCAACGAGAACACGATGGAAGAGCGCCTGGCAGGCGAGCTTCTGGATGCCGTGAACTCGCGCGGGACCGCCGTCAAGAAACGTGAAGACACCCACAAGATGGCCGAGGCGAACAAAGCCTTCAGCCATTACCGCTGGTAAAACCCTAGAGGCATTTGCATCATGGCACGCGATTATCCGCTCGAACGCTACCGCAACTTCGGCATCATGGCCCATATCGACGCAGGCAAGACCACCTGCTCGGAACGGATCCTGTTTTACACCGGCAAGTCCCACAACATCGGTGAGGTGCACGATGGTGCGGCCACGATGGACTGGATGGAGCAGGAGCAGGAACGCGGCATCACCATCACGTCGGCGGCCACCACCACCTTCTGGCAGTGGCAGGAAGACCCGACGAAAGAGGGGACCGACGACACCAAGTTCCGCATGAACATCATCGACACGCCCGGCCACGTCGACTTCACCATCGAAGTCGAGCGTTCGCTGGCCGTGCTTGACGGCGCCATCTGCGTTCTGGACGCCAACGCGGGCGTCGAGCCCCAGACCGAGACTGTCTGGCGCCAGGCCGACCGCTACAAGGTGCCGCGCATCGTGTTCGTCAACAAGATGGACAAGATCGGTGCCGACTTCTTCAACTGCGTCGAGATGATCGAGGCCCGGACCGGCGCCAAGGCCGTTCCGATTGCCATGCCGATCGGTGCCGAGAACGAGCTGGAAGGTATCATCGACCTGGTGACCATGGAAGAGTGGACCTGGAAAGGCGAGGATCTGGGCGCGTCCTGGACCCGTCAGCCCATTCGCGACGACCTCAAGCAACTGGCCGACGACTGGCGCGCCAAGCTGATCGAGAACGCCGTCGAAATGGACGACGACGCGATGATGGAATACCTGGAAGGCAACGAGCCCGACGTGCCGACCCTGCGGAAACTGATCCGCAAGGGTACGCTGTCGCTGAGCTTCGTGCCGGTTCTGGGCGGTTCCGCGTTCAAGAACAAGGGTGTGCAGCCGCTGCTGAACGCGGTGGTCGACTACCTGCCGAGCCCGCTCGACGTTGTGGATTACATGGGCTTTGCCCCCGATGACGAGACCGAGACCCGCAACATCGCCCGCCGCGCGGACGATTCCATGCCGTTCTCGGGCCTGGCGTTCAAGATCATGAACGACCCGTTCGTCGGCTCGCTGACCTTCACGCGCATCTACTCGGGCGTGCTGAACAAGGGCGACACCGTCCAGAACTCGACCAAGGGCAAGAAAGAGCGCATCGGCCGCATGATGATGATGCACTCGAACAACCGCGAAGAGATCGAAGAGGCATTTGCCGGCGACATCATCGCGCTGGCCGGTCTGAAGGACACCACCACGGGTGACACGCTGTGCGACCCGAAAGAGCAGGTGGTTCTGGAAACCATGACCTTCCCCGATCCGGTGATCGAGATCGCGGTGGAGCCGAAGACCAAGAACGACCAGGAGAAGATGAGCCAGGGTCTGGCCCGTCTGGCCGCCGAGGACCCGTCCTTCCGCGTCGAGACCGACATCGAGAGCGGTCAGACCATCATGAAGGGCATGGGCGAACTTCACCTCGACATTCTGGTCGACCGCCTGAAGCGCGAGTTCAAGGTCGAAGCCAACATCGGTGCGCCGCAGGTGGCCTATCGTGAGACCATCAGCCACGAGATCGAGCATACCTACACCCACAAGAAACAGTCGGGTGGGTCGGGTCAGTTCGCCGAAGTAAAGCTGATCATCTCGCCGACCGAGCCGGGCGAAGGCTATTCGTTCGAGAGCCGCATCGTCGGTGGTGCCGTGCCGAAGGAATACATTCCGGGCGTCGAAAAGGGCATCGAGAGCGTCATGGACAGCGGTCCGCTGGCCGGCTTCCCGGTGATCGACTTCAAGGTCGCGCTGATCGACGGCAAGTTCCACGACGTGGACTCGTCCGTGATGGCGTTCGAGATCGCGGCACGGATGGGCATGCGCGAAGGTCTGCGCAAGGCCGGCGCCAAGCTGCTGGAACCCGTCATGAAGGTCGAAGTGATCTCGCCGGAGGAATATACCGGCAACGTGATCGGCGACCTGACCTCGCGTCGCGGGCAGGTGTCGGGCCAGGAGCCGCGCGGCAACGCCATCGCGATCGCCGCGAACGTTCCGCTGGCCAACATGTTCGGCTACATCAACACGCTGCGTTCGATGTCGTCGGGCCGCGCCCAGTTCACCATGCAGTTCTCGCATTACGAACCCGTTCCGTCGAACATCTCGGAAGAGATCCAGGCGAAATACGCATAACCCGGGTGGCGGGGTGAACCCCGCCCTACCCATCACCGTAGGGTGGGTAAAAACCCACCATCCGCAAAAGAACAGGAGGCCATCATGGCAAAGGAAAAGTTTGACCGTTCGAAACCGCACGTGAACATCGGGACCGTTGGTCACGTTGACCACGGCAAGACGACGCTGACGGCGGCGATCACGAAGTATTTCGGTGACTTCCGCGCGTATGACCAGATCGACGGTGCGCCGGAAGAGAAAGCGCGCGGGATCACGATCTCGACCGCGCACGTGGAATACGAGACCGATGCGCGGCACTATGCCCACGTCGACTGCCCCGGCCACGCCGACTACGTCAAGAACATGATCACGGGTGCGGCGCAGATGGACGGCGCGATCCTGGTGGTGAACGCCGCCGACGGCCCGATGCCGCAGACCCGCGAGCACATCCTGCTGGCGCGCCAGGTGGGCGTGCCCGCGCTGGTGGTGTTCCTCAACAAGGTCGACCAGGTCGACGACGAGGAACTGCTGGAACTGGTGGAAATGGAAGTGCGCGAGCTTCTGAGCTCGTACGAGTTCCCCGGCGACGACATTCCGATCATCGCGGGCTCGGCGCTTGCGGCGATGGAAGGGCGTGACCCGGAGATCGGCGAGAACAAGATCCGCGAGCTGATGGCGGCTGTGGACGAGTACATCCCGACGCCCGAGCGCGCCGTGGACCAGCCGTTCCTGATGCCGGTCGAGGACGTGTTCTCGATCTCGGGCCGCGGCACGGTTGCCACCGGCCGGATCGAGCGTGGCCTGATCAAGGTCGGCGAAGAGATGGAGATCGTGGGCCTGAACAAGAACAAGAAGACGACCTGCACGGGCGTCGAGATGTTCCGCAAGCTTCTGGACCAGGGCGAGGCCGGCGACAACGTGGGTCTTCTGCTGCGCGGGATCGAGCGTGACGGTGTGGAGCGCGGCCAGGTGCTGTGCAAGCCCGGCTCGGTGAACCCGCACACCAAGTTCGAGGCCGAGGCGTACATCCTGACGAAGGAAGAGGGTGGCCGTCACACGCCGTTCTTCGCCAACTACCGTCCGCAGTTCTACTTCCGCACGACGGACGTGACGGGCACGGTGACGCTGCCGTCGGGCACCGAGATGGTGATGCCGGGCGACAACCTGAAGTTCGAGGTCGAGCTGATCGCGCCGATCGCGATGGAAGACGGCCTGCGCTTCGCCATCCGCGAAGGCGGCCGCACCGTCGGCGCCGGCGTGGTGTCCAAGATCCTCGAGTGATCTGACGCGGCGCGTCATCCCGGGCCGCGGTCCGGGGTGATCCAGAATTTCCGGGTGCTGACTGCGGTCGGCACCCGGCCCCACTTTGGGCGCGATGAAGGGCGGCAATTCCGCTTCTCTTCCTCTCCGCTGGAACCCTGTTAGGGATAATAAAAATGGCCGTAGCTAGCCAAAACATCCGTATCCGCCTGAAGGCGTTCGACTACCGCGTGCTGGACGCCAGCACGCAGGAGATCGTGAACACCGCGAAGCGGACCGGCGCAGACGTGCGCGGGCCCATCCCGCTGCCGAACAAGATCGAAAAGTTCACCGTTCTGCGTGGCCCCCACGTGAACAAGAAATCGCGCGATCAGTTCGAGATCCGGACGCACAAGCGTCTCTTGGACATCGTTGATCCCACGCCCCAGACCGTCGACGCGCTGATGAAGCTCGACCTGGCTGCCGGCGTGGACGTGCAGATCTCGGTTTAAGGAGGGCAGGACATGTTGCGCTCTGGTGTAATCGCAAAGAAAGTCGGCATGACCCGGCTTTTCATGGAAGACGGCAAGCAGATCCCTGTGACCGTTCTTCAACTGGACAAACTGCAGGTCGTCGCCCAACGCACGCCCGAAGAGCACGGCTATGCCGCTGTTCAGCTGGGCGCAGGGACCGCCAAGGCGAAACGCACGTCGAAAGCCATGCGTGGCCATTTCGCCGTCGCCAAGGTGGAACCCAAGCGCAAGGTCGCGGAATTCCGCGTGGCGCCCGAGAACATGATCGACGTGGGCGAGGAAATCACCGCGAACCACTATTTCGAAGGTCAGTTCGTGGACGTTTCCGGCACCTCGATCGGTAAGGGCTTTGCCGGTGCGATGAAGCGGCACAACTTCGGCGGTCTGCGGGCCAGCCACGGTGTGTCGATCAGCCACCGCTCGCACGGCTCCACCGGCCAGTGTCAGGACCCCGGCAAGGTGTTCAGGGGCAAGAAGATGGCCGGTCACATGGGCGCTGCCCGCGTGACGACGCAGAACCTGCAAGTGGTGAAAACCGACGCCGACCGTGGCCTGATCATGGTCAAGGGCGCGGTTCCCGGCTCCAAGGGTGGATGGGTGACGATCAAGGACGCGGTCAAGAAGCCGTTCCCTGAAAGTGCCATTCTGCCCGCCGCTCTGAAATCGGCCGCCGCCGAAGCAGAGAAGGCCGCGGAAGAAGCCGCAGCCGCCGCAGCCGCCGAGGCCGAGGCCGAAGCACAGCGTCTGGCCGAAGAGCAGGCCGCCCAGGAAGCAGCCGCGCTGAAAGAGGCCGAAGCCGATATCGAGGCTGACAAGTCCGATGATGCCGGCGAAGAGAAGAAGGACGGTGAGGAATGAAACTCGACGTGATCAAACTCGACGGCGGCAAGGCCGGTTCGGTCGAGCTCTCGGGCGAGATCTTCGATCTCGATCCGCGTGCCGACATCCTGCACCGTGTCGTCCGCTGGCAGCGCAACAAGGCGCAGCAGGGCACCCACAAGGTCAAGACCCGGTCCGAGACCAGCTACTCGACCAAGAAGATCTATCGCCAGAAGGGCACCGGCGGCGCACGCCACGGTGACCGCAACGCGCCGATCTTCCGCAAGGGTGGTATCTACAAGGGCCCGGTTCCGCGCAGCCATGCGCATGACCTGCCCAAGAAGGTGCGCCAGCTGGGCCTGAAACACGCGCTGTCGGCCAAGGCCAAGGCGGGTGAGCTGGTGGTCATCGAGGCCGCCGAAGGTGCCGCCAAGACCAAGGAACTGGCCAAGCAGGTCAAGGACCTGGGCTGGAAGCGCGCGCTGATCATCGACGGCGCCGAGGTGAACGAGGGCTTTGCCCGCGCCGCGGCCAACATCGACGGTCTGGACGTGCTGCCCAGCATGGGCGCGAACGTATACGACATCCTCAAGCGCGACACGCTCGTGCTGACCAAGGCGGGTGTCGAAGCACTGGAGGCTCGGTTGAAATGAGCGCGAAACCCGAACATTACGATGTGATCCGCAAGCCGGTGATCACCGAGAAGGCCACGATGGCGTCGGAAGCGAACGCCGTTGTCTTCGAGGTGGCCATGGACGCCGCGAAACCCCAGATCAAGGAGGCCGTCGAGGCGCTCTTCGGTGTGAAGGTGAAAGCGGTCAACACGTCCATCACCAAGGGCAAGCAGAAGCGGTTCCGTGGCATCATGGGCCGTCGCAAGGACGTCAAGAAAGCCTACGTGACGCTCGAAGAGGGCAACACGATCGACGTGACGACCGGCCTCTGAGCCATGGTGGGGTGAAACCCCACCCTACAATATGATGGCCCCCGTCGAGAGATCGGCGGGGGTTTTTCTTGTGGCGCGAGCCGGCATTTTGTCGCCCGAAATCAACGTCTGGGAGCGAGCCTCCGCTAATTTTCATTGACGGGAATCATCTGAACGCCCATATGGGCGGTGCACGTTACTACCTATCGACCCTTTCTCCTTCACGGCGACTGGCTTTCGATCTTGTCATGACGCCGCCAAGCTGCCGCATACTGCGGGCAGCAACATCTAAAGGAGACACGGAAATGGCCAACGGCACCGTGAAATGGTTCAACACCACCAAAGGCTACGGCTTTATCGCACCGGAATCGGGTGGCAAGGACGTATTCGTACACATCTCGGCCGTCGAGCGTTCGGGCCTTACCGGCCTGGCCGACGATCAGAAGGTCACCTATGACCTGGAATCCGGTCGTGATGGACGCGAAAGCGCCATCAATATCGCGCTGGCATAAGGCACCGGGCGGCATCGCCGCCTGCCTTTGAGAGAGTTCGACCCCGGGCGCAGGTGTGGCCGGGGTTTTTCTTTGGGAGAAAGGCTTGACCGCAAGGGTGGTCTTTCGTAAACGACCCCATCCGCAAGGCCCCGGATTCGTCCGGGGCTTTGCCGTTGTTCGCAAGAACACCTGAACCGGGCACCTAAGGGGGCCTATAACCATGGTGGGTTTGAAACCCACCCTACATAGGCGAGCCGTTGGTTCGCCGTTTGCTAAACGGAAGACAGAAAGCATGGCACTCAAGTCGTACAAGCCGACGACGCCGGGCCAGCGCGGGCTGGTGCTGATCGACCGTTCGGAGCTGTGGAAAGGACGTCCCGTCAAAGCCCTCACCGAGGGTCTGACGAAATCGGGCGGCCGGAACAACACCGGGCGGATTACCTCGCGTCGTCGCGGGGGTGGCGCCAAACGCCTTTACCGGATCGTTGATTTCAAACGCAACAAGATCGACGTGGCCGCAACCGTCGAGCGGATCGAATACGACCCGAACCGGACGGCCTTTATCGCGCTGATCAAATACGAAGATGGCGAGCAAGCCTACATCCTGGCGCCGCAGCGCCTGGCCGTAGGGGACAGCGTCGTCGCCTCGCCGAAGGCCGACATCAAGCCTGGCAACGCGATGCCGTTCCAGGGTATGCCGATCGGCACGATCGTTCACAACATCGAGCTGAAGCCCGGCAAGGGCGGCCAGATCGCGCGTGCCGCCGGCACCTATGCCCAGTTTGTGGGCCGCGACGGTGGCTATGCCCAGATCCGTCTGAGCTCGGGCGAGTTGCGCATGGTGCGTCAGGAGTGCATGGCGACCGTCGGTGCCGTGTCGAACCCCGACAACAGCAACCAGAACTACGGCAAGGCCGGCCGCATGCGCCACAAGGGCATCCGCCCGTCCGTGCGCGGCGTGGTCATGAACCCGATCGACCACCCCCATGGTGGTGGCGAGGGCCGGACCTCGGGTGGTCGTCACCCGGTGACGCCCTGGGGCAAGCCGACGAAGGGTGCGCGCACCCGTAACAAGAACAAGGCGTCGCAGAAGCTGATCATCCGCTCGCGTCACGCCAGGAAGAAGGGCCGTTAACACATGAGCCGCTCTGTATGGAAAGGCCCCTTCGTCGATGCCTACGTGCTGAAAAAAGCCGAAGCATCGCGCGAGTCGGGGCGCAACGAAGTCATCAAGATCTGGTCGCGCCGTTCGACGATCCTGCCCCAGTTCGTGGGCCTGACGTTTGGCGTGTACAATGGTCACAAGCATATCCCCGTCAACGTGTCGGAAGATATGATCGGTCAGAAATTCGGTGAATACGCGCCGACCCGTACTTATTACGGGCACGCCGCCGACAAAAAAGCGAAGCGGAAGTAAGTCATGGGCAAGGAAAAGAACCCCCGCCGCGTGGCTGACAACGAAGCGATGGCAAAACTGCGCATGCTTCGCACCAGCCCGCAGAAACTCAACCTGGTGGCCGCGCTGATCCGTGGCAAGAAGGTGGACAAGGCGCTGAACGATCTGACCTTCTCGAAGAAGCGGATCGCACAGGACGTGAAGAAATGCCTTCAGTCCGCCGTGGCCAACGCCGAGAACAACCACAACCTCGATGTCGACGACCTGATCGTGGCAGAGGCCTATGTGGGCAAGAACCTCGTGATGAAACGCGGCCGTCCGCGCGCCCGTGGCCGGTTTGGCCGGATCATGAAGCCGTTTTCGGAGATCACCATCAAGGTGCGTGAAGTCGAGGAGCAAGCCTAATGGGTAACAAAGTCAATCCGATCGGCATGCGCCTGCAGGTGAACCGCACCTGGGACAGCCGCTGGTACGCCGACACGAAGGATTACGGTGATCTTCTGCTGGAAGACATCGCGATCCGTGATTTCATCAAGAAAGAGTGCAAGCAGGCCGGCATCAGCCGCGTGATCATCGAGCGTCCGCACAAGAAGTGCCGCGTCACGGTGCACACAGCGCGCCCCGGCGTGATCATCGGCAAGAAAGGCGCCGATATCGAGACCCTGCGCAAGAAGCTGGCGGCGATGACCGACAGCGAACTGCACCTCAACATCGTCGAGGTCCGCAAGCCGGAACTGGACGCGGCCCTGGTGGGTGAGAGCATCGCCCAGCAGCTTGAGCGTCGTGTGTCGTTCCGTCGCGCGATGAAACGTGCCGTGCAGAACGCCATGCGCATGGGGGCCCTGGGCATCCGGGTCAACGTCGCGGGCCGCCTGGGCGGTGCCGAGATCGCACGGACCGAATGGTACCGCGAGGGCCGGGTTCCGCTGCACACGCTGCGTGCCGACATCGATTACGCCAATATCGAGGCCAGCACGCCCTACGGGATCATCGGCATCAAGGTCTGGATCTTCAAGGGCGAGATCATGGAACATGATCCGGCAGCCCGGGATCGCAAGGCGCAGGAACTTCAGGACGGCCCGGCACCTCGTGGTGCTGGTGGCGGCCGCCGCTGAGGAGGGATGAGAAATGCTTCAACCAAAGCGCACTAAATTCCGCAAGATGTTCAAAGGCCGGATCAAGGGCGAGGCCAAGGGCGGCTCTGATCTGAACTTCGGCACTTACGGCCTGAAAGCGACCACGCCCGAGCGCGTGACCGCCCGTCAGATCGAAGCGGCACGTCGTGCCATGACGCGTCACATGAAGCGTCAGGGCCGCGTCTGGATCCGGATCTTCCCGGACACGCCCGTGACCTCCAAGCCCGTCGAAGTTCGGATGGGTAAAGGTAAAGGCTCGGTCGATTTCTGGGCCTGCAAGGTCAAGCCCGGCCGCGTGATGTTCGAGATCGACGGCGTCGGCGAGGCGGTTGCCATGGAGGCCCTGCGCCTAGCGGCGATGAAACTGCCGGTCAAGACCCGCGTTGTGGTGCGTGAGGACTGGTAATCCAATCCTCACGAGTGCGGGAAAGCGTTTGACGCAGTCAATTGCGGCCGCACCCCGGTAAAGAATAGAGAACCCCCGTCGAGAAATCGGCGGGGGTTTTCCTTTGCCCGGATGCGCGTGGGTTTTCACCCACCCTACGGGAGGTCCCGGGTCAGGCCCGGGACGGGTGGAGCGGTGCGATGTCAGCCGCCCAGTATTCCGCGCACCTGGCTTGCATAAGCCTCATACGTCATCGTCGCCTTGTTGCCCGCGACCCCGTCGTAGTAGCTGCGTCCAGACGGGATTGGCAGGCCGGCCCAGATCCTGGCGAGGTTCAGCATGAACGTGTCCACGCTCATCTCGCCCGCCTTGACCTTCATCAGCCCGGCGTCGCCCAGCAGCAGGTCGGCCAGCCGGTCCTGCACCGCGGGGCTGAACCGGGTGCTGGCGGGCAGGTCTAGGCGCGCGGCGGAGTGGCGCAGCGTCGGTGGGATGAACTGGTAACGGCCGATAGCATGGGGCTGGCCGGGGGTGGCCTCGATCCAGTCGTAGATGTCCTGAAGGGTCATGTCAGTGGGGCGGCGGGGTGGTTTCACCCGCGCGCCATGCTGGACGGCGTCATAGCCCGCGCGCCCGGCCTCGGCCCGCGCAATGAGGTCGCGCAGGCGCGCGGCCTTGGTGCCGCCGTGGCGCAGGGGCGCATCGAGGCGGCCGGGCAGGGCGGCGAAGAGACCGCCCTCGGCCCTGTCCACAAAGAGGCTGGCGGAGGATACGGCGTCACGGGTTCCCGACTGGATCGAGAAAAGCGGCTGACGCGCGGCGAACAGGCTGCCGGTGGCCGGGTCCGCCGCAACGGGGCCAGCAAGGCCAAGGCCGACGCAGAGGCCGGACGCCGCGATGGTTCGGATCATGCTTGCCCCCTTCCGGTGCTGGGGGCGTTATGGGCCACAGGCATGAAGATTTCCTTGCCTTCGGCCCATCGCGCGGTAAGACGCGGGGCATGGCTGATATCAAATCCCTCTTCGTGACCCGCCTTTACCGTGCCGCCCTGTCGGAGCACGGCCCCGCCATCGATCCGGCCGAAATGGAGGCGTCGTGCTATGCCATCGCCGAGGATGACGAGGCGGGGCAGGAGTGGTGCGAGGAGAACGGGTATCCGGGCTATACCTCCTATGCCTCGCTGACCGACCTGCCGTGGCGCTTTCCGATTTTCGCGGACCTCGTGAAATCGCTGGATGCGCATGTGGCGGCCTTTGCCGAAGACCTGGAGTTCGACCTGGACGGGCGGGAGCTGAAGCTGGAGGATATCTGGATCAACATCCTGCCCGAAGGCGGCACGCATTCATCGCATCTGCATCCGCATTCAGTGATTTCCGGCACGACCTACGTGGCGATGCCGGATGGCGCCAGCGCGCTGAAGCTGGAAGACCCGCGCTCGGCCCGGATGATGGCCGCGCCGGGGCGGAAGAAGGATGCGCGCGAAGAGTTGCGGACGTTCATATATGCCAAGCCCGCGGTAGGCGATGTGCTGCTGTGGGAAAGCTGGCTGCGGCACGAGGTGCCGATGAACCTGTCCGAGGACGAACGGATCAGCGTCAGTTTCAACTACGCCTGGGGGTGAGGCCCCGCCGACGGCGCGGCAGGGCCAGCGCCATCAGGCGGCAGGCTGCGGCCAGGTGAAGTCGGGGCGCAGGCCTTCGTAGACGGGGCGACCGTCATCGGGCTTGGCGTAGCCTTTGCTTTCGTCCCAGAACGCATGGTACGTCGCGTCGGGGAAGGCGGCGTCGTTGTAGCCCATGACGTTGGGCACGGCCACGCGGATACGTTTCTGCTTGTCGTCCAGCATCAGCGCGGCGCCGCAATCGGCGCAGGTGCAGAGTTCGAGCGGGCCGTCGGGGTTGTCGGCGTTGAAGGGCTGGCGTTTCATCTCGCCGCCCTCGGCCTTGAGATCGTCGTGGTTGAAGAAGGCCACGTGCGTCGTGTGCTGGCCGGTGACGGACTTGCAGACGTTGCAATGGCATTCGTGGTTGTCGATGGGTTCGGCGCTGGCGGTCACCTTGACGTGATCGCAGCCTCCGGAATACGGGCTGGACATGGTTTTCTCCTCCTCTTTTGTCGGGTGCTGATTGATTGCACCCGGTGCCTATCTCATGCGGGAAGGGCGGGGTCTGGCAAGATAGACCTTGGTGGCGCGACGAGGGACTAGACCCGTCGTTCTTTGAGGAGGTCTTGAGCCGAGGCTCTAGTTTCAGGGCGTGGCGTCAATCAAAAAGGCGAACATTGCGTTGATATGCGTGCTTTCAACGCTTTTTTTGAACAACGTAGTCCGAGTAACGCGGCAATCCTGCTGATGGATCGCGAAGCAGCGCTTTACCGTAGCGTGGAGCAGGATGGCTTTAGATCAAGAGTTCAAAACTCTTGAAGCTTCTGCTAAAGCATCTTTCAAATCCGCTTCGCCGCGCGCGCTCTTCAATACTTGCAACGAGTGCGCTAGCCTTTCCTCTTCCAGAAAAATTACCATTAGAAGCAGTAATGTCTTGAAGTCGATTTCTCCATTGTCCGCCTCCTTAAACTCTTTCCTTTCTTCCAAACGGGTGGAGTACTCTCGTATAGAGTGCGCGAGAAGGTCACCCTTAAGTTCATCTGAAACTACAAAATTCAGGCGATGCGCAAACTTATTTCTTTCTGCATTCAATCGCTTAAGGCTTGAGAAGCTAGCAGGCGAGACAGCCCCCAATCCAAAGCAGAATGCAAGTTTATCCAAGAACGAAATGCGTCCCCTTTCCGCCTTGGTCTCGTCCAAATTGCGTAGCATCTGATCCAAAAGACAACGTACTACATGGTCCGCATGGATGTGAGCGACAATGATCGCGCTCCAGTCTTCAGATGACTCGAGAAGATGGGTAAGTTTCTCATAGTTGAATGACCTTTGTGTCATGACAAAGGCTAGCATTTCTTCGTCGGAAGCTTCGCGAAGTGTCTTACCTTCCAGCCTCTTCTGAAACTCCTCAACAATGTTCTTTGCCATAGTCTGACGCCGTCGCTTGAAATGTGTGCCTGTTAGCCATTCTTAGAGATCGGATGACGGAAGGCCAATGACTTCGAGAATTATGACTTGCCCTGACCCCGCACCTCCCTTATACGGCCCCAATCCAAGGGGTCCCCGCGTTTCGCGGGGATTCGTTTTTGACATTCATCCACCGGGGAAACCGTGTGACCCTGAGCCATCGAGCAGGGGCCGGCCGGTGTTTTGAGAAGGGAAGATGGCCATGAACGCCACCGAATTGCGTGACAAGACGCCGGACCAGCTTCGCGAGGAACTGTCCAACCTGAAGAAAGAGCAGTTCAACCTGCGCTTTCAGGCAGCGACCGGGTCGCTGGAAAACCCTGCGCGGATCCGTTCGGTCCGTCGCGATGTAGCGCGGATCAAGACCGTGCTGAACGAAAAAGCCGCCTCGGCTGCTGAATAAGGAGAGCCTCGAATGCCCAAGCGTATCCTGCAAGGCGTCGTGACCTCCGACGCAAACGCCCAGACCGTCACCGTTTCGGTCGAGCGTCGCTTCAAGCACCCGGTGCTGCAGAAGACCATTCGTAAGTCCAAGAAATACCGGGCTCACGATGAAAAGAACGCTTTCAAGGTCGGCGACCAAGTTCGCATCATCGAATGCGCGCCGAAATCGAAAACGAAACGCTGGGAGGTTTTGGAGGCGTAAGCATCCGATACCTTTCGGTTTGATCGAAACCATGGGGCCAAAACGCCGGAAAGGCTGACCCCTTAGGTCGGGAGAAACCTAATGATCCAGATGCAGACCAATCTGGATGTTGCTGACAACTCCGGCGCACGCCGGGTGCAGTGCATCAAGGTCCTGGGTGGTTCCAAGCGCAAATATGCGTCCGTGGGCGACATCATCGTCGTCTCGGTGAAGGAAGCCATCCCGCGCGGCCGCGTGAAGAAAGGTGACGTCCGCAAGGCCGTCGTCGTGCGCACCGCCAAAGAGATCCGCCGTGAAGACGGCACCGCCATCCGCTTTGACCGCAACGCCGCCGTGATCCTGAACAACGCAGGTGAGCCGGTGGGCACGCGTATCTTCGGACCGGTGGTTCGTGAACTTCGCGCGAAGAACTTCATGAAGATCATCTCGCTCGCCCCGGAGGTGCTGTGACATGGCCGCTAAACTGAAAAAAGGCGACAAGGTCGTCGTCCTGTCCGGCAAGGACAAGGGCAAGGAAGGCACGATCACGTCCGTTGATCCCAAGGCCGGCAAGGCCGTGGTCGACGGTGTGAACATGGCCATCCGCCACACCCGCCAGAGCCAGCAAAGCCAGGGCGGACGCCTGCCCAAGGCGCTGCCGATCGACATCAGCAACCTGGCCTTTGTCGATGCCAACGGCAAACCCACCCGCGTCGGCTTCAAGATGGAAGGCGACAAGAAGGTGCGTTACGCCAAGACCACGGGGGACGTGATCGATGCTTGATACTGAAAATTACACCCCGCGTCTGCGCCAACAGTTCCGTGACACGATCAAGGCTGCGCTGAAGGAAGAGTTCGGCTATACCAACGACATGCAGATCCCGCGCCTGGACAAGATCGTCCTGAACATCGGCTGCGGTGCCGAGGCGGTGAAGGATTCCAAAAAGGCCAAGTCGGCCCAGGAAGACCTGTCCACCATCGCCGGCCAGCATGCCGTGATCACGTCGGCCAAGAACTCTATCGCCGGCTTCCGTGTTCGTGAAGGCATGCCGCTGGGCGCCAAGGTGACCCTGCGTGGCAACCGCATGTACGAATTCCTCGACCGTCTGATCACCGTGGCCATGCCGCGGATCCGCGACTTCCGCGGTGTGTCGGGCAAGTCGTTCGATGGCCGCGGCAACTATGCCATGGGCATCAAGGAGCACATCGTTTTCCCCGAAATCAACTTCGACAAGGTCGACGAAGTCTGGGGGATCGACGTCATCATCGCAACCACGGCGCCGACCGACGCTGAAGCCAAGGCGCTGTTGAAGCATTTCAACATGCCTTTCACCAGCTAATCGCGAGGAATTTGAAACATGGCTAAGAAAGCAATGATCGAACGCGAGAAGAAGCGTCAGCGCCTGGTGAAGCAATACGCTGCCAAGCGGGCGTCTTTGAAAGCGATCATCAACGACCAGGAAAAGCCGATGGAAGAACGCTTCCGGGCCTCCCTGAAACTGGCGCAACTGCCGCGCAACAGCTCGGCCACCCGCCTTCATAACCGCTGCCAGCTGACCGGCCGGCCGCATGCCTATTACCGCAAGCTGAAGATCAGCCGGATCGCCCTGCGCGACCTGGGTTCGTCGGGTCAGCTGCCCGGTATGGTCAAGTCGAGCTGGTAAGGAGGGATATGAGATGAACGATCCTATCGGCGATATGCTCACCCGCCTGCGCAACGCGGGCATGCGTGGCAAATCCACCGTCATGGTCCCCGCCTCCAAGATGCGCGTGCGCGTTCTGGAAGTGCTGGCCGACGAAGGCTACATCCGCGGGTTCGAGGACACCACGGACGAGCGCGGCCACCCGGCCATCGAAGTGAGCCTGAAGTATTTCGAAGGCGCCCCCGTGATCCGCGAGATGAAGCGGGTCTCCAAGCCCGGCCGCCGGGTTTACATGGGCGTCGATGACATCCCCAGCGTCCGTCAGGGACTGGGCGTGTCGATTGTCTCCACCTCCAAGGGTGTGATGTCGGACGCGAACGCGCGCAGCCAGAACGTTGGCGGCGAAGTGCTTTGCACGGTATTCTAAGGAGGCCCCTGTAATGTCTCGTATCGGTAAACAACCCGTGGCCCTGCCCGATGGCGTCACCGCCAGCGTGTCGGGCCAGACCATCGAGGTCAAAGGCCCCAAGGCGACCAAGAGCTTCACCGCGACCGACGATGTGTCGATCGAAGTGGGCGACGGCGCCATCACCGTGACGCCGCGCGGCAAGTCCAAACGCGCGCGTCAGCAGTGGGGCATGACCCGCACCATCGTCGCGAACCTCGTGCACGGCTCGCGCGAGCCCTTCAAGCAAGAGCTCGAGATCCGCGGCGTGGGCTATCGTGCCCAGGTGCAGGGCAACATCCTGAAGCTGAACCTCGGCCTGAGCCACGACGTGGATTTTCAGGTTCCGGAAGGTGTGACTGTCACGGCGCCCAAGCCCACGGAATTGATCGTGGAAGGCCATGACAAGCAGCTCGTCGGACAGGTCGCGGCCAATATCCGCGACTGGCGGCGTCCTGAGCCCTACAAGGGCAAGGGCATCCGCTACAAGGACGAGTACATCTTCCAGAAGGAAGGCAAGAAGAAGTAAGGACGCGAGAAAATGGCAAACAGCAAGAGACAACTGTTCCAGAAACGCCGCATGCGCGTCCGGAGCAAACTTCGCAAGGTCAATGCGGGCCGTCCCCGTCTTTCGGTGCACCGTTCTTCCAAGAACATGAGCGTGCAGCTGATCGACGACGTGAACGGCACGACACTGGCCTCGGCCTCGACCCTGGAAAAGGATCTGGGCTTTGTCGGCAAGAACACGTTGGAAGCGGCGGCCAAGATCGGCGCGACCATCGCGGAACGCGCCAAGAAGGCAGGCGTGACCGAAGCGCAGTTCGATCGTGGTGGGTTCCTCTACCACGGCCGGATCAAGGCGCTGGCCGATGCCGCCCGCGAGGGTGGCCTGAAGATCTAGGTGGGATGAAATCCCACCCTGCGCGGCCTGCGCAGGGTGGGGCTTCGACCCACCCTTACGTTGCAGGCGGTTGATCCGCCTCGATGATCCGGACGCCCCATGTGCGGACTTGGATTGAGACATCAAAGGGCAGATGCCCGCCATGAAAGGACGCCGAGTATGGCAAGAGATGACAACCGCCGTGGGGGTCGCGATCGCGACGAAACCCCGGAATTCGCCGATCGCCTGGTTGCGATCAACCGTGTTTCGAAAACCGTCAAGGGTGGTAAGCGCTTCGGCTTTGCCGCGCTCGTCGTCGTGGGCGACCAGAAGGGCCGCGTCGGGTTCGGCAAGGGCAAGGCCAAGGAGGTCCCCGAGGCCATCCGCAAGGCCACCGAGCAGGCCAAGCGCCAGATGATCCGCGTGCCGCTGCGCGAAGGCCGCACGCTGCACCACGACATGGAAGGCCGCTGGGGCGCCGGCAAAGTCGTCATGCGCACCGCGCCCACGGGTACCGGTATCATCGCCGGCGGTCCGATGCGGGCCGTGTTCGAGATGCTGGGCGTGCAGGACGTTGTCGCGAAGTCCACGGGCTCGCAGAACCCCTACAACATGATCCGCGCCACCCTGAACGGCCTGCAAAAGGAAAGCAGCCCGCGCATGGTCGCGCAGCGTCGCGGCAAGAAGGTCGCCGACATCCTGCCCAAGCGTGACGAGGCCCCGGCCGAGTCGTCCCACGTCGCAGAGGAGGCGTAAACCATGGCAAAGACCATCGTCGTCAAGCAGGTGGGTTCGCCCATCCGCCGCCCCGAGATCCAGCGCAAGACGCTGATCGGGCTGGGCCTGAACAAGATGCACAAGACCCGCGAGCTGGAGGACACCCCGTCGGTCCGTGGCATGATCAACAAGATCCCGCACCTTGTGGAGATCGTTGAAGAGAAGGGGTGAGGCGCCGGTGGGTTTTCACCCACCCTACGAGCCCGGTGGGGTGAAACCCCACCCTACGGAATTGACGCCCCGGTCAGAGATGGCCGGGGTGTTTTCGTTTCGGCGCTGTTAACCTTTGTTAAGCACTGGTTAATGGCCCTGGTTTTTTCGGCGTCATTCCTGTTGCGGATGCGGCAACGCCGTCTTGCGAAAGGACCAAACACCACCGAAATTGACAAAGGCTTAACGCCGCGGTCCCGGCTAGCCGATCAACGCGCAGCCCAGGGTCTTGCGTAGCGCCTCGGTCAACTCGTCCACCGTGTCGGTCGCCACATACATGCCGCCGGTCTGGTCCGAGATGCAGCGGGCGATGGAAGAGCCATCGGCGTAGATCCCGGCCTCGGGGCTGTCCCAGGCGAACGGGTCGGCCACGACGCGGAAGCCGATGACATGCACGGTGAGGTTGGCGGAGGTGGCAGCGAGCTCGGCCCCGAGCGCGCAGGGTCGGCCGCCGCAGGTTTCGTTGCCGTCGGTGACCAGCACGATGATGCCCGGCGTGGTGGTGTGGTTCAGCACGCGGGCGGCCTCTGCCACGGCCTCGGTCAGGGGCGTCAGGCCGATCGGGTCCATCAGGTCGATGGCGTCGATGATGGGCTGGGCCGCGTCCGCGACGGGCGGGAATTTGAGGTTGATGCCGTCGCAGGAACCTTCAGGGCCGGGACCATAGGTCAGGAGACCGACGCGGCGCACCGGCGCGATATCCGGCAGGGCCCGGCGCAGGGCGGTGCGGGCGTCCTCGATCCGGGTGGGGGCGGTCTGGTCGAACCCGAGCTCGGCCATGGAGGCCGAGCCGTCGAAAACCAGCATCGCGTCGCGGCTGCACTCCTGCGCCACGGCACGCGGGACCACCGGCAGCGCAGCGGCCAGTACGGTTAACGTTGTCAGCAGGGCGCGTTTCATATTCAGATGAGATATCGCGGCGGGTTCGAAATCAAGCCTGACCCTTTTGAGGAGACAAAGGATGTTCGTTAAAACGTTGGAAGACGTGATTGGTACAGAGGACCACGCAAAGGGCGAGACCTTTGAAAGCAGGCGGCTTTTGCTGGCCCGCGATGACCTGGGGTACTCGTTTCACGACACGATCGTGAAGGCCGGGACGGTGCAGCTCTTGGAATACAAGGAGCACATCGAGGTCAACTATTGCATCGAGGGCAAGGGCGAGGTGGAGAACGAGACCACGGGCGAGATCTGGCCGCTGGAGCCGGGCGTGATGTACGTGCTGGACCAGAACGATCCGCATATCGTGCGGGCGGAGACGAACCTGCGGTTCATCTGCATCTTCACGCCTGCGCTGACGGGGCGCGAGGATCAGAACAAGGCCGAGATGGCGCCCGATCCGGAGTGACCGATGACGTCAGTCACAGAGGCGCGTGTAGCTTTCGCGGGCGTAGTCGTAGCGCGGGGCGATGTCGTAGGGTGAGGTGTAACCATCTGATTTTTCACGCGGTTCGCAGGTGTCGTCGCCCAAGGGGCAATTTGGAGTGATCTCGGTGCGGGACACTTGGCAGTAGACCTGTTCGCGCACCTGTGGCGCAAGGGCGGTGTCCTGCCCGAGGTCCATCTCTGTGAGATCGACGAGGTGCCCCGCCTTGCGCCCGATGCCGCGGGTCTCGAAGGTGAGCGGCTTCTTAAGGCGAAAGCTCCGCTGGTCGGCGAACCGCTCTTCTTCGCTGTCCCAGGTAATGCCGTAGTCGAAGCGGAGCCGGAAGGTGCCGGGGGGCACGAGCACGCGAAAGAACGTGCCGCCACGGATGTAGGCGGCAAGGGCTGGCTCATCAGTGTCCGTGTTCGTGAGGGTGACGACATAGTCCGCGCCGGACGCGGTTTTCACTTGCAGGGGAAAGACCAGGGGCAGGCCTGTGCGGTTCCACATCAGGCCCGGGTCGGGACGGTCGGAGGCCAGTGCGGCCAAGGGCAACAGGGCCAGAAGGGCGAGAACGAGACGCATGGGGGTAATGTAGTCCCGGCCGGCGCGTAGGGCAAAGGCAAGCCGCGCGCCACAGGTTAAGGAGGCCGCGACTCGCCAAAACGGCACGTCGGTCTCGCGTCGGTATCCGGGTGGTATCGCGACGGTGCGATTTTCGCCGATCGCGGGCGTTAAGGCATCGTGCGCTGGCCCGCCTGAGGGGTGAACGCGGTGTTAACGCATCGTGCGCGCAACACCCGCCCGCGCCCGCGTCACCGGCCCGGTGTCTGCTTTTCGCCGATGTCCCAGAACACGCCCGCCATCACCCGCAGCGCATCCTGGCAGACGGATTTCAGGACGTGTTCGTTGGGCGCGTGTTGCGAGCAGCCGCGATAGGAGTGCGGCACCCAGATCGTGGGCACCTCGAGGATATCGGTGAAGCTGTCGTTGGGCAGGGAGCCGGCGAGGTTGGGCAGGACGTGCAGCTGGCCCGAGGTCTCGCGGATCGACTGGCCGACGAACTGCGCCCAGGGGTGGGTGGGGTCGAGCCGGGTGGCGGCGAAGAAGCCACGGTCGTGGGGGCGTATCTGGACCCGGTCGAAGCCGTGCGCGTCGAGGTGGCGGCGCAGGGCCGGGACCACATCCGCAGGGTCGGTGCCGACGACGAAGCGCAGCTGGCAGGTGGCCCGCGCCCAGCCCGATATCGCGTTGACCGGCGCGTCGGGCACGCCGGAGACCATGGCGAGCACGGCAAAGCTGTTCCAGCCGAAGACGCGCTCGGCGGGGGTCAGGCTTTCCTCGCCCCAGTCGGGATCGACATCGGGGCCTTCGCCGCCTTGCACGGGCAGGTCGCGCAGGGCCTCGCGCACGGTGTCGGTCAGGCTGTCGGGGCGCCATTCGGGCACCTTGATCTGGCCGCGCGCATCGGTGATGCAGGCCAGCGCGTGGGCGAGGATCATCGCCGGGTCCGCCAGCAGGCCACCCCAGTTGCCGGAATGGTGCGCGCCTTCGTGGGTTTCGACCACGAGGTCGAAGGTAGTGCCGCCACGCGAGCCCATGAACATGGTCGGCACCTCGGGTTGCAGGCGCGGGCCGTCCGAGGCGATCAGAACGTCCGCCGTCAGCCGGTCCTTGTAGGTGCGGAAGATCTCGGGCAGGCCGACCGAGCCGACCTCCTCGCTCATCTCGATGACGATGCGGGTGTTGAAGCCGAGGCTGCCGCGCGCGGCGAGAACGGATTCGAGCGCGGCGATGTTGATCAGGTGCTGACTCTTGTTGTCGGCGGTGCCGCGCCCGTAAAGGCGGTCGCCCTCTTCGGTGATCTCCCAGGGCTGCAATCCGTCGCGCCACATGCCGTCCTGTCCCCGCACGGTGTCGCCGTGGCCATAGGTCAGAACGGTGGGCAGGTCGTCGCCCTCGACCCGTTCACCCAGGAGAAGCGGCCCGCCCTTGGGATTGGGGTTGTCGACGATCTCGCAGACAAAGCCCATCGCCTGAAGCCGGGGCAGCATCGCCTCGACAAGGTAGCGCTGCGCCTCGGCGCGGGCCTCGGGGGCGGGGTTCTGGCTTTCGCTGCGGAAGGACACCAGGGTCGCCAGATCGGAATGGAACGTGCCGGCGTCGAAATACTCGGTGGCGGTGGAGATGGCGGTATCGCGGGTCATTCAGTGTCTTCCAGTACTGCGTCACCCCAGGGTGACATGATTTCGGTACATCCCGTGTTCACGGCATCATGGCGCATGACGCCGGCGGGACAGGCAAAGGCATAGGGCAGGACGGTGCGCCGGGTGGTCTGCACCGGCATGACGTCTTCGATGGACGAGAGCACCGGGGCGGGCAGGGTGTCGTCGGCGATGGCCGTGCCGCCGCCCGAGACGTCGATGCGGGGGGCGTGGAACGCGGCCCCGATATCCATGCCGCGGTCGGTGATGAAAGAGGCCATCTGCGCCACGGCCGAGACGATCTTGCGCCCGCCCGACGCGCCGAGCGCGAAGTAGCGCGGGCCCTGGTGGCCCAGGATCGGGCAGACGTTCATCAGGCAGGCCTTGTCCGGGGCCAGCGAGTTGGGTTTGCCCTGTTCGGGGTCGAACCACATGATGCCGTTGTTCATCAGAAGGCCGGTCGTGGGCGAGACGACGCGGCTGCCGAAGATCGACAGGAGCGTTTGCGTGTTGGCGACCATGTTTCCGGCGCGGTCGACGATGGAGAAATGCGTGGTGCAGCCGGGCGCCTCGGGCACTTCACCGGTGTCGCCCATCTTGCCCAGCCGGTCGGCATAGGCGCGGTCGAGGGCGCTTGCATAGGCTGGGAAGGCGCGTTCGGGGGTGGAGAGGTCTTGATCCGCAAGTTGTTCCATCACGTGGGCGAAGGTGGGGCCGGCGGTGAGGCCGGGCATGACGTGGAAGAGTGCGTCGCGGTAAGGCACGCTTTGCGCGGCGCCCATCCAGGCGCGGTAGCCGGACAGGTCGTCTGCCGACAGGCTGCCGCCCTTGGCCTGAACGTCGCCGGCGAGGGCCTGGGCGATATCGCCCTCGTAAAAGCTGCGCGGGCCGCCGCGCGCCAGAGCCTCCAGCATGTCGGCCATGGCGCTCTGGTCGAGCCGGTTGTCGGGGATCGCCGTCCAGCCCGAGCCCTTGGGCCATGTGCCGTCATCGAGAAAGAGTGCGGCGGCATCGGCGTCGGCGGCCAGGTTGCGGGCCACCGAGGCGATCAGGAGGGCCGCGTACCAGTCGACCAGCATCCCTTGGCGGGCGTGGGCGATGGCGGGGGCCAGGAGATCGGCCCAGGGCAGGCGGCCCCATCTTTCATGGGCCTGTCCGATGCCGTCCACCAAGCCGGGCACGGCGATGGCTTTGGCGCCTTCGACATTGCGGTCGTCCACGACCCGTTCCCACGGGAAGAGATCGCTGGCCTTGCCTTCGCCGGACAGGGGATAGTCGGCCACGTCGAGGTTCTTGGGCGAGCGCATCCCGAAATTGATCGCCACGGCCTCACCCGAGTCGGCGCGCCAATGGACCGCCGCGCCGCCGCCGGCGGGGCCGCTCATCCACGGTTCCAGCACGCCGATGGCGAACGAGGTCGCGACGGCGGCATCGACCGCGTCGCCGCCCGCGCGCAGGGCTTCGGCCCCCGCCTCGGCGGCAAGTCGGTGCTGCGCCGCGACCACGCCGCCGGGCGTTTCGATGACGTGCTTCGTGACTGTCTGGGTGCGGGACAGGGCGCTCATGCGGCGCCCTTTTCATACATCGGGCTTTCGGGGTCGTGCAGGTGGCATTCGACCAGCCCGGTTTCGGTTTGCAGGGGCCGGGGCGCCTGGGCCGCGCAATGTTCCGTGGCGTGCGGGCAGCGCGGGTGGAAGGCGCAGCCCGAGGGCGGGTCGATCGGGTTGGGATAGGCCGTGCCGAGCGAGGTTTCGGGGACGCCCTGCGTCGGGTCGGGGGTCAGGACCGAGCTGAGCAACGCCTGTGTGTAAGGGTGGCGCGGGCGCTCGAAGAGGTCGGCCACGGGGGCCTCTTCGACGATGCGGCCGAGATACATCACCGCGACGCGGGTGGCGAGGTGTTCGACCACCGCGAGGTCGTGCGAGATGAAGAGGTAGGTCAGCCCGAGGTCTCGGCGCAGATCGGCCAGCAGGTTGAGGATCTGGCTTTGGACCGACACGTCGAGCGCCGAGGTGGGTTCGTCGCAGATGACCATCTCGGGCTTCATCACCAGGGCGCGGGCGATGGCCACGCGCTGACGCTGGCCGCCGGACATCTGGCTGGGATAGGTGTTGATGACGCGGGCGGGCAGGCCGACCGTGTCGAGGATGTCCTCGACCGCCTTGCGCTGGCTGGCGGCGTCGCCGATGCGGTGCACGCGCAGGGGCAGCGAGATCAGGTCGTAGATCGACTTGCGCGGGTTGAGCGAGGAATAGGGATCCTGAAAGATCGGCTGAAGCCGCCCGGCGAGGGCGCGGCGGTCGAGATCCTGCATGTTCTCGCCTTCGACGAGGACATTGCCCTCGGTCGGTTTTTCGAGGCCGAGGAGCAGCTTGGCGAGGGTGGACTTGCCGCAGCCGGATTCGCCGACGAGGCCCAGCACCTCGCCCTTGCGTATCGAAAGCGTGACCTCGTTGACCGCCGAGAGCGGCTTGCGCTTGCCGAAGAGGCCCTGCTTGACGCTGTAGGTCTTCTTGACGTGGTCGAGGGTGAGGATGTCGCTCATGCGGCGTCTCCTTCCTTGGAGAGGGCGCCATCGGCGTGGACGCAGCGAAAGTCGTGGTTGTCGGTGCCGCGCAGGGGAATGGCCTCGCGGCAGGCGGGCACGGCATGGGGGCAGCGGGTGCGGAAGGCGCAGCCGGTGACGTCGCCCACCAGCGAGGGCACGATGCCGGCGATGGTGCCGAGCGCCGCGCCGCGTTCGGTCTTGCCCGGTTGCGGGATGCAGCGCAGAAGTCCGCGGGTATAGGGGTGGCTGGGCGTGGCGAAAACGGCCTCGGCCGGGCCGGTCTCGACCAGTTCGCCAGCATACATCACCGCCACCTTGTCGGCCACGCGGGCCACGACGCCGAGATCGTGGGTGATCAGGATCATCGCCATGTTCATCTCGCGCGTGAGGTCCACCAGAAGGCGCAGGATCTGGGCCTGGATGGTCACGTCGAGCGCGGTGGTGGGTTCGTCCGCGATCAGCAGGTCGGGTTCGCACATCAGGGCCATCGCGATCATCACGCGTTGCCGCAAGCCGCCGGACAGCTGGTGCGGATATTGCGACAGGCGGCTTTCGGCGGCGGTGATGCCGACCTTTTCCAACAGCTCCACGGCGCGGGCGCGGGCCTTGGACTTGCTGACATTGCGGTGCAGCAGCAGGGTTTCCATCAGCTGGTCGCCGATGGTGTAGGCCGGGTTGAGCGAGGTCATCGGCTCCTGAAAGATCATGGCGATGCGGTTGCCGCGCAGGCCGCGCATCACGCGGTTGTTCGCGTTCAGAAGGTCGATGCCGTCATAGCGGATCTCGTCCGCCGAGCGTTTGATCGACTTGCCCAGAAGGCCCATCACCGCCAGCGAGGTCAGCGACTTGCCCGAGCCGCTTTCGCCGACGATGGAGAGGGTTTCGCCGCGCTTCATCTCGAAGTCGATGCCGCGCACCGCGTGGAGCGTGCCGCTGCCCGTGGGGATGTCGAGCGTGAGGTTCTTCACGGAAAGAAGTGTGTCGGACATGTCGTCAGCTCCGTCCTTCGGGGGCGGTGACGTCGCGCAGGCCGTCGCCCATCAGGTTGATCGCCAGCACGAGCGCAAAGAGCACGGCGCCCGGGATCAGCACCAGCCACGGCTCGAACAGCATCATGTTCTTGCCCTCGGACACCATCAGGCCCCAGGAGGGGATCGGCGGCTGGACGCCCAGGCCGAGGAAGCTGAGCGCGGCTTCCAGCAGGATGGCGTGGGCCATTTCCAGCGTCACGATCACGATGAGGTTGTTGAAGACGTTGGGCATGATCTCGGTCAGGACGATGCGCGGGGTCGAGGCGCCGATCACCTGCGCGGCGGCCACGTAATCGCGCCGGCTGATCTGCAGCGTCGAGGCGCGCATGACCACCGCGAAACGGTCCCACAGCAGGAGGCCCAGCACACAGATCACCACGGTGAGCGAGCCGCCCAGGATGGCGACCACCGCGAGCGCCACCAGCACGACCGGCATGGCGAGGCGCACGTTGATCAGGAAGGTCACGACGGTGTCGACCTTGCCGCCGAAATAGCCGGCGGCGACGCCCATCGCGGTGCCGATGAAGCCCGAGATCAGCGCCGCGACCGCGCCGATCAGCAGCGATACGCGGGCGCCGTAGATCAGCCGCGACAGGTAGTCCCGGCCCAGGTGGTCGGTGCCCAGGGGATGTTCCCACGTGCCGCCCATGAAGACCGGGGGGACCATGCGTTTCATCAGGCTTTGGGCGTAGGGATCGTGCGGGGCCAGCAGCGGCGCGAAGATCGCCACCAGCACCAGCAGGCCCACCACGACCAAGCCGAAGATCAGCCCCCGGTGCGACAGGGCGCGGGCTTTGAGCATCTGGCGGGGAGAGGGCCCCTGGATTTCGCGCGAGAGTGGATCGGTCCTATCGGTCACGTCAGGCACTCCGCATTCTGGGGTCCAGCCAGGCGTTCAGGACGTCGGCGAGGAAGGTGAAGACGATGTAGAACATCGAGAAGACGAGGATCAGCGCCTGCACGGTGGGCAGGTCGTTGCGGGCGATGCTTTCCCACGCGAGGTAGCCCGCGCCATGCAGGGCGAAGACGCTTTCCACCACGATCGAGCCGCCCAGCATAAAGCCCATCTGGACGGCGGCGAGGCTGACCACGGGGATGATGGCGTTGCGCAGCGCGTGTTTGAAGAGCACGCGGGATTCACCCGCGCCCTTGGCCCGCGCGGTGCGGATATAGTCGGAGTTCAGCACGTCCAGCATGCCCGCGCGCGTCAGGCGCATGATGGCGGGCATGGCGTAATAGCCCAGCACGATGGTGGGCATGATGAAGTGTCGCCAGCTGTCCGCGCCGGACGGTGGCAGCATGCCAAGCTGAATGGCGAAGATCACGATCAGGATCAGGCCGAACCAGAAGGACGGCATCGCCTGGCCCGCGACCGACAGGAAGAGCGCCACGCGGTCGATGATCGAGTTGGGGCGGATCGCCGCGACCACGCCCAGCGGCACGGCGGTGATCAGCGCGAAGAGGATGCCGCAGACGCCAAGGGTCATGGTGACCTGGAGGCGCTCGGCAATCAGGCTGGCGACGGGCAGCTTGAAATAGTAGCTTTCGCCGAAATCCCCCTGCAAGGCGGAAAAAAGCCAGTCGCCGTATTGCACCAGCATCGGGCGGTCGAAGCCGTAAAGGCGGCGCAGCGCCTCGACGTCCTCGCCGCTGGCGGTTTCCCCGGCCAGCGCCGCGGCGGGATCGCCGGACAGAAACAGCAGCGAGAAGCTGATGAAGCTGACCGTGAAGGCGACCAGCACCGCCAGTCCGAGACGTTTCAGTATGAATGTGAGCATGGCGGACCTTTTGCGTGACGCGCCGGATGCGCGTTGCGGGGAAAGGGAAAGCTTGGCTTGAAGGTCGGGCGGGCGAGGGGCCGGGGCCGGCCCCTCGTCCTGGGCTGTATCAGTTCCAGCTCATGTCGACGAAGCGCAGCACCTCGTCGGGCGTGGGCGTGTAGGCGACTTCATTCTTGAACACGTAGTTGGTGTTGTAGGTGAACATCGGCGCCCAGTAGGCCTCTTCGGTGATGCGCTGCAGGGCCTTGGTGTAGTACTCCACCCGCTCGTCCGGGTCGGTCGAGCTGTCAGCGGTGTTCAGCCATTCGAGCACCTGGTCGTCGCGCGTGCTGTCGAGCGAGCCGTGCTTGAAGAACTGGCTGACCATCGCGGAGGCGTCGTTGATCGAGTAGCTGCCCCAGGTCTGGAACGAGATCGGCACCTCGCCCTTCATGTTGAGTTCGCGCAGGGCGGAATATTGCAGCATGTTGAAGTTGGTCTGGATGCCCACGGCGTTCAGGTACGAGGTGATCGCCTCGGCGTACTGACGGTCGCGGTAGGCGTAGAAATCGACGGTGAAGCCATCGGGATAGCCCGCTTCGGCCAGCAGTTCTTCGGCCTTCTCGGGATCGTACTCGTACTCGGTCACGTCCTGGTTACAGCCGAACTGGCTGGGAAAGCAGGGGGTGTAGACCACCTTGGACGCGCCTTGCAGCAGGGCATCGACCAATTCCTGGCGGTTGATCGCGTAGTTGACCGCCTCGCGCACCAGCTTGTTGGTGAACGGGTTTTCGCCCGAGCGGCCGGCGGCATCCATCTGCAGGTAGCCCACGCGCATGGTGGATTCATTGGCGACGGTGAACTGGTCCATGGTGGCCAGCTTGTTGGCCTGGTCGGCGGGCACCTGCCAGATCAGGTCGAGCGAACCGGAGAAAAGCTCGGCCATCTGGGTGTTCACGTCAGGAATGGTGCGGATGTCAATCTTTTCGATCTCGGGCTGGCCCTTGGGGCTGTCGTGGTAGTTCTCGTTGGCCTCGAGCACGAAATGCTGGCCCGGCGTGACCTCGACCGCCTTGTAGGGGCCGGTGCCGACGGGCTTGAGCCCCATGCCGGAGGGGCCGGCCTCGGCGTAATATTCATCGGGGTACATCGAGACCGGGCCGGACAGGAACTCGATCGCCGCCGGGAACTTGTCCTTGAGGTTGATGCGGACGGTGTACTCGTCGATCTTCTCGGCCGATTCCATCCAGTTGACGTTGCGCTGGGTCTTCACGCCGCTTTCTTCCTTGGCGACGAAGTTGACCGTGTAGACCACGTCATCGGCGTTGAACGCCTCGCCGTTGTGGAAGGTGACGCCCTCGCGCAGCTTGAATTCCAGCGTGGTGTCGTCGATCCACTCCCAGTCGGTGGCGAGGTTGCCGACATATTCGTTGGTTTCGGGGTCGCGGTAGATCAGCCCGTCCCAGATGGCGCGTTGCAGGACGACGCCCTCGCGCGACGAGTTGAAGTAGCTGTCGACATTCTCCAGCTCCTTGGTGAAGGCGACGTTGAGCGTGCCCGAGGCCTTGTCCGCGAGGGCGGGCATGGCCACGCCGGCCGCCAGGACCGAGGCGAGGAGGGTTGCGGTGGTTGTGGTCTTTCCGAGCATGAGGACTCCCTGTTGCGTTATGGCGGTTATCATTATTTGATATTGCCGATTGTTATTTGATGAGTATAGCAATGTTGTGCGGGTTGACGTCAAGAGCCGGGTGTATCCGGCCACGCCGGCACATCCGCAGCGGGAGGAAAAGCATGGAAGAGAAGCGGGATAGCCTTTACGCCAGCACGCTGGCACGGGGGCTGCAGATCCTGCGGGCGTTCGACGAATCACACGTTGCGCTGTCGCTGACGGACCTGGTGGCGCGCACCGGGCTGGAGAAGAGCGCGGTGCAGCGGATGGCGCACACGCTGCACGTGGAGGGGATGCTGGAGCGCGACCCGAAATCGCGCCTGTACCGCCCGAGCCACGCGTGGCTGGAACTGGCCTATGCCTATTACTGGTCCGACCCGGTGATCGCCCGTGCCCTGCCCAAGCTGATCGAGTTCAGCCGCGCGAGGGGCGAGACGGTGAACCTGGCGCAGATGTCGGGGGATCACATCATCTACTCGCTGCGGCTGCCCAACCAGCGGACGCATTTCGCGGCCAGTATCGTGGGGCGGCGGCTGCCGGCGCTGAACACCGCCTCGGGGCGGGTGATGCTGGCCACCAGGAGCGACGCGGAGATCGAGGCGGCCTGTGCCACCTGGCCGCTGGTGCAGGGCACGGAAAAGACCGTGATGGACCGCGCCGAGATCGCCCGCAGCATCAAGGCGGCGCGGACGGATGGGTACTGCATCACGCGCGACCAGATGCTGTTGAACGAGATCAGCCTGGCCGCCCCGGTGCGGGGCAACGAGGGCCATGCCCATGCGGCGGTGCAGGTGTCGATCTCTGGCATCACGTTCGACGAAACGCAGGTGCTGGAGCAGTTCCTGCCGCATGTCCTGGACACGGCGGCGGGTATTCTGGGGTGAGCCCCACGCAGACCTGCCCGGCGCCCTGTGCGGCCGGGCCGGGCCGGATTAAGCCTTCCTTCACCACAGCACGTTAAGACGTGGACGGTGCAGCACCGGGCCGGCCAGCGATGCGCCGCTTGCCCGCGCGCGGTGCGAACGCGGAGGAATTCGGGCGATGGCGACGATCCATGACCTGATCGAGGTCACCAGTTTCAGTGCGAACACGACCTATTTGAGCGCGGATGGGACGCTTCTTGGCGTGGTGGACGGCGCCAGCGGGACGGACCTGGACGACGGGGAGTTCGATGAGGGCGACCTGATCACCATCGGCGGGACGACCTATACCATCGACTTGATCCAGGAGCCGTCATCCTCGGGCAGTTTCCTGCGCGGGGACGGCAGCACGAGCGCCTTCGGCCCGCAGCACGAAGACAACCTCGACGTGATGTTCCTGACCGTGTCGAGCGGGGGCACGACGCGGTATTTCATCCTGCCCAACGACAGTTATGGCGATCTGAATATCCAGTCGGTGACGACCGGCGGGATCACCGATGTGGGCGGCAGCGACGCGGCGGTGATCGGCACCGCCGACGACGCCGTGAACGTGGTCTGTTTTGCCGCGGGTACGCGGATCGCGGCGGTGTCGCCGGGGGCGGAGATTGCCGTGGAGGCGCTGGCGGCGGGAGACCTGGTGCTGACCGCCGACCACGGACCGCAGCCGGTGCGGTCCATCGAGCGTCATGCGCTGAGCGCCGCGACGCTGGCGCGCAACCCGCATGTGCGCCCGATCCGCATCGCGACGGGGGCGCTGGGGCCGGGGCTGCCGGTGGAGGACCTGGTGGTGTCGCCGCAGCATCGCATCCTCGTCCGCTCGAAAATCGCGCACCGCATGTTCGGCCGGACCGAGGTGCTGTTGCCGGCCAAGGTCCTGCTGGGCGTCGCGGGTGTCACCGTGGACATGCGCGAGGGAGGGGTCGAGTATTACCATGTGGTGATGGACCGGCACGAGGTGCTGAGGGCCAACGGGATCGGCGCCGAGAGCCTGTATCGCGGGCAGGAGGCGATGAAGGCGCTGAAGACTGCGCAAAGCGCCGGTCTGGCCATGCCCGGTGCCGTCCCGATCGCCGGGCAGGACGTACCGGCGCGGCTGTTCGTGAAGGGCGGGCGCGGGCGGCGGCTGGTGAATCGGCATGTGAAGAACCACCGCGCCTTCGGTTGAAGGTGGCGGTGGGTTTTCACCCACCCTACGGGGACTTGTCCGGTTTCGAGGAAATGACGCCGAAATCGCGCGACGAGGAGCCGTCGCCGGCGATGGAAAAGTAGCCCTCGGCCGCAAGTCCGCGCTTCAGCAGTTCGCGCACGGCGGCGGCGCGGCTGGGCATATGGGACTTGAAACGCCAGTCGTCCAGCGCCTTGAGCTCCTCTTCGGAGATCATGACTTGCAGTCTTTCCAGTCGTTTAGAGCCGGAGTCGGGCATGCGGTGCTCCACCACGGGATGTCAGGCCGAAGACCATTCGGAAGATGCAATTATACCAGACTGCGCGCCCTGGATTCAACAACTTACTCATAATGAGCGTGTTGAGCAGCGTGTGCGTTATAGGGCAGTGAAATCATTATGATATATTGAGCTGGCTCTTATATGATGACGTATGACAACGCGATCCTACACACAGACCTTTCGACCTGATCCCGACCTTTCGAACACGGCCGGCGAGTTGGGGGGTATGACCGACCCCGCACCGGCCAGCGCGCACGACCTCGTGAAAGGGCCCGGGCCCGGATCGGCGTGGCGCGTCCTGGTGGTCGAGGACGACGTTCTGATCCGCACCGATATCGAGGGTACGCTCGATGATGGCGGCTTTGCCGTGGTGGGCGCGCCCACCGATCTGAAATCGGCCATGGCCTTTGTCGAGACGCGGTCGCGGCAGATCGACTGCGCGTTGATCGACGTCGAACTGGGCGGGCACAGCTGTCGCCCGCTGGTGGCGGCGATGGAGAAGCTGCGCATTCCCTACATGCTGGTGACCGCGCATAGCGAGGATACGGTGCGCGACATGGGCTATACCGGGCCGGTCGTGGAAAAGCCTTTCACCGCGCCCGAACTTTCGGCCTGCCTGTCGAACCTCGTGTCGCGCAAGCCGCAAGAGGCCTGAGACGCCGTAGGGCCGGCAGGACGACCGAGCCCCCTTGATCGACCGGCGCAACGGGTCTATACGCCCCCGGTGGTCAGACATGACCCGATTCACATGAACCAAGACATGCCGTGGTTGGCCCTATCGCTTCGGGGGTCACATCCGGCTTAGGAGAAGCGAAATGAAACTGCATGAACTGCGCGACAACGAAGGCGCGACCAAACGCAAGAAACGCGTGGGCCGTGGCCCCGGTTCCGGCATGGGCAAGACTGCTGGCCGTGGTATCAAGGGTCAGAAATCCCGTTCGGGCGTGGCGATCAACGGCTATGAAGGCGGCCAGATGCCGCTGTATCAACGGCTGCCCAAGCGCGGCTTCAACAAGCCGAACCGCAAGAAATTCGCCGTCGTGAACCTGGGCATGATCCAGAAGTTCATCGACGCCAAGAAGATCGACGCCGGCCAGACCATCACCGAGGACACGCTGGTGGAAAGCGGGCTGGTGCGCCGCAAGCTGGACGGTGTGCGCGTCCTGGCCAAGGGCGAAGTGACCGCCAAGCTGACGCTGGACGTCACCGGGGCCTCGAAATCGGCGGTCGACGCGGTCGAGAAAGCCGGTGGTTCGCTGAACGTGGCGAGCGCACAGGCGGCTGAATAAGAGGTTGTGAGCGGGCGTCCCGCCCCTTACATACACCCCTAGTTTTCCTTATAAACGCCGCCTGGCCGGAAAACGGCCTGGGCGGCGTTTGCATAAAAAAGAGATCCGCATGGTATCTGCAGCAGAACAAATGGCGGCGAACACGAGCTGGTCCGCCCTGGGCAAGGCCACCGAGCTTCGCAAGCGCATCTTCTTCACCATCGGCCTGCTTATCGTCTACCGGATCGGGACGTACATCCCGGTGCCGGGCATCGACGGGGCAGAGCTGCGCAACTTCATGGAAGGCGCGGCGTCGTCGATCGGGGGGATGCTGTCGATGTTCACCGGCGGGGCGCTGGGACGCATGGGCGTCTTCGCGCTGGGGATCATGCCCTACATCTCGGCCTCGATCATCGTGCAGCTGATGACGGCGATGGTGCCGTCGCTGGAGCAGCTGAAGAAAGAGGGCGAGCAGGGGCGCAAGAAGATCAACCAGTACACGCGCTATGGCACGGTGTTCCTGGCGACGCTGCAATCCTATGGCCTGGCCGCATCGCTGCAGGCCGGCGACCTGGCGTCGGATCCCGGGTTCTTTTTCATCGCAAGCTGCATGATCACGCTGGTCGGGGGCACGATGTTCCTGATGTGGCTGGGCGAGCAGATCACCGCGCGGGGCGTGGGCAACGGCATTTCGCTGATCATCTTCGTCGGCATCATCGCCGAGGTTCCTGCCGCGCTGGCGCAGTTCTTTGCCAGCGGCCGGTCTGGCGCGATCAGCCCGGCGGTGATCATCGGGGTGATCGTGATGGTCGTGGCGACCATCGCCTTCGTGGTGTTCATGGAGCGCAGCCTGCGCAAGATCCATATCCAGTATCCGCGCCGCCAGGTGGGCATGAAGGTCTATGACGGTGGCTCCAGCCACCTGCCGGTCAAGGTGAACCCGGCGGGCGTGATCCCGGCGATCTTTGCCTCGTCTCTGCTGCTGTTGCCGGCCACGGTCAGCACGTTCTCGGGGTCGGACACGGGGCCGTTCATGTCGACGCTGCTGGCCTATTTCGGGCCGGGGCAGCCGCTCTACCTGGTGTTCTTCACCGGGATGATCGTGTTCTTCGCCTATTTCTACACCTACAACGTGGCGTTCAAACCCGATGACGTGGCCGACAACCTGAAGAACCAGAACGGGTTCGTACCCGGCATCCGGCCCGGCAAGAAGACGGCGGAATACCTGGAATACGTGGTGACGCGGATCCTGGTGCTGGGCTCGGCTTACCTTGCGGCAGTTTGTCTCCTTCCGGAGATCCTGCGTGGACAGTTCGCCATACCTTTCTATTTTGGCGGCACGTCGGTCCTGATCGTGGTATCGGTGACCATGGACACGATCCAGCAGGTCCAGTCGCATCTTCTGGCGCACCAGTACGAGGGCCTGATCGAAAAGTCGCAGTTGAGCGGCAAGGGCCGTAAACGGTCGCGCAGAAAAGGGACAGGACGTCGATGAATATCATACTTCTCGGACCGCCGGGGGCCGGTAAAGGCACGCAAGCACATATCCTGGTCGAGGAGCGGGGCATGACCCAGCTATCGACCGGCGACATGCTGCGCGAGGCCAAGGACAGCGGCACCGAGATGGGCAAGGTCGTGGCCGACGTGATGGCCCGTGGCGACCTTGTGACGGACGAGATCGTGATCGGCCTGATCCGCGAGAAGATCAACGGCGAGAATGGCGGCGGCTTCATCTTCGACGGCTTTCCCCGGACTCTGGCCCAGGCCGATGCGCTGGCCGAACTGCTGGCCGAGACGGGCCAGACGCTGGATGCGGTCGTCGAAATGCGGGTGGACGACGAGGCGCTGGTACAGCGCATCACCGCGCGCTCGACCTGCGGCAATTGCGGCGCGGTCTACAACGACATCACCAAGCCCTGGCCCGAGGATGGCAAATGCGCCAATTGCGGCTCGACCGAGGTCAAGCGGCGGTCGGACGACAACGAAGACAGCCTCAAACAGCGGCTGATGGAATACTACAAGAAGACCTCGCCGCTGATCGGGTACTACTACGCCAAGGGCGACCTGGAGACGATCGACGGGCTGGGCGAGATCGACGAGGTCAAGGCCCGCATCGCGGGGGCGCTCAAGGGCTGAACGCCATCTGCGCGGCCCTGCTGAAGAGCCTTTATTCCTTGGGATTTCGCCGACAGGCACAATTCTCTTGACAGAGGGTTGACGCCTCGGGCGATTGCTTCTAGACGACACCATCTCTGACGAGAACATGATTCCCGCGCGGGTCGCGCCCGCCCGAGAATCGATCACCTGAATTCAGCTGCGGCCCGGAGCAATCGCCTCGGGCCTACGTTGTGAAAAAAGGGTCTGGCGTTACGGACCCGCAACGAAAGGACATGACACGTGGCACGTATCGCCGGCGTAAATATCCCGACCCATAAACGGGTCCCGATCGCCCTGACCTACATCACCGGAATCGGCCAATCCTCGGCCAAGGCCATCTGCGAGGCCGTCAATATCGACCTGACCCGCCGGGTCAACGAGCTGAGCGACACCGAAGTGGTCGCCATGCGCGAGCATATCGACGCCAACTACATGGTCGAAGGCGACCTGCGCCGCGAAGTGCAGATGAACATCAAGCGCCTGATGGACCTTGGCTGCTACCGCGGCCTGCGCCATCGTCGTAACCTTCCCGTCCGCGGTCAGCGCACGCATACCAATGCGCGCACCCGCAAAGGCCCGGCGAAACCCATCGCCGGCAAGAAGAAGTAAGGGAGGGCAGAACCAATGGCACGAGATACCCGCCGGACCAAGAAAAAGGTCTCGAAGAACATCGCCACGGGCGTGGCGCATGTGAACAGCTCGTTCAACAACACCAAGATCCTGATCTCGGATGTGCAGGGCAACGCGATTGCGTGGTCCTCGGCCGGCACGATGGGCTTCAAGGGGTCGCGGAAGTCGACGCCCTATGCCGCCCAGATGGCCGCCGAAGATGCCGGCCGCAAGGCGCAGGAACACGGCATGAAGACGCTGGAAGTCGAAGTGCAGGGGCCCGGGTCGGGCCGCGAGAGCGCGCTGCGCGCCCTGGCTGCCGTCGGCTTCAACATCACGTCGATCCGCGACGTGACGCCGATTGCCCACAACGGTTGCCGCCCGCCGAAGCGTCGCCGGGTCTGAGACCGACTTTTTGGATGGGGCCGCGTGAGTTTTCACGGCCCCATTTCCGTTATTTTGAAACCTCGAGCGTCTCGGAGGCCTATGGACATGGGGCCGGGGACAAGGATGGAGGGACCGCATGATCCATAAGAACTGGGCAGAATTGATCAAGCCGACGCAGCTTGAGGTGAAGCCGGGCAACGACCCGCTGCGCCAGGCGACCGTCGTGGCCGAACCGCTGGAGCGTGGCTTTGGCCTGACCATGGGCAACGCGCTGCGCCGCGTGCTGTTGTCGAGCCTTCAGGGCGCGGCGATCACCAGCGTGCAGATCGACAACGTGCTGCACGAGTTTTCCAGCATCGCCGGCGTCCGTGAAGACGTGACAGACGTCGTGCTGAACCTCAAGGGTGTCGCGATCCGCATGGATGTCGAGGGGCCCAAGCGCCTGTCGATCTCGGCCAAGGGGCCGGGCGTGGTGACCGCCGGTGACATCGCCGACAGCGCGGGCATCGAGATCCTGAACAAGGAACACGTGATCTGCCACCTCGACGAAGGCGCGGACCTGTTCATGGAACTGACCGTGAACCAGGGCAAGGGCTATGTCGCCGCCGACAAGAACAAGCCGGAAGACGCGCCCATCGGCCTGATTGCCATCGACGCGATCTATTCGCCGGTCGTGAAGGTCAGCTATGACGTGCAGCCCACCCGCGAGGGCCAGGTGCTGGACTATGACAAGCTGACGATGAAGCTGACGACCGATGGTTCGCTGACGCCGGAAGATGCCGTGGCCTTTGCCGCGCGTATCCTGCAGGACCAGCTGTCGATCTTCGTGAACTTCGAAGAGCCGGAGAGCGCGCAGCGTCAGGACGACGACGACGGGCTGGAGTTCAACCCGCTGCTGCTGAAGAAAGTGGACGAGCTGGAGCTGTCGGTGCGGTCCGCGAACTGCCTGAAGAACGACAACATCGTCTATATCGGCGACCTCATTCAGAAGACCGAAGCAGAGATGCTGCGCACGCCGAACTTTGGCCGCAAGTCCTTGAACGAGATCAAGGAAGTGCTGTCGGGCATGGGCCTGCACCTTGGCATGGATGTCGAGGACTGGCCGCCGGACAACATCGAGGACCTGGCGAAGAAGTTCGAAGATCAATTCTGAAGAATTGATCTTCGAATCCCGGACTTGATCCGGGATCTCCCGGCCAAGAGGCCCCGGATCAGGTCCGGGGCGGGTCGGGACAGAAGATCGGGTCGAGGTCCCGGGTCAAGCCCGGGACAGGCCCCAAGGAGAGCCGGTGACACGCATCGCCGGCCGGACAAAGCAAAACCGCCCGTAGAGGGCAACGAACGGAGTAAGAAACATGCGTCACGCACGAGGCTATCGCCGCCTGAACCGCACCCACGAGCACCGCAAGGCGCTGTGGGCGAACATGGCCGGCTCGCTGATTGAACACGAACAGATCAAGACCACCCTGCCGAAAGCCAAGGAGCTGAAGCGCGTGGTGGAAAAGCTGGTCACGCTGGGCAAGCGCGGGGACGTTCATGCCCGCCGCCAGGCTGCCGCGCAACTGAAGCAGGACATGCATGTCGAAAAGCTCTTTGACGTGCTGGGCCCGCGCTACAAGGAGCGTCAGGGCGGGTATGTCCGCGTGCTGAAGGCCGGTTTCCGGTATGGTGACATGGCGCCGATGGCGATCATCGAATTCGTCGAGCGCGACCGCGACGCCAAGGGCGCCGCCGACAAGGCCCGCGTCGCCGCCGAGGACATGGACGGGGACGACGAGGCATAAGCCCCGCTTCCCCCGACTGGGCATGAAAAACGCCGCCGGAGATGTCCGGCGGCGTTTTTGCGTCTGTGATCTTTTGCGGTCAGGACGCCTCGAGCTCTTTCTTGACCAGCTTCTCGATCTCGTCGACGGGATGGCCCGCGAGGTTCTTGGGAATCTCGCTAACCACTTTCGACGTGACCTCCTTGTGCATGTCGTCGCGCAGGTGGCCCAGCACCTTGGGCGCGGCGACGAGGATCAGGCGGTCGAATTCGCCCTTGTGCGCCGCGGCGTAGAGGATGTCCGACAGGTCCGAGGCGAAGCGCTCCTTCTGCAGCTCGTGCCAGTCGGTGTCGTCCAGGGCCGACATCTGCTGCACCCCGGTATCCTGCATGCGGCCGGGGCGGTTGGCGGATTGCTCGATATCCGAGGGGTTTTCCTGTTCCTCGGTGTCCATCACTTCGAGGTTGGGATCCTGGTGGTCGGTGAGGTTGCGCAGGAAGAGCGCCTTTTCACTGTCGGTCACCACGACCCAAGTGCCTTGCTTGAGTTCAGTCATCGCGTTTCTCCTTGCCGGTGCCGTGGTGGCCGCCGAGATTGCCTTCGCCCTTTTCGTCTTCCTTGGTGACGCGGGTTGCGCCGGCGTCCTCGCTTTTTGTCCGCTTCAGCGAGTCGCGGGTGCCGACCTTGCGTTCCAGGTTGCCCTGGGCGCGGCCTTGCTGGTCTGGGGTGGGGACGTCGTCGACGAACTCTTCGGTTTCGCTTTTGCCGTCCTTCGATCTGTATCTCTCTGCCATGGTGGTACCTCCTGTCAGGAAAACGCCGGGTGGGGCGGGGGGTTCCATCGGTCGGTGCGGGCTGTGAGGACGGGAGCGAGGGGCCAGCCCCTCGCGCTCCCCGGGATATTTCTGGCCAGAGGAAAAGCAGGGGCAGTGCCTGTCTTGTCGCGCTTGCATCAAGGGCGCGGGGGGCGCATATCGGGGGCATGGTGAGATGGATCTGTGTCCTTGTCCTGTCCTTGACGCTGGCGGTGCCGGCGGGGGCGGAGATGCGCGTGCCCGAAAGCCGGGGCGAGATCAGCATGGGCTTCGTGCCCGTTGTGAAGCAGGCCGCGCCCGCGGTGGTGAACATCTATGCGCGGCGGGTGGTGAACACGCGGTCGAGCCCGTTCCGGGGCGACCCGTTCTTCGACGAGTTCTTTCGCGATTTCGGCGGGCCAAGGCAGCGGGTCGAGAACTCGCTGGGGTCGGGGGTGATCCTGAGCGCGGACGGGATCGTGGTGTCGAATTACCACGTGGTGGGCATGGCCACGGACATCCGCGTGGTGCTGAACGACCGGCGGGAATTCGCGGCGCGGGTGCTTTTGGCCGACGAGGAGAGCGACCTGGCGGTTTTGAAGCTGGAGGGCGCGGAAGAGATGCCCGCGCTGGACTTGCGCGACAGCGACACGGTCGAGGTGGGCGAGCTGGTGCTGGCTATCGGCAACCCCTTTGGCGTGGGCCAGACGGTGACCAGCGGGATCGTGTCGGGGCTGGCGCGGTCGGGCGCGGCCACGGGCAATGCGCGGGGGTATTTCATCCAGACGGATGCGCCGATCAACCCGGGCAATTCGGGCGGGGCGCTGGTGGATATAGAGGGCCGGCTGGTGGGGATCAACACGCGGATCCTGAGCCGGTCGGGCGGGTCGAACGGGATCGGCTTTGCGATTCCGGCGGCGCTGGTGGCTCAATTCGTGGCCCAGGCGCAGGCCGGCAATACGGCGTTCGAGCGGCCCTGGGCCGGCATCAGTGGCCAGCCGGTGACGGCGGACATGGCCGAGGGGATGGGGTTGGGCGTGCCCGGGGGGATCATCATTTCGCAGTTGCATCCCGCAAGCTCCTTTGCCGAGGCCGGGTTTGAGGCAGGCGACGTGATCACGGCGGTGGACGGGCAGGCGGTGAATGCGGCGCCGGAGATGATCTACCGGATGTCGGTTGCCGGGATCGGCGGCGAGACGCGGGTAACGCGGGTGCGCGACGGGGAGGCCGAGGACGTGCTTTTGCGGCTGGGACGCGCGCCGGAGGTGCCGCCGCGGGAGGTGACCGAGACGGGCGCGCGGAGCGTGATACCGGGCATGGTTCTGGGCCGGATCAACCCGGCGGTCATTGCCGAATTGGACCTGCCGCTGATGGCGGAGGGTGTCGTGGTGCTGGAGCCGGGGCGTGCGGGGCTGCGGGCCGGGTTGCGGCAGGGGGATATCCTGCGCGGGATCAACGGCGTGACCGTCGAGGAGCCCGGCATGGTGGAGCCTCTGCTGGAGGCGAGCGGGCGCTGGCTGAGCCTGGACGTGCAGCGGGGCACGCAGCGCAGCACGCTGCGGTTCAGGCTGTAGCCATGGGCGATCTGTTCGATACCAGCGCGAGCGCGAGGGACGACAAGGTGCCGGATAGCGCGCCGCGCCCGCTGGCGGACCGGCTGCGGCCCCGCGCGCTGTCCGAGGTGATCGGCCAGGACAAGGTGATCGGGCCGGATGGCCCGCTGGGGGTGATGCTGGCCTCTGGCAGCCTGTCGTCTTTGGTGTTCTGGGGGCCGCCGGGGGTGGGCAAGACCACCATCGCGCGGCTGCTGGCGGACGAGACGGACCTGCATTTCGTGCAGATCAGCGCGATCTTTTCCGGGGTGCCGGAACTGCGCAAGGTGTTCGACGCGGCCAAGCATCGGCGGGCGAACGGGCAGGGGACGCTGCTGTTCGTGGACGAGATCCACCGCTTCAACAAGGCGCAGCAGGACGGGTTCCTGCCGCATATGGAGGACGGGACGATCTTGCTGGTGGGGGCCACCACGGAGAACCCGAGTTTCGAGTTGAACGCGGCCTTGCTGAGCCGGTCGCAGGTTTTGGTGCTGGAGCGGCTGACCCTGGCGGAGCTGGAGCGGTTGGCGCAGCGGGCCGAGAAGGAGCTGGACCGGGCGCTTCCTCTTGACGGCCCGGCCCGTGAGGCGCTGCTGGAGATGGCGGACGGGGACGGGCGCGCGCTGCTCAATCTGATCGAGCAGGTGGCGGCGTGGAAGACCGATACAAAGCTGGACACCAATGCCCTGACGGCGCGGCTGATGAAGCGGGCGGCGCAGTACGACAAGTCGGGGGACGCGCATTACAACCTGATTTCGGCGCTGCACAAGTCGGTGCGCGGGTCGGACCCGGATGCCGCACTCTACTGGCTGGCGCGGATGCTGGACGGGGGCGAGGACCCGCGGTACCTGGCGCGGCGGATCACCCGGATGGCGGTGGAGGATATCGGCTTGGCCGATCCGCAGGCGCAGGCGGTGTGCCTGCAATCGTGGGAAACCTATGAGCGGCTGGGCAGCCCGGAAGGGGAGCTGGCGCTGGCGCAGGCGGTCACCTACCTGGCGCTGGCGCCCAAGTCGAACGCGGCCTACGTGGCCTACAAGGCGGCGATGAAGGCCGCGAAGAAGACCGGCAGCGAGCCGCCGCCCAAGCATATCCTGAACGCGCCCACGGGGCTGATGAAGGAACAGGGATACGGCGCGGGCTATGCCTATGACCACGATGCAGAGGACGCGTTTTCGGGACAGAACTATTTTCCCGACACGATGGAGCGGCCCGAGCTTTACAAGCCGGTCGAGCGCGGGTTCGAGCGGGAACTGGGCAAGCGCGTGGCCTATTTCGCCAGGCTGCGGGCGCGCAAGGACGACGCGGAACACTAGACGATTCCCGCGCCGCCGCCGGTCGGGGTGCGCGGATATGTCGTTTTCTGAACAGTCGGCCCGGCGACAGGCTCGAGCTGCGGAAACCCCTTTAAAGCAAGCGGTTCAACAGTGCTGGCTAGTGAATTGAACGTGCGAAAAAATTTCGTGATGCGGCATATGAAGGCTGGAAGCGACATTTTTTTCGTGTTTTGGTAACATCATGTCGTAATTGAGCCGCCCGTTCAGGGGAAACGACGCAAAGCTGCTTTGAAGGGTCGCGCAAGATGACCCGGGAGACAGACTAGTCATAGGGAGACATCATGACTGATATCAAAGATCAACTTCTGCTGGATCGACTGGCAGACGCGGCCCGCGAAGGGAAGATCTCTCGCCGGTCGTTCATGCATTACGCCGCCGCGGCGGGCCTGACGACCACGGCCGCGACCGGCCTGTGGACCGGCGCCGCGAAGGCGCAGCCCGCCAAGGGCGGTACGTTCCGCCTGGGGATGCACGACGGCAACACGTCGGACACGCACGACCCGGGCACCTATGTCACCTTCTCGATGATCCAGGTGGCGCATACCTACCGCTCCTACCTGACGCTGATCGAGCCCGATGGCTCGCTCGGGCCGGACCTGGCCAGCGAGTGGAGCGCCAGCCCGGACGCGAAGGAATGGACCTTCAAGATCAACGACAACGCCACGTTCCATAGCGGCAACAAGGTGACGGCGAACGACGTGATCGCGTCGATGAACCACCACCGCGGCGAAGAGACGACCTCGGCTGCGAAGGCGCTGCTGGCGGACGTGGAAGACCTTGTCGACAACGGCGACAACTCGGTCACGTTCAAGCTGGCGGCCGGCAATGCCGACCTGCCGTGGCTGATGACGGACTATCACCTGGCGATCGTGCCGGCGAACGAAGACGGCACGGCCAACTGGCAGTCGGGCGACGGGTCGGGCCCCTACAAGATGGAAGAGGCCGAGTTCGGCGTGCGCTACAGCCTGACCCGCCACGAGGGCTGGCACCTGGAAGGCGCCTATTTCGACGACCTGCAACTGATCGTGCTGAACGACCCGAACGCGCGCCAGACGGCGCTGGTGACGGGCGACGTGGACGCGGTGACGCAGCTGGAGCTGAAGACGCTGGCGCTGTTGCAACGCGACCCGAACATCGAGATCGACGACGTGCCGTCGGCGGCGGCCATCACCATGCCGATGCTGTGCGACACGGCGCCGTTCGACAACGTAGACGTGCGCAACGCGCTGAAGCTGTCGTTGAACCGCGACGAGCTGATCGAGAAGATTGCATTCGGGGCGGCCACCAAGGCGAACGACTTCCACCATTCGCCTGCGATGCCCTATTACCCGGAAGGCATCGAGCAGCGCGAATACGATCCCGACCAGGCGAAATCGCTGCTGAAGAAAGCCGGCGCCGAGGACCTGACGGTGAACCTGAGCGTGGCCGACTCGGTCTTTTCAGGGGCGGTGGACATGTGCGTTCTTTTTGCCGAGCACGCCAAGCAGGCGGGCATCACCATCAACGTCAATCGCGAGCCCAACGACGGGTACTATTCCGACGTTTGGCTGAAAAAGCCGTGGTGCGTGGTGCAGTGGGGCGCGCGTCCGACGCCGGACGTGATGTATTCGCTGGCCTACAAGTCCGACGCGGCCTGGAACGAGAGCCGGTGGCAGAACGAGCGGTTCAACGAACTGCTGCTGCAGGCCAAGGCCGAGCTGGACGATGAAAAGCGCGCGGAAATGTACCGCGAGATGGCGATCCTTGCGAAGGACGATGGCGGCACGATCATCCCGTTCTTCCCGAACTTCGTCTACGCGCGGCGCAAGAACGTGCAGCATGGTGAGAACCTTGCACCCAGCTGGCAGATGGACGGCGCGCGCGCCTGCAGCCGCTGGTGGTTCGCTGACGCATAAGAAAAAGTTTCGCCCCGGTGCCAAGGCGCCGGGGCAAACATTTGGAGGGGGCGGATCATCGCCCCGTCCGGGCCGACGGGACGGCCAAGAGAGCGCAGCAAATGCGCCCGGGGCACGTCATAACGTCATAACAATATAAGCTGTGCGGATGCGGCCCGGGACGGGCAAGGCGGACGCCCAACAGCAGGAGGGACATATGGGAGACATCTTTACGCTTGTCGGCAAGCGTCTGGGTCTCGGGCTGATCATCCTTTTGGTGATCTCCGTCATCATCTTCTTCATGGTCGAACTTCTTCCCGGGGACATCGCGCAGGCGGTGCTGGGACAGTCGGCGACCCCGGAGAACCTTGCGGCCCTGCGCCGTGAAATGGGCCTCGACCAGCCCGCGCTGGTGCGATATTTCGCGTGGCTGAGCGACGCCGTCACACTTGATTTCGGCAGTTCCATCGTGACCGACGCGCGGGTGACCGAGATCATCGGCGAGCGGTTCATGAACACGCTGTTCCTGGCCGCCTACGCGGCCGTGATCGCGGTGCCGGTGTCGATCATCCTGGGCGTGATCGTGGCGCTGTTGCGCAACTCGATCTTCGACCGGGTGGCGAACGTGATCTCATTGTCCTTCATCTCGTCGCCGGAATTCTTCCTGGGGTATATCCTGATCCTCTATTTCGCGGTAAAATGGGGCATGTTCCCGGCCATCGCGAGCCTGAGTGAAGGGATGACCTTCTTCGGGCTCCTGGAGCGGACCTTCCTGCCGGCGCTGACGCTGGTGCTGGTGGTCATGGCGCACATGATGCGGATGACCCGCGCGGCGATCATCAACCTGCTGGCCAGCCCCTATATCGAGATGGCCCGGCTGAAGGGCGCGCCGCCCTGGAAGGTGATCGTGAAGCATGCGCTGCCCAATGCCTGGGCGCCGATCATCAACGTGGTCGCGCTGAACCTGGCCTACCTGATCACCGGCGTGGTGCTGGTGGAGGTGGTGTTCGTCTATCCGGGCATCGGACAGGCGCTGGTGGACGCGGTTTCCAAGCGAGACTTCCCCGTGGTGCAGGCCTGCTGCCTGATCTTCGCGGCGACCTTCATCCTTCTCAACCTTGCAGCCGACGTGGGGGCCATTCTGACCAACCCGCGCCTGCGGCACCCGAAATAAGGAGGGCGGATCATGATATTTGTAATCCTCTACTTCGCCCTGCTGCTTGTGCTGTCTTGCGGGGCGGCCTATTACAACCAGCGGTCTGCGTTCCTGCTGCTGTTCTCGCTGACACTGGTGTCGCTGGTGGTGGCGATCATCGGCGGGATCCCCGGGCTGCGGTTCATCGCGATTGCCGCGGGGATGCTGCTGGCGGCGGGCATGATGTCCTATGCGTTCCGCGAGTTCCTGACGGCGCTGGCGAGCGACGAGATGGCCAAGGAGCTGCGCACCGCGCCGCTGACCGCGGCTTTCGGGATGTTCGTGATCTTCATCGTGGCGGTCATGGGCATCTTCGCCCCGGCCATCGCGCCCTATGGCGAGGCCGAGATCGTCAGCCAGGCTTTTGCGCCGCCGGACAACAACATGCTGCTGGGCGCGGACCAACTGGGCCGGGACATGTTCAGCCGGATCATCTATGGCGCGCGGAACACCGTGGCGCTTGCGCTGTGCGGCACGGTCCTGGCGTTCATCCTGGGCGCCATGGCGGGTCTGCTGGCGGCGACCAAGGGCGGGTACTTCGACGGCTTCATGGGCCGGATGGCAGACGTGATCATGTCGATCCCGTCGCTGATCTTCGCCCTACTGATGCTGTCGATCTTCGGCGGCTCGCTGGCCTCGCCGCAGACCAGTTCCTGGCTGCTGTTCGGCTTTGCGGTGGTCGTGGGGCTGCTGTTCCTGGCGGCGGCAGCATATTCGCTTGTCAGCTGGCTGATCGGGGCGGCGATCGTCGCCGGGGTGGCCTTTGCCTTTGCGCTGGCCGGCACGACGATCTTCAACGCGTCGGAGATCATCCTGATCCTGGTGGTCGCGATCATCTACAGCCCCCGCGTGTTCCGCCTGACGCGGGCGGTCGCGGGCAACGTGGTCGTGATGGACTATATCGAGGCCGCCAAGCTGCGCGGTGAAAAGAACTGGTACCTGATCCGGCGGGAGATCCTGCCGAACTCGACCGCGCCGCTGGTGGCGGAATTCGGGCTGGAGTTCTGCTTCGTGTTCCTGCTGATCGCGGGTCTCAGCTTCCTCGGTCTCGGCATCCAGCCGCCCACGGCGGACTGGGGCTCGATGGTGCGGGAGAACGCGACGCTGATCTCGTTCGGTGAGATCACGCCGCTTATTCCGGCCGCGGCCATCGCGCTGTTGACCGTGGCGGTCAACTTCGTGGTGGACTGGATGCTGCACCGGTCCTCGGGCTTGAAGGAGTAAACCGACATGAGTTTCAAGAAAAACACCGACGTTCTTCTGAAGATCCGAGACCTGAAGATCCAGGGCTACTCGGACGAAACCTGGATCGACATCATCAAGGGTGTCGACCTGACCCTGCACCGCGGCGAGGTGATGGGCCTGATCGGGGAATCCGGGGCGGGCAAATCCACCATCGGCGCGGCCGCCATGGGCTATGCCCGGGACGGCACGCGGATCGTGGAGGGCTCGTCGATCGAGTTCGACGGGATCGAGCTGACCACCTCGACCGAGGGCGAGAAACGGGCGCTGCGCGGATCGCGCATCGCCTACGTGGCGCAGTCGGCGGCGGCGTCGTTCAACCCGGCGCACAAGCTGATCGACCAGCATACCGAAGCGCCCGTGCAGTACCGCATCAAGAAGCGGCTGGAGGCGCAGGAGGACGCGATCGAGCTCTATGAGCGGTTGCGCCTGCCCAACCCCGGCGAGATCGGGTTTCGGTATCCGCACCAGGTGTCGGGCGGTCAGTTGCAGCGGGCGATGACGGCGATGGCGATGTCGTGCCGGCCCGACCTGATCATCTTTGACGAGCCGACCACGGCGCTGGACGTGACCACGCAGATCGAGGTGCTGGCGGCCATTCGCGATATCGTGGACCAGTTCAACACCGCGGCGATCTACATCACGCACGATTTGGCCGTGGTGGCGCAGATGGCCGACACGATCAAGGTGCTGTTGCGGGGTGAAGAGGTGGAGGAGGCGCCCACGGACCAGATGCTGGAGAATCCGCAGGAGGATTATACCAAGTCGCTCTGGGCCGTGCGCAGCTTTACCAGCGAGCAGAAGCATCGCCCGACGGATGGCACCCCGCCGCTGATTTCGGTCAAGAACGTGGACGCGTCCTATTCCAACGGGCCGAAGATCCTGGATGACGTGTCGTTCGACATCTACCAGGGGATGACGGTGGCCGTGGTGGGCGAATCCGGGTCGGGCAAGTCCACGACCGCGCGGGTGATCACCGGGCTGTTGCCGCCCTCGAAAGGCGAGGTGCTGTTCAAGGGAGAGCCGTTCCCGGCCAGTTACAAGGACCGCTCGAAGGACCAGTTGCGGCAGTGCCAGATGATTTACCAGATGGCCGATACGGCGCTGAACCCCAAGGTGCAGATTTCGGAGATCATCGGGCGGCCGGCGCAGTTCTATTCGGGGCTTAAGGGCACGGCGCTGAAGACGCGGGTGGATGAACTGTTGGACCTGATCGAGCTGGAGCCGTCGAAATACTACAACCGCTATCCGCCGGAACTGTCGGGTGGGCAGAAACAGCGGATCGGAATTGCCCGGGCGCTGGCGGCCGAGCCCAGTTTCATCGTCTGCGACGAGGTGACCTCGGCGCTGGATCAGCTGGTGGCGGAGGGCATCCTGCGGCTGCTGGACCGGCTGCAGAACGAGCTGAACCTGGCCTACATGTTCATCACCCACGACCTGGCGACGGTGCGGTCCATCGCCGACGAGGTGGTGGTGATGCAGAACGGGCAGGTGGTGGAGCAGGGGCCGAAGGACGACATGTTCACGCCGCCGCACCACCCATATACCGACCTGCTGCTGAGCTCGGTGCCGGAGATGGATCCGAACTGGCTGACCACGCTGCTGGAGGAACGCGGCGTCGACAATATCGGCGACGCGGCCTCGGCCAAGATCGACCCGGACGACGACAAGGTCGAGGGCACGCAGGTCTGAGACTGACCGCTATGAACAAAAAACGGCGCCCCGAAAATAGGGCGCCGTTTTTCGTTTTGGGGGACGGGTTTTGCGGAGGCTTGAGAGCGGGGCGTCTGTCATCCTCGGGCTTGACCCGAGGATCTCTCGGGGGGGCGAGGTCCCGGGTCAAGCCCGGGACGGGAGGTGATTTTGGCTTCGGTTCGGCACCCGGTTGACCGGCTCTGCGTTCAAGGCCGTCTCTACCCGGGCGCCCCACTCTCAGCCGGTGATGGCCATGCCCGACAGGACCATCGCGGCGACGATCAGGGCATAGACGATCACGACGGCCTGCCACGTGGCGCTGTGGGCCTGCAATTCGCGGATCAGTTGGTCACGGTTCATGGCGGGTATCCTTTTCAGAGACGCCAATGGCGCTAAACGACTAGCACGTTCAACGCCTAAAGGGGGTAGGTTCGGTTTTGGGCTGTGGCGCCGGGCGCCGGGGTGGTTCGGGTTAGCCGATGATGGCCGAGGCCGAGAAAATCAGCGTACCGACGAGGATACCGTAGACCAGGACCACCGATTGCCAGGTGGCACTATGCATACGAAGTTCCCGGTTCAATTCATCGCGGGTCATGATGGCCTCCTTTGGCTGGCGGTCGTTAAATATCGAGCGCGTCAGTGCGTTCGTACCATCCACCTAGTCAAAAATTATGACGGCGCAATCCTTATTCGTTTCGAATTCTATGAAAATTGTGCATAGCCGCTCTGGCCGCAGAGCATGGCTGCGACGATTCTGAAAAATATCATTATTTTCAGGGCCTTGCGCGGGGCGGCCCCGCGCGAGGCATTTGCGGTCAGGCGACGCCCTGTAGCGGCAATACCACAAGGTCGCCCTCTTGCCGGGCCTTCATGGCCAGTGCGGCGGCATGAGCGGCGGCTGCGGTCGTGTAATAGGGGATCTTGTCGTAGAGCGCAACCGAGCGAATCTCGCGGCTGTCCTCGACCGCCTGGATGCCCTCGGTGGTGTTCATCACGAGGCTGATCTGCCCGTCCTTGAGCATGTCCACGATGTCGGGGCGGCCTTCGTAGACCTTGTTGACGACCTCGCAGGCGATACCGTGCGCTTCGAGGAACGCGGCAGTGCCGCGGGTGGCGACGATGGCGAAGCCCAGATCGACGAGGATCTGAGCGGTTTCCACCAGCTGGGGCGTCTTGTCGTCGTCCTTGATCGAGAAGAACACCTTGCCGCCGTCGGGCAGCACGACGCCCGCGCCCATCTGCGCCTTGAGGAAGGCGCGGGGGAAGGAGACGTCCCAGCCCATGACCTCGCCCGTCGAGCGCATTTCCGGCCCCAGGATCGTGTCGACGCCGGGGAAGCGGGCGAAGGGCATCACCGCTTCCTTGACCGAGAACCACGGCATGGCGGGATCGGCGAGCGTCATCTGGTCGGCCATGGGCAGGGTGCCGGGCTTGGTATCCGACGGGTAGGCGCCGCGATGCGGGAAGGCCGAGAGCGGCTCGCCCGCCATGAGGCGCGCGGCGATGGAGGCGATGGCGCTATCCGTGGCCTTGGCGACGAAGGGCACGGTGCGGCTGGCGCGGGGGTTGACCTCGATCAGGTAGATGTCGTCGCCCTTGACGGCGAACTGCACGTTCATCAGGCCGACGACGTTCAGCGCCTTGGCCAGCGCGCGGGTCTGGCGGTCGATTTCGTCGATGATGGGTTGGCTGAGGGTGTGGGGCGGCAGGCAGCAGGCGCTGTCGCCAGAGTGCACGCCGGCCTCTTCGATATGTTGCAGGATGCCGGCGACGTGGACATCGGTGCCGTCCGACAGCGCATCGACGTCGCATTCGATGGCGCCGGAGAGGTAGCCGTCGAGCAGCACCGGGCTGTCGCCCGAGACGATCACGGCCTCGTTGATGTAGCGTTCCAACTGGCCCATGTCGCGGACGATTTCCATCGCGCGGCCGCCCAGAACGTAGGAGGGGCGGATGACCAGCGGGAAGCCGATCTCGTCGGCGATGGCCAGCGCCTCGGCGTCGGAATGGGCGATGCCGTTCTTGGGCTGCTTGAGGTTCAGCTGGTTGACCAGCGCCTGGAACCGCTCGCGGTCCTCGGCAAGGTCGATGGCGTCGGGCGTGGTGCCCAGGATCGGGATGCCCTCGGCCTCGAGGTCGTTGGCGAGTTTCAGGGGCGTCTGGCCGCCGAACTGGACGATGACGCCGTGCAGCGTGCCGTTGTCCTGCTCGACACGCAGGATTTCCATGACGTGCTCGAACGTCAGCGGCTCGAAGTAGAGCCGGTCGGAGGTGTCGTAGTCGGTCGAGACGGTCTCGGGGTTGCAGTTGACCATGATCGTCTCGTAGCCGGCATCCGTCAGCGCGAAACAGGCGTGGCAGCAGCAATAGTCGAACTCGATCCCCTGGCCGATGCGGTTGGGACCGCCGCCCAATATGACGACCTTCTTGCGGTCGGAGGGCCGCGCCTCGCATTCCACCTCGCCCATCATCGGGGCCTCGTAGGTGGAATACATGTAAGGCGTCTGGGCCTCGAATTCGGCGGCGCAGGTGTCGATGCGTTTGAACACGGCGACCACCCCCTGCGCGTGGCGGGCGCGGCGCACATCGGCCTCGGTAAAGCCCGTCAGTTTTGCCAGGCGGGCGTCGGTGAAGCCCATCATCTTCAGCCGGCGCAGGCCCTGTCCGTCGGTGGGCAGTCCGTCCTGCCGCACGGCTTCCTCTGCCTCGACGATTTCGCGGATGCGGGCGAGGAACCACGGGTCGAACTTGGTGGCGGCGAAGATCTCGTCATCGGTCAGGCCGTGGCGCATGGCCTGAGCGATGGTGCGCATCCGGTCGGGGGTCTGCTGGCTGATCGCCTTGATCACGGCGGTCTTTTCGGGGGCGCCGTCGATCTCGATCTCGTCGAAGCCGGTGAGGCCAGATTCCATCGACGCGAGCGCCTTTTGCAGCGATTCGTGGATGGTGCGGCCGATGGCCATGGCCTCGCCCACGGATTTCATCGCGGTGGTCAGGTAGGGCTGCGAGCCGGGGAATTTCTCGAAGGCGAATTTGGGGATCTTGGTGACGACATAGTCGATGGTCGGCTCGAAGCTGGCGGGCGTGACCTTGGTGATGTCGTTGTCGAGCTCGTCGAGCGTGTAGCCGACAGCGAGCTTGGCCGCGATTTTCGCAATCGGAAAGCCGGTGGCCTTGGACGCCAGCGCGGAGGAGCGGGAGACGCGCGGGTTCATCTCGATCACGACCATGCGGCCGTCCTCGGGGTTGATGGCCCATTGCACGTTGGAGCCGCCGGTTTCCACGCCGATCTCGCGCAGGACGGCGATGGAGCCGTTGCGCATGATCTGGTATTCCTTGTCGGTGAGCGTGAGGGCAGGCGCCACGGTGATCGAATCGCCGGTGTGCACGCCCATCGGGTCGACGTTCTCGATGGAGCAGACGATGATGGCGTTGTCGGCGCGGTCGCGGACGACCTCCATCTCGTATTCCTTCCAGCCCAAGAGCGACTCGTCTATCAGGATCTGGCTGACCGGGGAGGCGTCGAGGCCGGATTTGCAGTAATGTTCGTAATCGGCGCGGTTATAGGCCACGCCGCCGCCGGTGCCGCCAAGGGTGTAGGCGGGGCGGATGATGGCGGGCAGGCCCACATGTTCGAGCGCGGCCATGCACTCTTCCATGGTCTCGGCGATGGTGGCCTTGGGGTTTTCGATGCCCAGACGGTCCATCGCCTCGCGGAACAATTTGCGGTCCTCGGCCATCTCGATGGCCTCTCGGTTGGCGCCGATCAGCTCGACGCCGAATTTATCCAGCACGCCCATGTCGGCCACCGCGAGCGCGGTGTTGAGGCCGGTCTGGCCGCCCATGGTGGGCAGGAGCGCGTCGGGGCGTTCCTTTTCGATGATCTTGGCCACCACCTCGGGCGTGATTGGCTCGATATAGGTGGCGTCGGCCAGCCCTGGGTCGGTCATGATCGTGGCGGGGTTTGAATTGACGAGGATGACGCGGTAGCCTTCCTCACGCAGCGCCTTGCAGGCTTGGGCGCCGGAATAGTCGAACTCGCAGGCCTGCCCGATGATGATGGGGCCGGCACCGATGATCATGATGGACTTGATATCGGTTCTTTTCGGCATGTGATCCCCCGGTGCGGCGCAAATTGTTGGCCTTATATTCATTACGCCGGACAGCGCAAGGGGCATCGGTCTTTGCACGCGATGCGACGTATTTCGCAGTGCACTTGGCGGCGTGAACGCTTAGATAACCAGCCAAAGCGAGGGAATGTCTGTTGCGAATCCGTTTCGATCATGGCCCCGAGGGGGGCGAATGCGCGTTCGAGCGCCCGGTCGAGGTGATCCTGGCGCGGGAGGCGGAGGACGTGCCCGCCGCGCTGGAGGCGATGGACGCGGCGCGCGAGGCCGGCCTGTGGCTGGCGGGATTCGCGAGCTACGAGTTGGGCTATGCCTTGGAGCCGAAGCTGGCCCCGCTGATGCCGGGGCGGCGGCGGGTGCCGCTGTTGCAGTTCGGGGTCTTCGAGGGGCCGGGCGTGGCGGCGCCGTTGCCCGAACCCGAGGCGCATCTGGATCATTTCGTGCCGCTGTGGTCGGCGGCGCGGTATGAACAGGCGTTCGAGGCGGTTCATGCGCATATCTGCGCGGGCGATTTCTATCAGGCGAACCTGACATTCGCCTGCGCGATGGAAGCGGTGGGCGAGCCTGCCGCGCTATATGCCGCGCTGCACGCGGTGCAGCCGGTGCGCTTTGGCGCGCTGATAGAGGACGAGGGGCTGCCCGCGATCCTGTCACGCTCGCCCGAGCTGTTTTTCCGCACCGATGGGGCTGGGGGCATCGAGACCAAGCCGATGAAGGGCACCCAGCCGCGCAGCGAGGATGCCGAGGAGGATGCGCGGCGCTGCCGGTTCCTGATGGCGGATGAAAAGAACCAGGCCGAGAACCTGATGATCGTGGACCTGTTGCGCAACGACCTGGGGCGGATCTGCGAGATCGGCAGTATCGAGGTGCCGGAGCTGTTCACGGTGGAGAGCCTGGCGACGGTGCACCAGATGACCTCGCTCATTCGCGGGCGGATGCTGGAAGGGACGACGCTGTCCGGGATTTTCCGGGCGCTGTTTCCCTGCGGGTCGATCACGGGCGCGCCGAAGATTCGGGCGATGCAGATCCTGGCGGGGCTGGAGGACGGCGCGCGCGATGTCTATTGCGGCACCATCGGCTGGGCCGCGCCGGACGGGCGGTCGGAATTCAACGTGGCGATCCGCAGTTTGCTTGTGGAGGACGGACGTGCGACGCTGAACGTGGGTGGCGGCGTGGTCTATGACAGCACCGCCGCGTCGGAATACGAGGAAGCCCTATGGAAAGCCCGCTTTGCCCGCCGGCTGATCGCGGATTTCGCCTGATCGAGACAGGGCTGTGGACGCCCGATGAAGGCTTGCACCGCAAGGCGCTGCACCTGGAGCGGCTGCGGGCGAGCGCGGCGCGGCTGGGGATCGGGATCGACGGGCTGGACGCAGCGCTTGAGGCGGTCGAGGCGAGCGCGCCGCGGCGGCTGCGCCTGACGGTGGATGCGGGCGGGCAGGTAGAGGTCACCTTGCATGAGTTCACGCCCGAGCCGGAGGGACGGGCCTGGCGGCTGGCGGTGTCCGAGACGCGGCTAATCGCGACCGATCCGTGGTTGACGGTCAAGAGCACCGAGCGCGAGTTGTATGACCGGACGCGCGCGGAGTTGCCCGAGGGGGTGGAGGAAGTGATCTTTCTCAACTCGGATGGCGCGGTCTGCGAGGGGACGATCACCAATATTTTCGTTGACCGGGGCGACGGGTTGGAGACGCCATCGCTGAGTTGCGGTGTGTTGCCGGGTGTGCTGCGGGCGAGCTTGATCGCGGAGGGCCGGGCGCGGGAGGCGGTGCTGACGCCGGCCGACCTGGCCGGAGCGCGGGCGCTTTACGTGGGCAATGCGCTGCGCGGGTTGATCCCGGCGCGGCTGGACTGAGGGCTATTCCGCGGCGTGGCGCAGCTCTTCGGCAGCGGCGTCGCTGTAGAGATAGTCGCGGGTGAGTGGCACAGCGTCCTGCCGGCGCGAGAGCTGGAACTGGAACACGACCTGGCTGTTGTAGCGGAACGTCGCCTCGCAGGCGAGGAGGTAGTAGCGCCACATGCGGCAGAAGCGGTCGTCATAGAGTTCGCGGGCGCGGTCTATGTTGGCCATGAAGCGGTCGTACCAGTGGCACAGCGTTTCGGCGTAATGCAGGCGCCAGACCTCGATATCGCAGCTGTGCAGGTCGTTGACCTCGATCGCGCGGGTCGCCTCGGAGAGAGCGGGGCAATAGCCGCCGGGAAAGATGTATTTCAGGATCCACGGGTTCGTGGTGCCCGGCGGATCGGTATGGCCGATGGTGTGGATGAGGGCCACGCCATCCTCGGACAGAAGGTCGTGCACATTGCGGAAATATTCGCGGTAATGCGGCACGCCCACATGCTCGAACATGCCGACCGAGACGATGCGGTCGAAGGTGCCGGTGACGGCGCGGTAATCCATCAAGTGGAACTGTACCTTGTCGGAGAGGCCCGCCTCGGCGGCGCGCTTGGTGGCCAGGGCGTGCTGTTCCTCGGAGAGGGTGACCCCGACCACATGCGCGCCGTAGTCGCGCGCGAGCGTCAGCGCCATTCCGCCCCAGCCGCAGCCGATATCGAGCACGCGCATTCCGGGCTTGAGCAGCAGTTTGCGGGCGATGTGGTGTTTCTTGGCCTCCTGCGCCTCTTCCAGCGTCATGTCGGGGCGGGCGAAATAGGCGCAGGAATATTGCCGGTCCTTGTCGAGGAAGAGGTCGTAAAGCTCTCCCGAGAGGTCGTAGTGGTGGGCCACGTTCGCGCGTGCCCGCTTGGCCGGGTTGAACTGTTTCAGCCAGCGGCTGGCGTGGCGCATCAGGTCGAGCGGGCGGTGGAACCACGGGCTGCCCTGGCGGGCGATGTTGTCGACCGCGAGGCTGAGAAAACCGCGCAGATCGTCATCCGCGAGGGTGATCGTTCCGTCCATGTAGCCTTCGCCCACGGCCAGTTCGGGCGACAGGATGATGCGGCGGGGCAGGGCGGGGTCATGCAGGGTCATCGCCACGGAGGGCGTGCCGCCGTCACCGTAGCGGCGCGTCGTGCCGTCGGGATAGGTCAGGCTGAAATCGCCTTTGCGAAAGAGATGTGTAACGAACACATCGAGCAACTTGGTCCACATGGCTCACCCCATTTCTTCGCGCGCCCACAGCGGCGCCTACGTTGGTGTGAAACCTGCCAGTGTTGCGGTTTTCCCGCATGTTTTCCGCCCGATAGCCGGAATCTTTGCGCAAAATTAACTTTCTGTAAATGTTTTAAGATGCGGCCCGGTTCCGCCCGGGCGGGAAATAGCCTTGCAGGCCTTGACTTTGCCGCCCCGCCAAGGTGTATCGGCGCGAACCGAATTGCACGCGAAATGGGCAGTTTCAGCCGCCCGGAGAGGACCTCATGCACGCATATCGCAGCCATACCTGCGCCGAGCTGACGAAATCGAATGTCGGGGACACCGTTCGCCTGTCGGGCTGGGTGCACCGGATCCGGGACCATGGCGGGGTTCTGTTCATCGATTTGCGCGATCATTACGGCATGACGCAGGTGCTGTGCGATCCCGACAGCAAGGTGTTTTCCGAGGTCGAGAAACTGCGCAGCGAATGGTGCATCCGCATCGACGGCGAGGTGAAGGCGCGCGACGAGAGCCTGGTGAACCCCAAGATCCCCACCGGCGAGATCGAGGTGTTCATTCGGGATGTCGAGGTGCTGGGCAGCGCCAAGGAGCTGCCGCTGATCGTGTTCGGCGATCAGGAATACCCGGAAGAAACGCGACTGCGCTATCGCTATCTGGACCTGCGGCGCGAGGCGATGCAGGACAACATGAAGCTGCGCTCGGACGTGGTGGCCAGCATCCGCAAACGCATGTGGGACATCGGGTTCCGCGAGTACCAGACGCCGATCATCACCGCGTCCAGCCCCGAGGGGGCGCGCGACTTCCTGGTGCCGTCGCGCCTGCATCCGGGCAAGTTCTATGCGCTGCCGCAGGCGCCGCAGCAGTTCAAGCAGCTGATCATGGTCAGCGGGTTCGACAAGTATTTCCAGATCGCGCCGTGTTTCCGCGACGAGGACCCGCGCGCCGACCGCTCGCCCACGGATTTCTACCAGCTGGACATGGAGATGTCGTTCGTCGAGCAGCAGGACGTGTTCGACACGATCCAGCCGGTGATCAAGGGCCTGTTCGAGGAGTTCGGCGGCGGCAAGGCGGTGGACCAGGAGTGGGAGCAGATCTCCTACCGTGACGCGGCGCTGTGGTATGGCACCGACAAGCCGGACCTGCGCAACCCGATCAAGATGCAGGATGTGAGCGAGCATTTCCGCGGCTCGGGCTTTGCCATTTTCGCCAAGCTGCTGGAGCAGGACGGCACGGAAATTCGTGCCATTCCAGCGCCCACGGGCGGCAGCAGGAAATTCTGCGACCGGATGAATGCCTTTGCCCAGAAAGAGGGCCTGCCGGGGATGGGGTATATCTTCTGGCGGGAGGAAGGCGTCAGTGCAGACGGCGTCGTGTTCGATGCGAACGAGTATCCCCAAAGAAAAGGCGAGAGCAAAGAAGCTTGGGAAGAGAGAGTCGCCCGCGCAACTGATCAGTGGTCAACGAAACCTGAAGCCGCCGGGCCGCTGGCCAAGAATATCGGGCCGGAGCGGACGGAAGCCATTCGCGAACAACTGGACCTTGGCGTTGGGGATGCGGCGTTCTTCCTCGGCGGCAAGCCGGCCGCGTTCGAGCGGGTGGCGGGCAAGGCGCGGGTGACGATCGGCGAGGAACTGGGGCTGAGCGACGAGGACCGCTTTGCCTTTGCGTGGATCGTGGATTTCCCGATGTACGAGGCCGACGAGGAATCGGGCGAGATCGACTTTTCGCACAACCCGTTCTCGATGCCGCAGGGCGGGATCGAGGCGCTGGAGGGCGACCCGCTGAAGGTGCTGGGGTATCAGTATGACCTGAGCTGCAACGGCTATGAGCTGGTCAGTGGCGCGATCCGGAACCACAAGCTGGAGACGATGATCAAGGCGTTCGAGCTGGCGGGCTATGACGAGGCGGAAGTGCGCAAGCGGTTCGGCGGCATGGTCGGTGCGTTCCAGTACGGCGCGCCGCCGCACGGGGGCTGTGCTGCGGGGATCGACCGGATCGTGATGCTGCTGGCGGACGAGCAGAATATCCGCGAGGTGATCATGTTCCCGATGAACCAGCGGGCCGAGGACCTGATGATGAACGCGCCGAGCGAGCCGGCGAGTGATCAGTTGATGGAATTGGGCCTGCGGGTTTTGCCGCGCGAGCAGTGAAGTCGGGGCGCGTGGGTTTTCACCCACCCTACGGGTGACCGCCGCGTTAGAGGTCCCGGGTCAAACCCGGGACGGGGCAGGGGGCGGTTTTCACCCCATGCCCTTGTCTTCCAGTTCCTGTTTGGCGCTTTGCGATTTCTTCAGGTCGAGGCCCATGCCGCGCAGAACCGCGTCGGTCTTGGAGAACTGAAGGTCGGCATAGTCCACCACCTGGATGCGGTTGCCCCATGGGTCGCGCAGGTCGAGAAAGTCGGTCTCCATCACCTCGGCCCCGGCGGCGCGGGCGAGGTCGCGCACGCGGGACCGGTCGTCGACCACGAGGCCGAAGTGACGGTGTTCGTCGCGGGGTTGGGTCTTGCCTTCGAAAAGGCCGATGAACTGGTCACCCATGTCGAGGAAGACGTGTCCGTCGCCCCTTCCGCGCAGTTTGAAATCGAAAATGGCGCGCCAGAAGTCCAGCGCTGCATCGAGATCGCCGACTTCGAGTACGATGTGGTTGACGCCGACAAGGCGGGGTTTGTCCGGCACGCGGGGCTCCTTCAGTCTTCCAGGCTGTCTTCGCGCTTGTCGTCGATCAGGCCGCGTTCCTTGGACTTGCGTTTCTCGAAGCGTTCGCCGTAGCCTTCGATTTCGTCCTCGGGAATGACCTCCTGGGCGCGGGCGAAGACCTCGTCCTCTTCCTCGTCCATGTGGTGTTCGTAGTCGTGTTTCAGCGTCTTGAAGCGGGTGAGCCAGCCCGGTGAGGCCATGTCGCCCTCGTTCAGCTCTTCCATGATGTCGTCGAGCTGCTGGTGTTCGTGCACCGAGTGGCGGGCCGAATCCTGGCCCCAGGTCTTGGTCATGAGCTTGGAATAGAACGTCTCTTCCTCGGCCGCGGCATGCGATTTGACATCCTCGTAGAACTCCTTCCACGCGGACTTGCGATCGTCGCTGTCGCCGGAGGTGTCTTCGATCCGGTCAAGGAGGGCGCGGTGGTTGTCGTGGTCGGCGCGGATCGCGTCGTATATGCTGGGCATGGCTGGGCCTTTCGGTTTGCTGTCACACAGCAACGCGCCAGTGTCGGGCGGGTTCCGCCGCGGTGGGTGGCAAACCGCCGATCGCCTCGGACCCCGGCGTTCCGCCCTCGTGACATCTGGCGGGATCGCCCCCATATTCGAGGCCGTACCGACCGTTCCAACCTGAAAGGGAGTCGCATGCCTTTCGACCCGGCCCGCGCCGCCATTCGTTTCGGATGCGGACTGTCACCTTCGGTCGCGGCGCCCGAGACACCGGACGCCATGCTTGCGCTGCTGGCCGGGCCCGACAAGGCCGCCGCGGCGTTTCCCGCGCCCGGGTTCGAGGCCGTGCGGCAGGTTCACGCCGCGGTGAGCGATGCCAAGCGGCGGCGCCGCAGTGCCGAGAGGCAGGACAGGCGTGACGCGGCCCTCAAGGAGGAGCGTGCGCTGGTCCGTCAGTTGCGAACCGAGGCGGCGGGGTGGTTTCGCCAGACGGTATTGCGCCGCGTGACCACGGAGGACGGCCTGCGCGAGCGCCTGGTGGCATTCTGGGCCGATCACTTCACCGCGCGCGGCAAGGGCGGACCGCCGCGATTTGGCCAGGCAGGCTATGTCGAGGATGCGATCCGGCCGCATGTGGCGGGTCGGTTCGCGGACATGCTGAAGGCGGCGGCGACGCATCCGCTGATGCTGCTCTATCTCGACCAGACGCGATCGGTGGGCCCGAACAGCGCCGTCGTGACGAAGCGCGGCCGGGAGCTTGGCCTGAACGAGAACCTGGCGCGGGAAATGCTGGAACTGCATACGCTGGGCGTGGATGGCCCCTATGGCCAGGCCGACGTGCGACAGCTTGCGCAGGTGTTGACCGGGCTTGGCTATCAACGTGAAAAAGGGTTTGTCTTTCGCGCGAGATATGCCGAGCCGGGGCCGCTGGCATTCATGGGCCGAGACTATGGCGGCGAGGCGCCCGCCCTTGATCGCGTGATGGACGCGCTGGAGGACCTGGCTGCGCATCCGGCGACCGCGACGCACCTGGCGCGGAAACTGGCGGTGCATTTCTGTGGCGACACGCCGGATGCCGGGATGGTTGCGGCGATGGCCGAGGCGTACCGCGCGCAGGACGGGCAGCTGCTGCCGGTCTACGCGGCCATGCTGGAGCATCCCGCGGCCTGGTCCGAGGGCGTGGGCAACGTGAAACAACCAATGGATTTCGTCACGTCGGGCCTGCGGGCGCTGGATATCACGCCCCGGCACCTGCCGGCCAAACCCCGCGCGATCATGCGTCATATCATGAACCCGATGACGTTGATGGGCCAGACCTGGGGCGCGCCGCCCGGACCGGACGGTTGGCCCGAGGCGGACGCCGCCTGGATCACGCCGCAGCGCATGGCGGCGCGGCTGCAATGGGGCATGAGCGTGCCGTTCCGCATGATGCGCCAGCTGCCGGACCCGCGAGAGTTCGTCGAAACGGCACTCGGGCCGGATGTGCCGGAGGCGGTCCGCTTTGCCGCCGGGGCCGCCGAAACGCGGGCCGAGGGGATCGGGCTGGTCCTTGCCTCGCCCGCGTTCCAGAGATTTTAGGGAGACGTGCCGATGACAGTCACTTCACGCCGTGCCTTCATGAGCCGGAGCCTGGCGCTGGGCTGTTCGCTGGCAGCCAGCCCCCTGGTGACGCCGGTGACGATGGCAAGCGGGCCGTGGGATGCACGGCTGGTGGTGATCATCCTTCGCGGCGCGATGGACGGGCTGGATACGGTGCGCCCGCTGGGCGATCCCGGCTTTGCCGGGCTGCGCGACGGCATCCCTGAGGCGGGCCCCGACCTGGACGGGTTTTTCGGCCTGCACCCTGCGCTGTCGGGCCTGATGCCGCTCTGGGAGAAAGGGGAACTGGGCTTTGCTCATGCGGTGTCGACCCCGTACCGCGACAAGCGGAGCCATTTCGACGGGCAGGACATCCTGGAGGCCGGGACCGGACCGGATGCCGCGGGCCAGGCCCGGGACGGGTGGTTGAACCGGATGCTGCAAACCATGCCCGGCGTCACCAGCGAGACGGCCTATGCGGTGGGCCGCGAGGACATGCTGTTGTTGACGGGCGATGCGCCCGTGGCGAACTGGTCGCCCGAGGCGGCGCTGGCGCTGAGCCCGCAGGCGCAGCGCCTGCTGGAGCAGGTGATGCATGACGATCCGCTCTTTCGCGATTCGATCGACGAGGCGATCGCGCTGTCGCGGGCCGAGGTGATGGAGATGACCGGGGGCGAGGACTTGGACGCCGGCGCGATGATGAATGCGATGCAGGACAACATGCAGCCGACGCGGGAGGCCGACCGCGTCGGCAGCATCGTGCGCTTTGCCGCCGAGCGGTTGCGGCAGGAGAGCCGCATCGCCGCCTTTTCGCTCAACGGGTTCGACACGCATGCCCGGCAGGACCGGACGCTGCCGCGCGCGCTGGACCCGTTGCAGGAGGCGGTTCTGACCCTGCGGCAGGAACTGGGCGACGTTTGGGACAAGACCGCGGTTCTGGCGCTGACCGAGTTCGGGCGGACCGCGCGTTGGAACGGCAGCGGCGGCACCGATCACGGCACCGCGGGGGCGATGCTGCTGGCCGGGGGCGCGGTGCGCGGCGGGCGCGTTCTTTCCGACTGGCCGGGGCTGTCCGAGGCGGACCTGTACCAGCGGCGCGACCTGATGCCCACGCGCGACGTGCGCGCCTTCGCGGGCTGGGCGATGCGGGACCTCTTCGGCATGGACCGCGGCGTGATCGAGCGCACGATATTTCCGGGACTGGAGCTGGGGAGCGATCCGAAACTGACCTTGTAAGCTTTCGCTTTCCTCTTCGGTCAGGGTCTGCATAGTGTCCGCACAAAAGGACGATATGCCGATGACCGAAAAGCGCCCGGTTGGGCCGGAAATCCCGAATTGGACGGTGCCGCCCGCGCCGGACATGACGCCACTGGAAGGACGTTACGTGCGGCTGGAGGCGCTGGACGCCGACCGGCACGCGGCGATCCTGTTCAAGGCGTTCGACGGGAACGACTGGGTATGGGATTACATGCCGGTGGGGCCATTCGCCTCGGCGGCGCAGTTTCATCGGTGGATGCGCGACGAGACGGCCAAGGACACGATCCTTTTCTACGCTATCTACGACAAGGATGCCGGTGCCTATGGCGGCTTTGCGTCCTACCTGCGGATCAAGCCCGAGTCGGGGTCGATCGAGGTGGGGTTCATCGCGATGGCACCGCGGATGCAGCGGACCCGGGCGGCGACCGAGGCGATGTTCCTGATGATGCAATGGGCGTTCGAGGCGGGCTATCGCCGGTACGAATGGAAATGCGACGCGCTGAATGCGCCCTCAAGGCGGGCGGCGCAGCGGTTCGGTTTCAGCTTTGAAGGGGTGTTCGTGCAGGCGACCGTCGTGAAGGGGCGCAACCGGGACACGGCATGGTTCGCGGTGATCGACAAGGATTGGCCGGCGCTGCACGAAGCCTTCCAGTTCTGGCTGTCGCCGGATAATTTCGATGCGGAAGGCCGCCAGAAGGAGCGGCTGGCCGACCTGACCCGCCTGGTGCGCCGGGCGTCGGACCCGGCGCAGACCGTGTAGGCCAGGCCTGAAGCGTTTCGCGACAACCTGATGTGCAGCTTGCCCGCGAAACCCAGTACAACAGCCAACCGTTGCACGTGTTTCACCTTTCGCTGATGGCTCAGGTAAAAGGCGAAACGCTTCAGATCGCGAAGCTGCAGGTCAGCCGTGCCTTGACCATCTCGATGAGCGCCGGAACGGTCTCGGGCGTCACGCGCCCGCGCGCCCGGGCCGCCGCAAGATCGCTGGCGGCCTCGGCAAGGGCCGTGTCGTCGGCGCAGCGTGCGACACCATCGAGGAATTGCGCCACGTAATCCAGCATCGAGCCGTCGCGCCGCTCTTCCAGCAGGTCGGCGACGCGGGTCATGTCGTCACGATAGGCCATCGGATCGGGGGCGATGGTGACCTGCGGAACCTCGCGCGGTCCGGTCGGGCCGAAGCTGTCGGGCAGCGCGCCGAGAACCGCCTGCTGAAACGCGCCGAGGCTGTCCAACGGTTTTCCGAGAAAGCCATCGGCCCCGGCATTGATCGCCGCCTGGTGCAGCGAAGTGTTGCCGCTGAGGGCGAGCAGGCCGCTGACCCGCGGGATGGCGGACGAAAGCTCTGCGATCAGGTCGAGGCCAGAGCCGTCGGGCAGGCCAAGGTCGACGATCACGACCGAGGGGCGATAGACCGACAGGTGGCGTCGCGCCGAGCGCAGGCAATCGGCCCGCCGGATCCGCGCGCCGCTGCGCAGGCACATCAGGCGCATCGCCTCGCACGCATAGCGGCTGTCCTCGACCACGAGAATCGTCAGGCCGAGAAGCGGGCGTTGCGCGGTTGGTGTCTTGGTCAGGGTCAGGCTGTCAGTGTCGTCCATGGGGCTGCTCCTGGTGAGTGGCACATGCGGGAATGGGTCCCGAACAGGCTCGACGCTAAGCAGCCATGGCTAACGAAGGGTTAAGCAAGCGGCAAAAATTTCGCCGAAAAGGGTGCGAGGACGGCGGGGTTGCGTCGGCGTGTCGCTTGCCCCTGCGGCGCGAGAGGCCCATAACATGCGCAGAATCTGACAGACGAAGGGAGTGTGCCATGATCGGACGCCTGAACCACGTGGCCATCGCCGTGCCCGACCTGGAGGCAGCGGCGGACCAGTACCGCACTGCGCTGGGCGCCACTGTGGGCGCGCCGCAGGACGAGCCGGACCACGGGGTTACCGTGATCTTCATCGAACTGCCCAACACCAAGATCGAACTGCTGTATCCCCTGGGCGAGGACAGCCCGATCAACGGGTTCCTTGAAAAGAACCCGGCGGGGGGCATTCACCATGTCTGTTATGAGGTCGAGGACATTCTCGCGGCGCGCGACCACCTGAAGGAAAGCGGCGCGCGGGTGCTGGGCAGCGGCGAGCCCAAGATCGGCGCGCATGGCAAGCCGGTGCTGTTTTTGCATCCCAAGGATTTCAACGGCTGCCTCGTGGAACTGGAGCAGGTCTGATGGGAATCGCGTCGGGCATCGTTCTGTTTCTGGTGATCTGGTTCATGACCTTCCTGATCGCCCTGCCGATCCGCATCCAGACCCAAGGCGAGGCGGGTACGACGGTGGACGGCACGCACAAGGGCTCTCCCGAAAAGCATCACCTGCGCAAGAAGTTCATCATCGTGACAGGCGTGGCCTTCGTGCTGTGGGCGATTGCGGCTTACGTCATCCTGGGCGGAGTGATCACGGTGGAGGACATTGATTTCTTCGGCACCATGTCTGGGGCGCGCAACTGAGCGCATTCGGCATGCGGCACCAGGGCGTTAGAGCGGCAGGGCCGTGGTGTCCTTGATTTCCTCCATCACGAAGCTGGCGGAGACATCGCGCATCGGCACGCGGGCGACGAGGGTCTGGTAGAGCCGGTCGTAGTCGGCCATGTCGGCCACGCGGGCGCGGATCAGGTAATCGAGATCGCCGGTCATGCGGTAGACGCCCAAGATTTCGGGCATGGCGCGGGTGGCGCGGGCGAAGGTTTCGAGCCAGTGCGCGTCATGCTGGGCAGCGCGGACCTGGATGAAGACGGTTAGACCGAGGTTCAGCTTGGCGGCATCCAGAAGCGTGACGCGGGCGCGGATGATGCCGGCGTCTTCCATCGTCTTGATGCGCCGCCAGCAGGCGTTGCGCGAGAGGCCGACGCGGGTGCCGATTTCCTCCAGCCCAAGCGATGCGTCGCGTTGCAGTTCGTGTAGTATTTTCCGATCTAGATCGTCTATTTTCCACATGATGACATAATAGTGGGAAATCTTCTCGGATTAAAAGGATTTTGCTCAAAGATTGAGAAAACGTCTCGGCATGGCGCTGTTAAGGTGCTGGAAATTGAACAACAGGAGGCTTCCATGCTGGCGCGTCTTTTCCTTTCCCATCCGCAGAGCGTTGATGAAACCTATGTCGAACATGCCCGGTTCGCCGGATCGTTTAGTGTTAAACTATTTGCTGCGGGCTTCTGCGCGTTGGTGCATGCGGTCTTGCCGTTCGCGTTCGAGAAGACGGCCAGCCGGATGATCGCGGAGATGTACGCCAAGACGCATGGGCGCGGGGCGTAGGGGCCCGGTTCGGGGACGCGTGGGTTTTCACCCACCCTACGCGATGGGCCGGGTTTTATCCCGGCATCGTCATGAGGATCAATTCGCGATGTAGCGTTTGCGGTTGTGGTTGAAGGTGATCACAAGGTTGAGCACCAGCGCGCCCAGGAGCGACCAGCCCACCACGCTGAGCGGGAAGAGGAGGGCGGCGACGGTGAAGATCACCGCGTCGGTCATCAACTGCACATAGCCCGCGCGGAAGCCGATCTTCTCCTGCACCCAGAAGGCGACGACGCCAAGCCCGCCGAGCGAGCTTTTGTGCCGGAACATGGCCAGAAGGCCCATGCCCACCGTCGCCCCGAAGATCACGGCGCCGAGGGCGGGGTGCAGGTGGTCGATGGTGAAGCCGAGCGGCAGGAGGTCGGTGACGATGGACAGCAGGCCGACCGACACAAGTGACTTCACGGTGAATTCCAGCCCGAGCTTGCCATAGGCCAGCGCGTAGAACGGCAGGTTGATGAGAAAGAAAACCACCCCGAACGACCAGCCTGTGAGGTAGCTGAGAATTACGGCCACGCCGGCGGTCTGGCCGGTGATGAGGCCCACGGTGGTCAGGATGTGGATGCCGACCCCGCATAGGATGACGCCGAGGGCGATGCCCTGGGCGTCTTCGATCGGGGAGTGCGGTACTTTGGGCGGGTCGGTGCTGTCCATCCGTGTGAGATAGGGCAGGCACCCTGTCACTTCCATGTCAGCCCGCCATGATGCCTGAATTGGACGGGCCGCTGCCCGATTTAGTGGCGTGTCGTTCAAAGGATGAACAGGTCTTGTATGAAAAAGCCGCCCCGGTGTCGCGCCGGGGCGGCCTGATTTTCTGCAGTGGTGCCGGTTACTTGCCGATGATGCCGTTCAGCGTGGGGCTGGGGCGCATCACCGCGGCAAGGCGGCCTTCGTCGGGGTGGTAGTAGCCGCCGGTATCCGCCGGGCTGCCCTGGGCCGCGGCGAGTTCCGAGACGATCTGGTCCTCGTTCTCGGCCAGCGCCTTGGCCATCGGCGCGAATTCCTCGGCCAGCTTGGGATCGTCGGTTTGCGCGGCCAGTGCCTCGGCCCAGTAGCGGGCGAACCAGTAGTGGCTGTCGCGGTTGTCGGGCTCGCCCACTTTGCGCGAGGGCGAACGGTTGTGGTCGAGGATGCCTTGCGTCGCTTCCTCGATGGTCTCGCCGAGGATGCGGGCGCGGGCGTTGTCCTTGGTCTCGCCCAGGAACTTGAAGCTTTCGCCCAGGGCGCAGAATTCGCCAAGGCTGTCCCAGCGCAGGTGGTTTTCCGACTGCAGCTGTTGCACGTGCTTGGGCGCGGAGCCGCCGGCGCCGGTCTCGAACAGGCCGCCGCCGTTCATCAGCTTCACGATCGACAGCATCTTGGCCGAGGTGGCCAGTTCGAGGATGGGGAAGAGGTCGGTGAGGTAGTCGCGCAGCACGTTGCCGGTGATGGCGATGGTGTTTTCGCCCTTGGTGATGGTTTCCAAGCTGGCGCGGGTGGCCTCGCGCGGGGCCATGATCTCGAACTTGTCGGCGACGCCCTTGGCTTCCAGGATCGGCTTCACGAAGGAGATGAGCTCGGCATCGTGGGCGCGGGTCTTATCCAGCCAGAAGATCGCGCGGTAGCCGGTGGCCTTCTGCCGTTCGATGGCAAGGTTCACCCAGTCCTCGATGGGCGCCTTGCGGGCCGAGGCGGAGCGCCAAATGTCGCCTTTCTTGACTTCGTGCGAATGCAGAACGGTGCCGTCTTCGAGGATCATCTTGACGGTGCCGTCCTCGGGGATCTCGAAGGTGGTGGGGTGGGAGCCGTATTCTTCGGCCTTTTGCGCCATCAGGCCCAGGTTCTGGACGGTGCCGGCGGTGGCGGGGTCGAGTTTTCCGTTTTCCTTGAAGAACTTGATGCTCTCGTCATAGACCGGCGCGTAGGAACTGTCGGGGATGACGCAGACGGCATCGTGTTCCTTGTTGTCCGGACCCCATCCCTTGCCGCCCGAGCGGATGAGGGCGGGCATGGAGGCGTCGATGATGACGTCCGAGGGCACGTGCAGGTTGGTGATACCGCGGTCGCTGTCGACCATGTACATGGGCGGGCGTGCCGCGCGGCAATCCTCGATGGCGGCCATGATTTCGGCGTCGTCCTTGACCCGTTCCAGAAGGTCGCCCATGCCGGAGGCGGGGTTGACGCCCAGTTCCTTCATCCGGTCGCCGTACTTTTCGAACACCGGCTTCAGCCACTCCTTGACCGCGTGGCCGAAGATGATGGGGTCGGAGACCTTCATCATGGTGGCCTTCAGGTGGATCGAGAAGAGGACGCCCTCTTCCTTGGTCTTCTTGATTTCCTCGGCGAGGAAGGCATCCAGCGCGGAGGCACTCATGTAGGTGGCGTCGACCACGGTGCCAGCGGGATAGCTGACACCGTCCTTGAGGACAGTTTCGCCGTTGGCTCCTTCCAGCACGATTTTGGCGGTGGCGGCGCCGTCGAGCGTGGCGGATTTCTCGTTCGAGAAGAAATCATCGGCATCCATCGAGGCGACGCGCGTCTTGCTGTCGGACGACCAGTCACCCATGCGGTGCGGGTTGTTCTGAGCGTATTTCTTGACCGGCGCGGCGGCGCGGCGGTCGGAGTTGCCCTCACGCAGGACGGGGTTCACGGCCGAGCCTTTGATGGCATCGTAGCGGGCGCGGACCTCTTTTTCCGCGTCGGTTTCGGGTGTCTCGGGATAGTCGGGGATATCATATCCCTGGCCCTGAAGTTCGCGCACGGCGGCGACGAGCTGCGGCACGGAGGCCGAGATGTTGGGCAGCTTGATGACGTTGGCGCCGGGTTGCTTGACCAGTTCGCCCAGGGCGGCGAGGTCGTCGGAGACGCGCTGATCCTCGGTCAGGTGATCGGGGAAGGTGGCGAGAATGCGGCCTGCCAGCGAGATGTCGCGGGTGCCGACGGTGATGTCGGCGGCGGTGGCGAAGCTCTGGATGATGGGCAGGAGGGACGCACTGGCCAGTTCGGGGGCCTCGTCGACCTTGGTGTAGATGATATCGGGAGTGGAGGTGTCGGCCATCGGAAATACCTTTCGATCAGGACATGACAAAGCGTGAGTCTTGCGCGCGTCATAGACCATGATTGCGGTTTTGACCAGACGGTATGCGACAGTATACCGATTAAATTCCGGGCGCTCAGTGCGGCGGGCTCTGCTCTCGGTCGAGCTTGCGCATGAACTGCGTCAGCAGGAGGGCGAGGCTGGCAAAACTCGCGACGCCGATCAGCAAGGGTAGGGGGGTGCCGTTGAAGGCGAGGCCCACCGGGACGGCCAGCAGGATGGAGCCCACCGTGGCAAGGCCCGCCGTGATCGACGCGGCCATGCCGGCGATATGGCCCAAGGGTTCGAGCGCCAGGGCGTTGAGGTTGCCGAGCGTCAGACCGATCTGGAAGAATACCGTGACCTGCCAGACGAAATAGATCGGGAAGCTGCCGAAGCCCGCGAGGAAGGCGGCGAGCACGGCGAGGGTCAGCCCGGCCTCGATCATCAGGGCCATCTGGATCAGGCGGCGCATGCCCAGACGCATCACCAGCGCGGCGTTCACCACGCTGCCCAGTGCCGCGACGGCGGCGATGGCGGCGAACCAGAACGGGAATTCCTCGGCCCGGTCATAGGTCACGTCCATGATCTGCTGGATCGAACTGACCGAGGAAAAGAGCATGGCGAAACAGAGCGTCTGCACGGCCATCGAGAGGCGCACCATGGGATAGCGGAAGACCTCGGCGGCGGCGGCGAGCAGCTTTTTCGGACGGAAGGAGGCGCGGCGCTCTAGGGGCAGCGGCTCGACCAGGCGGGTGGCCATCCAGACCACGCTGATCCCCGAGAACACGAGGAAGGAGATGAAGATGCCGCGCCATTCGAAGAGGCTGATGATGCCGGCGCCGGCCATGGGCGCGATGGCCGGGACGAGGGTGAAGACCAGCATGATGAAGCTCATCAGCCGGGCCATTTCGCGGCCCTTGTAGAGGTCGCGGATGATGGCCATTGCCACGACCCGGGCCGCGGCGGCACCGAGGCCCTGAAGCACGCGGGCGGCCAGCACGGTTTCGAGCGTGGGGGCCAGAAGGGCCAGCAGCGCGCCGGCGCAATAAACGCCCGCGCCGTAGGTGATGACCCGCTTGCGCCCGTAGGCATCCGACAGCGCGCCGACGAAGAACGTGCCGAAGCCGAGGCCCAGCACGAAGCTGCCGATCACCAGCTGGGCGCGGTTGGGTGCGTCCGGCGACAGTTCGGTTCCGATGGCGGGCATGGCGGGGAGCATGGCGTCGATGGAATAGGCCACCGTGGCCACCAGCATCGCCATGAGCGCCACGAATTCGGCCCGCCCCATGACGGGCGTGGTGGCGGTGGCGGGATGGTCGGTGGGGGCGGTCATGAACGGGCGCTATCATGGCACCGGGATGTGCGCCAGAGCGGGATTTGCACAGAAGTCCCGCCGTTTTCGCACAAGTGCGTCAGTCGCCGGGCCGGCGGTCAATATTGGCTTGCGTGCCTTCTTCGTCCGAGGGCCGGGGCGGGCCGTGATGCAGCTTGCCCACGAGCCATTCGGTGTGTTCCTCGCGCTTGCGCATGGCGAATGCGCCGATCTGTTGCACGGCGATGGCGAAGACACCAAGGCCCACGAAGATGAAGATCGTCGTGCCGATCTTGCCCGCGGCCGTGGCCGGAACCAGGCTGCCGTAGCCGACGGTGGACAGGGTAATGACGGTGAAGAAATAGCTGTCGAGCCAGCTCCAGCCTTCGACCAGATGGAAAAAGACGGTGCCGCCGATGATGATGGCCGGCAGGGTCGAGAGAAGCAGGAGAAGTCGCAATCCGCGCATGTCAGCCCTCGTGTCGGTGTCGCCGGTCCCAAAGGAACAGGGATGCGGCGTCGATGGCAAGGGGGCAGGCGGGTGCCGGGGTCATGCCACAGGCGGAGTGTGCTCAGATGGCGGTGTCTTCACCGCTTTCGAGATTCTCTACGATCTCGTCGATGACCTTGATCCAGAGGTCGGGAGCCTGACAGCCCGGCACGGCGTGTTTGCCCGCGACGATGAAGCAGGGCACGCCGGTCACGCCCATCTCGCGGAAGGCCTTGTCGCGGCCCGCGATGCCCTCGATATCGGCGTCGGAGGCCAGCAGTTTCTGAACCACCGCGGCGTCCATCTCGGCACTGTCGGCGATATCGCCCAGAACCTCGGGGTCGCTGATATCGCGTCCGTCCTCGAAATAGGCGCGGAAGAGCGACATGGCGACGGCCATCTGGCGACCTTCGATGCCCGCCCAGTGGATCAGGCGGTGAGCGTCCATGGTGTTGGGCGTGCGCGTGATCTTGTCGAAATTGATTGTCAGCCCCTCGGCCTGGGCCCGTTCGGCGATGGGGGCATAGGCCTGAACCGCGCCGTCCTTGCCGCCGAATTTTGCTTCGAGGTACTCACGCCGGTCCATGCCCTCGGGCGGCATGTCGGGGTTGAGCTGGAACGGGTGCCATTCGATCTCGAACGGGTGGCCGGGGCGTTCGGCCAGCGCCTTATCGAGGCAGGCCTTGCCGATATAGCACCACGGGCAGATCGGGTCGGAGACGATATCAAGCTTGACCATGCAGGTCCTTGTAGATCGGCCGCAGGGCGCGGCGCAGGAGTTTTCCGTTGGCGCCCGTGGGCAGCGCGTCGAGGTGGAAGAAGCCACGGGGGCGCTTGTAGGCGGCGAGGTTGTCGTTGACATAGGCCTTGAGCGCGTCCTCGGCAACCGGGGCGGGGGCGGTGTAGAAGGCCATGATGAGGCGGGCGTCCTGTTTGACCTCGATCTCGGTCACCGCGGACTGGGCGATGTCAGGGTGGGCGTTCAGCACCGCCTCGACCTCCATGGGCGAGACGCGGAAGCCGCCGGCGTTCATCATGTCGTCGGAGCGGCCGAGGTATGTGATATCGCCTTCGGGAGACATGACGCCCTGGTCGCCGGTGAGGAACCAGTCGCCCTGGAAGCGGTCGGCGGTTTCGTCGGGTTCATTCAAGTAGCCCAGCATCAGGCCGGGATCGGAGCGGTGGATGGCGATGGTGCCTTCCTCGCCCACCGGGACCGGGCCGTCCGCGCCGATCAGCGCCACGTTGCGGCCCGGCTGGGGGCGGCCCAGCGTGCCGGGGGCGGCGGGGTGAGCGGGGCGGCCGGAGATGAAGGTGGAACATTCGGACATGCCGTAGGCCTCGAAGAGCGGAGTGCCAGTGGCTTCGCGCCATTGGGCGTCGATGGTGGCCGAGAGCTTTTCGCCCGCTGTCAGGCCGTGGCGGAGTTTCGGCAGGTCGAGCGTTTTGCCGGGCGTGACGAACTTGCGGAAGACGCCGGGGGCGGCGGCGAAGATGGTGGCGTCGTGGCGTTTCATCAGGAGAGGCAGCTGGTCGGGCGTGACGGAGGTGGCCGGGATAAGGGCGGTGGCACCTGCCGTCCACGGGTCCATGAGGCCGGTGCCGAGCGTGTAGGTCCAGTTGAAGGCGCCTGCGTGCACCAGGCGGTCGTCCTGGCGCAGGCCGTACCAGCCGTCGACCATCATTTGCCGCGCCCAAATGGCGCGGTGTGCGTGCATCACCGCGCGGGGCGTGCCGGAGGTGCCGGAGGTGTAGATGATATAGGCCAGACGGTCCGGATCGCCCATGTCGAACTCTGCCGGGGCCTTGTCATGCATGGCGCGCAGGGCGTCGGTGCCGATGACGGGGATATCCGTGTCGGGACAAGGAATGTCGGCGCCGCGCAGGATGGCTTTGGGTTCCGTTGTCTTGAGGATGCCGGCGACCTCGCGCTCGGTCAGTTGCGAGGAGGTGGGGATGGGGACGAGGCCGACGGCGATGGCGCCGAGATAGGCGATGGGGAAGTCGACGGTGTTGCCGAGGCGCATGAGGACACGGTCGCCGGGTTGAAGGCCGTGCTCCAAAAGGCCTGCGCCCGTGCCCAGGACGGCGGATTTCAGGCGCGCGAAGCTGTAGCGTTCCGCGCCGGAGAGGCCGAGGATGGCCAGGGCCACCTTGTCGGGCAGGTCGTCCGCGTGGCGCAGCACATGGGCCGCGAGGTTGAAGGGCGCGGGGCAGGGCGGAAACGCGGTGGTGTCGGTCTGGGAGCGCATGGGGCGGAGGATTAGGACCGCCACGGCGAAGTTGCAAGCCATGGCGGCGCTGCGTATAGCGTAGGACATGGAAGACAGATCGCCCGTGAGCCTTATCAGGCTGGCCCGCGAAAGCGGGGAAGAGGAAGCGGCCCAGCCGCTGAACCTTGCCGAACGGGTGCGCGGATTGCGCAAATCGCGGGGCTGGACGCTGGAACAGGCGGCCCGGCAGGCGGGGCTGGCGCGGTCCACCCTGTCGAAGATCGAGAACGGGGTGATGTCGCCCACCTACGATGCATTGAAAAAGCTGGCGGTGGGGCTGGAGATTTCCATTCCGCAGCTGTTCACGCCGCCGCAGCGCGAACAGGTCAGCGGGCGGATGGCGGTGACGCGGGCCGGGCAGGGCACGGCGCAGGCGACGACGACCTATGAGCATGAGTTGTTGGGCGAGGCGCTGTTGAAGAAGCGGATGCTGCCCTATCGCGCCCGCATCCGGGCGCGGTCAGTCGAGGAGTTCGACGGCTGGGTGCGCCATGACGGCGAGGAGTTCATGTACGTCCTGACCGGGGTTGTTCGGCTCTACACCGAGTTCTACGAGCCCATCGAGATGCGCCGGGGCGACAGCGCCTATTACGATGCCACGATGGGCCACAACGTGGTGTCGGCGAGCGATGAGGATGCGACGATCCTTTGGGTGACATCGCTGGCGTGAGCGTGGCGCGTGGGCTTTCGCCCACCCTACGCAGGCGACACCTCGCGGTTTTGTGATGGCATGGCGACCGCATTCGCCCGTGACCGAATGACCCGTGGCCTGTTCCTTGGGCCGGGCTGCCCTATTTCGGCAAATTAACCCGATCGGAAGGTCCCGTGCGTTGGCACGGTGCCCGGTATCGTCATGTGGCCGTTTGGAGGTATTTGATTTGGGTAAGGTTTTCAGGGTCTTGATCGGCCTTTGCGTCGTGGCCGCCTGTGCGGCTGCGGGGCTTTGGGGCACGCAGGAGATCCTGTCGCAGGGCGGATCGGGCGAGGCCGCGTCGGCGCCGCCCGCCGTGCGCGTGGAACTGACCCGGGCTGAGACGCGGCAGATCGAGGACCGGGTGAGCGGCGTCGGCACGCTTATTCCGGTGCGGTCGGTCGAGCTGGTTCCGGCGGCGGCGGGACGGGTGACCTCTGTGCCGGTCACCTCCGGCGAAGAGGTCACCGAAGGCGAAACTATCGTGCAACTCGACGACCGGGCGGCACGCGCGGCGCTGGCCGAGGCCGAGGCGACCTTTGCCGAGGCGGAAGACGAATTTCGCCGGGTCGAGGAGCTGACCGACAGCAATGCCGCGGCCGAAGCACGGCTGGAAGAGGCGCGGGCGGCCTATCGCCGGGCGGAAGCGGCAATGATGATGGCGCGCGCCGACCTGGAAGATCGCACGCTTGTGGCGCCGTTCGACGGGATCCTGGGGCTGATTGACATCGAGACGGGCACGTTCCTGGGCGAGGGCATGGCCGTGACGCGGTTGTCGGACATCACAACGATGGAGCTGACGGTGTCGCTGCCGGAGCGATATTTTGACCAGATAAGGGTGGGGCAGGCGGTGAACGTGCATACTCCGGCCTATCCGGATGCGGAATTCGACGGCGAAGTGACCGTGCGCGCGCCCGAGGTGAACCTGGAGACGCGCAGCTTCAACATCCGGGCCGAGATCGACAATGCCGATGGGCGGCTGGTGGGCGGCATGTTCGCCGATGCCGAGATCGTGCTGGACACCTACGAAGGTCTGGCGATTGCCGATGACGCGATCATCAGCGAAGGGCTGGCAAGTTATGTCTACACCGTCGCGGACGGGGCCGCGGTACGCACCGAGATCGAGCCGGGCCAGTCGCTGGGCGCGCTGACGGAGGTACGCAAGGGGCTGAGCCTGGAGGACCGCGTGGTCGTTGCGGGGTGGGACAACCTGACGGACGGGGCGTCGGTCGAGGTGGTCGAGGACGCGGAGCAGCAGGACGACGCAGCGGCACAGGACGACGAAGAGGCCAACACGCAATGACGCTGCCCGACCTGTGCATCAAGCGGCCCGTGCTGGCCACGGTCATGTCGATCCTGATCATCGTGGTGGGCATTGCCGGGTTGACCCGGATGCCGGTGCGGGAATTGCCCGACACCACCACGGCCGAGGTCACGGTCAGCGTGCCCTATATCGGCGCCGGTCCCGGCGTGGTGGACAGCGAGTTGGCGACGGTGATCGAAGGCGCGCTGTCGACCGTGTCGGGTATCGACAGCATGAACACCGAATCTGAGCTGGGCGGTCTGCGCACGGTCATCACGTTCCGGCAGGGGCGGGATATCGACCAGGCGGCGGCGGATGTGCGCGCGGCGGTCGAGGGCGTGGCGGGCGATCTGCCTGAAGAGGCCGAAGAGCCGCAGGTGGAGAAGAACGACAGCCAGGGTGACCCGATCCTGTGGATGACGCTGACGTCCGAGACCCTGTCGGCCTCGGAGCTGACGGATTATGCGGACCGGTTCATCACCGACCGGCTGGAAACGCTGAGAGGTGTCGCGGCGGTGCAGATCTATGGCGACCGGGCCTATGCTATGCGCGTCTGGCTGGATCCGCAGGCGATGGCGGCGCGGGGTGTGACCGCGAACGAGATCGCCGACGCGCTGCGGGCCAACAACCTGGAACTGCCTGCGGGCACCATCGAGAACAAGGCGCGCACGTATTTGCTGCGTACCGAGACGCGGCTGTCGAGCGTCGAGGCGTTCGAGGATCTGATCGTGCGGTCGGACGAGAATGGCAGGGTTCTTTTGGGCGACGTGACCCGGATCGAGCTGGGAGTCGAGAGCGATGACAGCGAATTCCGGGCCAATGGCGAGACGGCGCTGGGCCTGGGTGTGTTGCGGCAATCCTCGGCCAATACGCTGTCGATCTCGGCGGCGGTCAGCGAGGAAGTGGAGCGGATCGCGGCAGACCTGCCGGGCGGGACGGATCTGCAGATTACGTCGGACGACGCGGATTTCATCGAGAATTCGATCCGGCAGGTCTTGACCACGCTGGCCATCGCCGTGGGGATCGTAGTGGCGGTGATCTACGTCTTCCTGACCTCGATCCGGACGACGGTGATTCCGGCGGTGACCATCCCCATCGCGCTGTTGGGCGCCTGTGCGGGGATCGCGCTGGCCGGATTTTCGATCAACATCCTGACGCTGTTCGCGCTGATCCTGGCCATCGGGCTGGTGGTCGATGACGCCATCGTCGTGCTGGAGAATATCGAGCGCAAGGTCGAGGAAGGCGAGGACCCCAGGCAAGCGGCGCGGACGGGCGCGAACCAGGTGTTCTTTGCGGTGGTATCGACCTCGGCGGTGCTGGTCTCGGTCTTTGTGCCGCTGTCGCTGCTGGAAGGCGAGCTGGGCAAGCTTTTCCGCGAGTTCGGCGTGACGCTGGCCATTGCCGTTGCGCTGTCGACCTTCGTGGCGCTGACGCTGTGCCCGGTGATTGCCAGCAAGCTTTTGAAACAGGGCATGAACGACAGCTGGTTCGCGCGGGCGGTCAAGCGGGTGACGCAAAGCACCTCGGACGGGTATCGCAAGCTGTTGACGCGCGCGATCAAGGCACCGCTGGTGGTGCTGGCCGTGGCGGCGGTGCTGACGGGAATGTCCTGGACGCTGTACCAGCAACTGCCGTCGCAACTGACGCCCAACTCGGACAGGGGCATCTTTTTCGTGTCGATCCAGGCGCCGCCGGGATCGGCCCTGCCGCTGACCGACACCGCGGTCAGCCAGGTCGAGGACCTGATCGCGCCTTACCGCGACGAGGGCGTGGTGGAAGACACCATTGCCATCGTGGGCCAATACGGCGAGGCGGGCCGCGCCTTTGTGGTGGCGGTGATGTCGCCGTGGGGCGAGCGTGAGATGGGGCCGCGCGACGTGCTGAACGAGCTGCGCCCCGAGTTTGCCAAGATCACCCGCGCCAGCGTGCGTGCCTTCGCGCCTTCGGGCCTTGATGCCGGGAGCGGTTCGGGGCTGGAAGTGATCGTGACGGGGCCGAGTTTCGAGGATGCCGCCGAGTTTTCGCGGCAGATGGAAGAGGCGATGCGCGCCAGTCCCGACCTGACCGGGGTGCGGCGGAATTACGAGGTCAACACGCCGGGGTTCGACATCAGCGTGAACCGGGCCATGGCGCGGCAGATCGGGGTCGAGGCGCGGGATATCTCGGACGCCGTGCGCACATTCTTTGCCTCCGCGGAGGTGACCGAATTCATCTCTCGCGACCGGCAATACCCGGTGATCCTGCAGGCGCCGGACGAGCGGCGGACCAACATCACTGACCTGACAGGCGTGAACGTGCGGACCGAGACCGGTGAACTGGTGCCGCTGGACGGGCTGGTGACGCTGGAGCGGCGTGCGTCGGTGCGGGCCTTCAACCGCTATAATCGTCTGCCCTCGGTCGAGATCAGCGCGTCGTTGGCGGAAGGTGTGGACCTCGGGTCGGCCATCGCGACGGTCGAGGAGATTGCCGCGGACATGCCCTCGGCCATGCAGATCAGCTATTCCGGGCAGGCCGAAAGCTATCAGGAGACGTCGGGCGGCATCGCGCTCACGTTCGCGCTGGCGCTTCTGATCGTGTTCCTGGTGCTGGCGGCGCAGTTCGAGAGCTTCATTCAGCCGGTGGTGATCCTGCTATCCGTGCCCTTGGCCGTGGCGGGAGCGCTCCTGACGCTTTTTGCGCTGGGCGAGGCGATCAACATCTATACCCAGGTGGGGATGGTGATGCTGATCGGGCTGATGGCCAAGAACGGCATCCTGATCGTGGAATTCGCCAACCAGTTGCGCGAGGAAGGCCGCAATGTGCGCGACGCGGTGATCGAGGCGTCGGCGGTGCGTCTGCGGCCGATCCTGATGACGGTGATGTCGACCGTGCTGGGCGCGGTGCCGCTGGTGCTGTCAACCGGCGCAGGCGCGGCCAGCCGGTTTTCAATCGGGATCGTCATCATCGGCGGGTTCATGTCGGCCTCGGTGCTGACGCTGTTCCTGACGCCGGTGCTGTATGACCTGTTGCAGAAGGACCGGGAAAAGGAAGACGCGCCCGAGGGTGCGGGCGTGCAGCCGGCGGAGTAGCAGGCACGCGCCTCAGATTTCTGATTTGGCTACCTTGTGATAGATATGGGTGAAAGTCGCCGCGCCCAGGATCGGGATAACGAGGTTCACCAGCGGGATCGACAAGGGCAGGGCCATCAGGGTGCCGGCCATCCAGATCGTGCCGCGATGTTCCTTGCGCAGCAGCTTGGCGTTGGCGCGGCCGACGCGGCGCATGGCGGCCAGCTGGAAATACTCCATCCCCAGAAGGTAGCCGTTCACGGCCCAGAAGATGAAGGGCGTGGCGGGCGGAAAGAAGGCGTAGAGGATGAAGGCCAGCAGGTTGGCCGCGATGATGACACCGAGGAAGTTCACGCTGTCCTTGAGCCCGTCGAAAAACGGCACCGGCGGGACGGTGGGCAGGTTGGGATAGTGCCGGTCCTCGACCGCCTGGGCGACCGTGTCGAGGAAGAGCGAGGTGATGGCCGACGCCACCGGCACCATCAGGAAGACCGACATCAACAGCATCAGGAAGAAGCCGGACCAGCCGAGCAGGTCGTCGATCCAGTTGACCTCGCCGATGATGGGCAGGGTGGTGGTGTCGCCGGTCGCCCACTGGATGAACATCAGGAAGGCGGCGGTGACGGCGACGAGCAGCAGGAACGACAGCGCCACGCCCAGCCAGAAGACCTTGCGGAAGCGCGGGTCGCCCAACTGCCCCAGGGCCTTGAAGAAGGCGGTGAAGATCATTCGGTGACCCAGGTGGTGATGGCGCCGATATCCGGGCGGGGACGGTCCGGCGGGGCCGAGGTTTCGGTGCCGAGGAAGACCAGGCCGGCGATGCTTTCGTTGTCGGCAAGCCCGAGGCCCTGGGCCACGAATTCGCGGTCATGGCTGGCCCAGCCCGTGAGCCAGTTTGCGCCCCAGCCCGAGGCCAGAGCGGCGTTCAGGAGCGCGAGGCACACCGCGCCGGCCGAATAGGTCTGTTCGATGGCGGGGATCTTGTCGGACGGTTTGCGCACCTCGACCACGGCGATGGCAAGCTGGCCGTCCTCGTATTGCTTGGCGGCCTTGGCGATGTCCTCTTCCGACTTGCCCAGGGCGGCGCCGCGATTGCGTGCCAGGGCGGCAAGGCGGGGCATGGCGGCACGATCCAGCACGATGAAGCGCCACGGCTCGAGCTTGCCGTGATCGGGCGAGCGCGCGGCGGCCTGCAGGATCGGCAGCAGCTCATCGCGCGAAGGCGCGGGGCCGGTCAGCGTCTTGGCGGGACGCGAGCGGCGCGTCAGCAGGAACTCCATCGCGGCGGGATTGGGATCGGGCATGGGGGGCTTTCGTTGCGTCTGATCTGTTGGGGCATATGTCGGGCGGCGCGGTGCGGGCGTCAACCCTTTTGGCGGGGACGGTCAGGCCGACGGAATTGCGGGACTTTCGTCGTAGCACCGCGCGGGATCAAGGCCGAATGCCGCCGCGCGATCGCCCGCTGACTGAAAGTCGATTGCACACAATCGCCGAAAGGGGGCCGCCCGGACGGGCTGGCGATTGAGAGAAGTTGGCGAGTCGATTGAAGGTCGTGCGGATATGGCTGGGATAAAGTGCGCAGAAAAAACCGTCGCATCGCCATCCCGCGGTCTGGCGATCACGCGGCTATTTCTTCCCGCGCGACAGGCTGTAGACCCCTTCGGGCAGGTTCAGCGCGGCGCCGAGATCCTGCAGCTGGGTCATGGACAGCGTCACTTTCTGTACCCGGTCGGTGCGCGGATCTAGCTGTTCGATGGTCACGCATTCCTCGAACGCGTTGATGGTGATGTCTTCTTGCAGGGGCACACTGCCCTCGTCGACCAGGGTGACAACGGTGGAGTCGAATTCGTGCTCTATCGAAAACATGGGGCCACAGTAGCGCATGGTTGCCCGAGCGCAATCGGCTTTGCATCGCGCGTGCGCACGAGGGGGACTGGCCCTCGCCGCAAAGCCTGCTAGAACTAGGGGAAAGGTAGCAATTGCAGGTGAGACAGATGCGTTGGAAGGTTCTGGTTTGTGCGTTTTTTCTGGCGGGTTGCGAGGTAACCACCACGGGCGGCGACGCGCCGCAGCCCCGGCCGACCGGCCAGCAGCAACAATCGGTTAAAGCGCCCTCGGGGTCGCAACTGGCGCGGTTCCGGCAGGTTGTGGCGCGGGTCGAGCCGGTGGCCGAGCGCGAATGCCGGGCGCGCGGCGGCAACGTGAACTGTGATTTCAACGTGGTGCTGGATGATCGCCCCGGTCGTCCGCCCAACGCGTTCCAGACGTTGGACCGCAGCGGGCGCCCGATCCTGGCCTTTACGGCGTCGCTTATCGCGGATGTGCGCAACGAGGACGAACTGGCCTTCATCTTTGCGCATGAGGCGTCGCACCATATCCGGCGGCACATCCCGCGCCAACAGCAGAGCGCCGCGGCGGGCGCGATCCTGCTGGGCGGGCTGGCGACGATTGCCGGTGCCGGCACGGGTGCCGTGGACGCAGCCACCAATGTGGGCGCATCCGTGGGCGCGCGCAGCTATTCCAAGGAGTTCGAACTGGAGGCCGATGCGCTGGGCACCATCATCGCCAGGAAATCGGGTTACAACCCGGTGCGCGGTGCAGAGTATTTCACCCGCATTCCCGATCCGGGCAATCGGTTCCTGGGCTCGCACCCGCCCAACGCGCAGCGGATCGAGACCGTGCGCCGCGTCAACTCGCAACTCTGACGGGGTGACATGCTGCAACTGACCGGCGTGATTTCCGACCGGGGGTCGAAATACGCCGTGTCGGGCGGCGTGGCGCGGGACCGTGCGGCGGTGGACGCGTTTCTCAAGGAACTGAAGCGCGACAAGAAATTCGCCAAGGCCACGCACAACACCTGGGCGATGCTGGATGCCGAGGGCACCGCGCTGAAATCCGACGATGGCGAGGCCGGGGCGGGCATGGTCATCGTGCGGATGCTGGAACGTGCCGACCTGCGCGAGCACGTGATCGTGGTGACGCGCTGGTTCGGCGGAAAGCACCTGGGCGGTGACAGGTTTCGGCACGTGCAGGACTGTGTCAGCACGTACATGGAGGCGCTCGAGCGGTCTTGATGCAGATCAAGGCGCACTCGGGCGGGTTGGGTCAGTGTCGGCGGCAGGGGTGCCCCGACACGCGGCAATGACGCCGGCAGGGCCGGTGGCACCCATCCGACAGGAGGGCGCCATGCCGCAGACGAAAACGATCAGACGTCATACCGAGCTTGTGGACCGCATGGCCGGTACGCTGGGACTGGACCTGGAAGAAGAGGTCTATGCCGGCCAGCTGGATCCCGAAACGCTGTGCGACGCGGTTCTGCGGTGCACGGGCTGTTCCGATCCGGATGGCTGCGAGGCCTGGATGGCGGCGCAGACGGCCCCGGTGGACGCGACCCCGATCATGTGCCGCAACGGCGAGGTCTTTGCCGCACTGAAGGCGGGACTGCGGGTCTGAGCCGTCGCCGCTGTCGCGCTGCGTTAGAGCGGTGCGATGCTCTTTGCCATGGCGCCGGAGATCCCGAGAAAGCAGCAGGCGGTGGCGACCAGCACGCAGGCGTGCCAGATGGCATTGCTGAATTTCAGCGTGTCCCAGCAATAGAAAACGACCGCGCCGGAATAGATGATGCCGCCCGCGAAGATCAGTGTCAGGCTGTCGGCCGGAAGTGACGGCCAGAGCGGGACGATGATGATCAGGCCCAGCCAGCCGAGCGCCACTTGCGGCAGCCAGTGCGTGCTCATCTTTCCGCGCGCGGCCAGCAGCTTGCGCACCGCGCCCGAGAGCGCCAGAAACCACACCAGCGTCAGCACGGTATAGGCGAAAGGCGTGTTCAGCAGCACCGCAAGCGGCGTGATCGTGCCCGCGATCTTGACGTAGATGGCGGCATGGTCGATCCGGCGCAGAACCGGGCGCAGGGACGTGTGGGCGGCTAGGTGATAGGCCGCCGAGGCCGAGAGCATCAGGATCATGGCGAGCCCGTAGACGATGGCCGCGGTCATCGGCCCGGCGGTCAGGTGCCCGGCGTTGGCGGTGATCAGGATCGCGAATGCGACAAGCGCGCTGCAGACGCCGAGCACATGGACGGTGCCATCGGCGATCCGTTCGGCGCGTGTATAGCGTGGGTAGGACATGTCGCGGTCCTTTGGCCTGTGGGTGTCCTGCGGTTTCGTGTCGAACATGACACTGAGATGTCTCGATTATGTTTCAGTTTTAGGGGTCTTCGTTCAAAAATTATGTGACAACATCGTAATCAAAATGGAAACAAAGGCCCGGCCGGGCCTTTGTTTGATTTTTTGCAAAGGGTTAGCGGGCTTGAAGCCGCGCGAGATAGGCCGCGGTTGACGCTGCGGCAATGCCGTAGATCACGTGGCCCACCAGCGCCACCCAGGTGATGCCGGTGAAGTTCAGGAAGAACGGCAGTCCCGCGATGCTGGTGATGCCGCCGATGGCGAAGACCCAGAGCGCCGCGCCGTAGAGCGCCGAGGCGGGAAGCCAGTGAAGACCGGGAAGGATGCGGGCCAGCGCCGGGCGCGCGATGAAGAGCCAGCCGATGGGATAGGCCAGGAGGCCCACGAAGAAGAGATGCATCAGGTGGCCGTAAGGCGCGGCGTTGGGCAGGCCCAGCGAGCCCAGCAGGCTGCGGGCGAGGCCCACGGGGGCGAGGTTGGCAAAGCCGAGGATCGGTGAAAGTGCCTGGCCGAAGATGTCGAAGGCCACGGTGCCGGCGGCGCCGGACAGCAGGATGAGCAGCGCCGTATCGACGGAAATGGCGGGCAGGGTGCGGGCGGGATCGGTGGTCAGGGAAGTCATGGTCGGGGGTCCTTGTCAGGTGTCGGTTGCGTTGGTGCGGCCAAGCTGCGGCGGACCGATGTGACAATCAACTGACAGGCCCATGAGCGCACGGATTGGTGTAAATATCTGTGAATGTTGAAATATTTCAGAACTTCACGGGTGTGTCATCCTGGGGCGGAAACCCGTGACAGTCACGCCCGCGTCACCGGCCGGCCTTAACCGGGCGGGGTGACACCCAGCCAGTTGAAAGACCGGGCGAGCCAGGCCGCGCCGCCCGTGCGCTGCCACGTGCCATGGGCCATGACGACGCGTTGCGGCGCGCTGTCGATAAGCTGTTGGACCCGGCTGCGCATCGGGGCGCGGCGCGGCAGGCTGAGCAGGCGCAGGTCGAGGGGCGCGCGTCCCGGATCCTCGGTGATGCCGAGAAGGCGGGCGATTCCGCGTTGCCAGCGCGACCAGTGGCGATGCAGGAAGTCGTGGTCGAACGCCTCGCTGGTGTCGGTCAGGATGGCGGTGCGGGACGGACGGTGGAGGAAGATGACCTCGCTGAAGCGACGCCCGATCTGCAGGTGCCACTGGTCGATCACCCCGGCCCAAGCGGGCGGCGGCGTGTCGCCCAGCGTGCCGGTGAAGGCAAGGTCGCGGCGCTTGGCGATCGTGCCCGGCGGACCCCAGAGCGCGGCATTGGGAAAGGCGCGCCGCCAATCTGACAGATAGAGATGATGGATCGGATTGGGACTCACGAGATGGGCCACAGGCCCGAGCGCATCGACCGCTTGCCGCAGCGCATCGGTCAGCGCGACCGGCGACCAGACCCAGAGATCGCCGTCCGGCAGGCGGATGATGACGCTGCGGGTGGGATAGGGGAGGCCGTAGAAGCTGACGATCTCGCCCTCGGCCAGCCAGATATTGTCGTCGATCTTTTCCAGCGGCATGGCGGGGGGTCTCAGCTTTTGGCGATCTGTCCCCACAGGTCATACTCCCCCGCCTCGTCCACCTCGACCGTGACGATCTCGCCCACGTTCAGGCCCTCGGTGTTCTCGTCGATGAAGAGACAACCGTCGATTTCCGGTGCATCCGCCTTGGTGCGGCAGGTGGCGATGCCGTCCTCGTCGATATCGTCGACGATGACCTCTTGCACCGATCCGACCTTCTGGCTGAGTTTATCCACAGAAATCGCCTGTGCCTTTTCCATGAAGCGATCCCAGCGGTCCTGCTTGACCTCTTCGGGCACGTGGTCGGGCAGGTCGTTCGAGCGGGCGCCCTCGACATTTTCGTATTTGAAGCAGCCGACACGATCCAGCTGTGCCTCGTCGAGCCAGTCGAGCAGAGTCTGGAATTCGGCCTCGGTTTCGCCGGGATAGCCGACGATGAAGGTCGACCGCAGGGTCAGGTCGGGACAGATCGCGCGCCAGGCGGCGATTTCATCGAGGGTTTTCGCCCCGGCGGCGGGGCGGGCCATGCGTTTCAGAACATCCGGGTGGGCGTGCTGGAACGGGATGTCGAGATAGGGCAGGACGCCGTTTTCTGGGTCGGCCATGAGCGGGATGAGCTCGCGCACATGGGGGTAGGGATAGATGTAATGCAGCCGGACCCACGCGCCGAGCTCTCCGAGTGCCTTGGACAGATCGACGATGTGGCTGCGCAGGTCGCCGTCCTTCCACGGGTTCACGTCATACTTGCGGTCCAGCCCGTAAGCGCTTGTGTCCTGCGAGATAACCAGAAGCTCGCGCACGCCGCTGCCGACCAGCTTCTCGGCCTCGCGCAGAATGGCGTGGCCGGGGCGCGAGGCGAGGCGCCCGCGCATGTCGGGGATGATGCAGAACTTGCACTTGTGGTTACAGCCCTCTGAAATCTTGAGGTAACTGTAATGGCGGGGGGTCAGTTTGACGCCCGCCTCTGGCAGAAGGTCGACGAAGGGATCGGGGCTGGGCGGGACGGCGGTGTGGACCGCGTCGAGCACCTGTTCGTATTGATGCGGGCCGGTCACGGCCAGGACGCGGGGGTGGGTGCCGGTGATGTATTCGGGTTCGGCCCCCAGACAGCCGGTGACGATGACCCGGCCGTTCTCGGCAAGCGCCTCGCCGATGGCGTCGAGGCTTTCGGCCTTGGCGCTGTCGAGAAAGCCGCAGGTGTTGACGATCACCGCGTCGGCTCCGGAATAGTCGGGGGAGATGCCGTAGCCCTCGGCGCGCAGGCGGGTCAGGATGCGCTCGCTGTCGACCAGCGCCTTGGGGCAGCCCAGCGACACCATGCCGATCACCGGCTGGCCCTTACGGGGCGTCTCGGTGACGCGGGCGCGCGCGAGGTCAGGGCGCAGATCGGGTGGGTTGGTGCTCATGCGGCGCGATATAGTCCCCAAAGGGCAACCGATAAAGCGGAAAAGCTGTTGTTGGGCGCGAGGGCTGCGCCTAGTCTGAAGGAAAAATAACGGAGAGCAGGATGCGGTGGCTCATTCGCCTTTTCATGATCGTGCTGGCGGCGGCGGTCCTGGTTGTCGCGGCAGTGTTCTTCCTGCCCGGCGAGCGGATCGCGGGCATCGCGGCGGACCAGCTGAGCCGGATGACCGGCCGCAAGGTCACGATGAGCGGCGAGACCACGATCAGCTTCTGGCCGGTCCTCGGGGTCAGCACCGGCGCGGTGACGGTCGCAAACGCGGACTGGGCCGGCGAGACGCCGATGTTTCAAGCCCAAAGCCTGAAGATCGGGGTCGAGCCGCAGGCGCTGTTCGGCGGCGATATCCGCATCACCGGGCTGGAGGCGGTGGGCCCGCAGATCAACCTGCGCCGGGCCAGGGACGGCCGTGTGAACTGGGAGCTGAACGTCGAAGGCGTGGCGCCGTCGGGCCAGGGCCAGAGCGACGGCGGTGGGGCTCCGGCGCGGTCGAACCGGCTGTCGCTGACACTGGACCGGGCGCTGATCGAGAATGCCTCTTTGGTTTATGTCGATGATGTGGACGGGACCACCGTGCGCCAGTCGGGCGTGGATTTCGATTTGCGGTGGCCGGACTACGACGGCGCGGCGGATTTCGACCTGACATTGCGCCCCGGCGGCGAGGTGGTCGAGATATCCGGCACGCTGGACCGCGTGGGGCATTTTATAGATGGCGGCGTGTCCGATGTGCAGGCGCAGATTACGACCAAGGCAGGCACGGCCAGCTTTGCCGGGCGCTCGGGATCGGCGCCGGAGGTGTCGGGCAAGCTGACCGCGGATCTGGAGAGTACGTCAGAGTTCATGGCGCTGATCGGGCAGGGACCGATGGACATCCCCGAGGGGCTGGGCCGGGCCGCGACGCTGGAGACGGACCTGACGTTCAAGGACGACCGGCTGTCGCTGCGCAACACGGCGCTGGGGCTGGATGGCAACCGCTTGACAGGGGCTGCGGACGTGGAGCTGGGAGAGGACAGGCCGCGCCTGAATGTGCAACTGAACGCCGGGGCGCTGGACCTGACCGGGTTGAGCGCCGACGACGCCGGGGGCGGAAGTGGCAATGGCACAACTGGCAACGGCGGCAGCGGTGGCGCGGCGGATGACGGTTGGTCCAGGGCACCGATCAACGCCTCGGGCCTGGGGGCTGTGAACGGAGAGTTCGCGCTGGTCGCCGACAGCATCGACCTGGGCGATTTCAAGCTGGGCAAGGTGCGCACGCTTGCCACGCTGGACCGTTCGCGGCTGGTCTTCGGCCTGCGCGAGGTGCGAGCGTATGACGGGCTGATCACCGGGCAGTTCGTGATGAACAACCGCTCGGGCCTGTCGGTGGGCGGCGAGATGATCGCCACGGGGATCGACCTGAAGACTTTCCTGGACGACGCGATGGATATCTCGCGTTTCGAGGCAAAGGCCGATGGCGAGGTGGATTTCCTGGGCGTCGGTGAAAGCGTGCACGCAATCATGAACTCGCTGCGCGGTGGGGGCGCGTTCAAGACAGGGCGCGGCGTGATCTCTGGCTTCGATCTGGACCGGCTGATGCGGTCGGGCAGCGGCACCGGGGGCACGACGGTGTTCGATACGCTTTCTGCCACTTTCACGATGGAGGAGGGCAACCTGTTCAACGACGACCTGACGCTGAAGCTGCCGCAGGCGAGCGCCGCGGGCGAAGGGCGCGTGGGGTTGGGGGCGCGGGATATCGATTACCTCTTCACGCCGCGACTGCTGGACGGCGGAAGCCGCGACGGGCTGGCGATTCCGGTTAAAATCCGGGGGCCGTGGGCCAATCCGAAGATCACGCCAGACCTGGAAGCGGCGATCGACCTGAACTTCAAGGAAGAGAAGAAGGAACTAGAGCGGCAGGCGCGGGACGAGATCGAGCGCGAGGTCGAACGGCAGCTGGGGATCGAGCGGCAGGAAGGCCAGTCGCTGGAGGATGCGGCGAAGGACGCGCTGGAAGACGAGCTGGAGCGCGGCCTGCTGAAGCTGTTCGATTGACGCTGACGGAACCGCAGCCTAGGAGCCGGGCATGACACTCAATCCCGTGACCGAAGAGTTCATCGCGCAGCTGCGCGACACGTTGCCAGAGGCGGCGTTCCGCGAGGTGAGGCCGTCCTACCTGGAAGAGCCGCGCGGGCGCTGGAAGGGGCGGGCGGGCGTGCTGGTGGCACCCGGCAGCACCGAGGAGGTCGCGGCCGTGGTGCGTGCCTGCGCCGGGGCGTGTGTGCCGCTGGTGCCCTATGGCGGCGGCACCGGGCTGGTCGGGGGGCAATTGTCGCCGGAGGGGCCGGTCCCCGTGCTGCTAAGCCTTGAGCGGATGCGCGCGGTGCGCGGCGTCTGGCCCGAGGAAAACGTGATGGTGGTCGAGGCGGGCGCGATCCTGCAGGACATCCATGCCGAGGCGGAGGCGGTGGACCGGCTGTTTCCCTTGTCGCTGGCCGCCAAGGGCAGTGCGCGGATCGGCGGGAACCTGGCCACCAATGCGGGCGGTGTGAACGTGCTGCGCTATGGCAACGCGCGGGACCTGTGCCTTGGGTTGGAAGCGGTGCTGCCAGACGGCACGATCTGGCACGGGCTGAAACGGCTGAGAAAGGACAATACCGGCTATGATCTGCGCAACCTGCTGATCGGCTCCGAAGGCACGCTGGGCGTGATTACCGCCGCGGCGTTGAAGCTGTTTCCCAAGCCCGCCGGGGAAGGTACGGCGCTGATGGTGGTGGAGAGCCCCAAGGCGGCGCTGAGCCTTTTGTCGATGGCGCGCGATCACATGGGTGAGGGCGTGTCGGCGTTCGAGCTGATGCACAGGGCGGGCCTGGATTTCCTGGCCGAGACGATGCCGGACATGCGCCTGCCCTTCGCCGAGCCGCCCGAGTGGTTCGTCCTGATCGACATCGGGTTGGCAAAGGGACTGGACCCGGCAGAGGCGCTGGAGTCGCTGTTCGTGCAGGCGGCGGAGGCTGGGCTGGTGAACGACGGCATGATCGCGCAGTCCGAGGCGCAGCGGGAGGAATTCTGGGAGGTGCGCGAGACGATCCCCGAGGCCAACCGGCGCATCGGGTCGATCAGTAGTCATGACATTTCCCTGCCGCTGAGCGCGGTGCCGGGTTTTATCGACAAGGGCACCGCGGCGCTGAAGGAGCTGGGTCCGTTCCGGATCAACTGCTTCGGACACTTGGGCGACGGCAACCTGCATTACAACGTGTTTCCGCCCAAGGGCGAGACGTGCGATGGCTACACCGATCAGCGCGACGCCATCAAGCGGCTGGTGCATGACCTGGTGCACGAGATGGACGGATCGGTGTCGGCCGAGCACGGGATCGGGCGGCTGAAGGTCGATGACCTTGAACGCTATGGCGATCCGGCAAAACTGGCGGCGATGCGCGCGATCAAGGCGGCGCTGGATCCGAAGGGCATCCTGAATCCCGGCGCGATCCTCAGGCTGCCGCCGGATGGGAAATGAGTATTTTCAGCAGGAAAAAGGGGTGACGTCGCCCTGCGTGTTCTTCGGTTGGATACGCGATGGAGACGGTGGCCCCGGGTGCGCCCCGGGTGCTTGGCCACATCACTCGTCGAGGCTGCCGTGGATGGCGAACTGTTCCAGCCCGGCATCCTGCGCGGCGATGGAGCGGTAGGTTTCGCGCACGCCGGCCTCTGTGAGTTCGCGGGCGACGGTCAGCAGGGTGTTGGGATCGTGGTCGTCGCACATCTCGATCATCTGGGCGATTTCGTCGGCCGCCACTGGGCGGGCGGCCTCGATGTCGGGCGCGCCGTAGACCGAGACGAAGTGCTGCGCCAGCGCGTCGGTCAGGGCGGCGCGTTCGGGCTCTTCGATTTGCGTGACGGCCACGAAGGTGACGCGGCCGAAAGTTTCCAGCCCCAGCCAGCCGTTGGAGAACGCCTGCCGTTGCTTGCCGCTGAGGTCCGCCTCGGACCAGTTGGAAAACTCGAACCCGCCGGAGATGCACCATTCACCGGTGCGGGCGGGCGAGGGATAGACGCGCGTGTCGCTTTCGTCGAAATGGATGGCGCGGGCGAGTTTCATGTGTCCGTCTCCAGCACGGTGCTGAGCGGGATGAGACGGGTCTCGCCGCCCGCCCGCAACAGCATTCCGAAATTTTCGTCGACGCCCATGAAGGTTCCCGTCTGGCCGTCGATGGTTATGTCTTCGCCGATACCGTGCGCGAGGCCGCGCCATTCGGAATGCAGGGCGCGGGGGCCTTCGTCTTCCCAGCGGGTGATCCAGACCAGCGTGTGCCGCGCCCAGCCTTCCAGCAGGGCGACCGGGTCCACGTCGGCGCAGCCTTCCTCGTAGAGCGCGGTGCGGTCGGGGGCGTCGCCTGGCACGGCGGCGGTCAGCATCAGTGGCAATTCCAGCCCCACCACCAGCCAGCCGGGCATGGCGGCGGGATCGGTCGTGCCCGCCATGACGCGAAGGCGGCCGCAGGAAGCGCCGTTGATGCGCAGGCCCCCGGCCCATTCCAGGTGCACCGCCACCTCGGGCGGGGCGATGGCGCCAAGCGCGTTCTGAAAGCCGACGCCGCAGGTGGGCAGCATGGCCATGGCCTGTTCCAGCGGCACCTCGGGTGCCATGATCAGCGCCGCGGCGAGCCGGTTGGCGCCCACGTTATGCACGATGGTGCCGGCATCGCAGCCAAGGGCCGCCATGGCGCAGGCCTTCTCGAACGGGTCGATGCCCGCGTCGACGGCGTGGCCCTGCATCAGGGGCGGGAAGGCCGGCTCGCGGGTCATGCCACGCCCTGTGCCACCAGTGCCCGCGCGATGTCGCGGAAGGCCTGCGACTGGGGCGCGTCGGGCTTGGACACCACTATGGGCGCGCCGCCGTCAGAGGCCATGCGGATGTCGATATGCAAAGGCACCTCGGCCAGGAGGGGCACGCCCATCTTCTGCGCCTCGGCGGCGACGCCGCCATGGCCGAAGACATGTTCCTCGTGCCCGCAGTTGGAACAGATATGCGTCGACATGTTTTCGATCATACCGAGCACGGGCACCTTGAGCTGGTTGAACATGTCGATCCCCTTGCGGGCGTCCAGCAGGGCGACGTCCTGGGGCGTAGAGACGATGATGGCACCGTCCACATGGGCCTTTTGCGCCAGCGTCATCTGCACGTCGCCGGTACCGGGGGGCAGGTCTACGATCAGCACGTCGAGCGCGCCCCATTGCACCTGCATCAGCATCTGTTGCAGGGCCCCCATCAGCATCGGGCCGCGCCAGACCACGGCCTGATCCTCGTTGGTCATCAGGCCCAGCGACATCATGGTGACGCCGTGGTTGCGCATCGGCAGGATGGTCTTGCCATCGGGCGAGGCGGGCCGGCCCGAGACGCCCAGCATACGGGGCTGGGAGGGGCCGTAGACGTCGGCATCCAAGAGGCCGACGCGGCGGCCCTCGGCGGCCAGCGCGCAGGCGAGATTCGCGGATACGGTCGACTTGCCCACGCCGCCCTTGCCGGAGGCGATGGCGATGATGTGGTCTACGCCGGGCACGCGTTGCGGGCCTTGCGGTTCGGCGGGTTTGCTTTTCGTCTGGAGATCCGGCGGGGCCTTGGCGGAATGGGCGGTCAGCACGGCAGAGACCTCCGTCACGCCGCTCACACCGCGCACGGCCTCCTGCGCTTCGGCCAGCACGGGCTTGTAGGCTTTAGATTTCGCTGGGTCGATTTCCAGCACGAAGCGGACGATGCCGCCCTCGACATTGAGGCCGCGGGTCACCCCCGCCGACACGATGTCGTCGCCCGTGCCTGGGTCTTTCACGTTTTTCAGCGCGGCGAGCACGCTTTCCCTTGTTGCCGTCACGTTCACCCGCCCTTGATCGTGCCGGTGACCACGTGTTCGACATCGAGACCGTCGACGGTCAGCACGACCTTGGCCTCGAACGTCTTGCCCTCGGTACCTTTTGTGTTGCGCATGGCCTCCTCGATGGCCTGCTGCGAGGTCACGCCGACCTGCTTGAGGAACTTGCGCATGGACATGTTGAAATCGTCGCTCATTTTACTCTCCTTTATCCAAGAGTGTTGACGCGTGGCTGCGGGCCTTTCTAGGCTTGGAACCATGCGTGGGCAATTCTTATCCCTGGTTTGCGTGATTGTGGTGGTCTGTCTCGGGATGTCCACCGCAGAAGGGCGCGCGGACGAGGATTTTCGGCTGGGCGCGCCGCCGCCGCTGATCGAAAGCGGGCTTCTCGACTACGTGCTGCCACGTTTTTCGCTGAAGACCGGGGTCAGGGTCGACATCGTGGACCTGGACGAGGGCGCGGATATCCTGCTGGCGCCTGATGCCGAGGGGCCGCGCGTCTTCGACGGGCCGCAAACCAAGTGGCGGATGCAGATCAACACGCCCAGCCATGAGGGCGCGGTGAGCTTTGCCGATTGGCTGACCTCCGAGATCGGCCAGCGCACGGTGACCAGTTACGAGATCGAGGGCGCGGCGCCGTTCGGCCTGCCGAAGGAGGACGTGCAGGAGGTGGCCGAGGTCAGTTTTGACGGGGATGCGGACCTTGGGCACGACCTGTCGGTGGCGCATTGCGCCCGTTGCCACGCGGTCAGCGAGGCGACGCGGATGAACGCCATGGCCTCGACCCCCAGTTTTGCCGTGCTGCGGGCGATGGCGGACTGGGACCGGCGGTTCCAGACCTTCTATATCCTCAACCCGCATCCGGCCTTTACCCAAGTCAAGGACGTGACCGAGCCGTTTCCGATCAACCGCCCGTCGCCAATTGCGCCCATGGAGATCACCATAGACGACTTGCAGGCGATCCTGGCCTACGTGGCCGGCGTGGAGCCGGCCGACCTCGGGGCACCGATCGAGCATCAGTGATCCCGGCGTTTCGAGAAATAGTCGTCGGTGGTGCGGACCTGCGGACGCTCGCCGCCGGCGAAGGGATTGTCCTTTGAGTGGAACTGCGCCTTCACCCGGCAGTCGTCGCACATCTGGATAAGCCGCGCGGCTGACTCAGAGCCGAACATGGAATGCTTGCCCGCCAGTTTCTCGGTTATCCGGTCGATGGTGGACTTCACGCCGAAGGGCACGCCGCATTCGATGCACTGCGCCGGTTCCTCCTCGTTCAGCACGACTTGGCCCATGGCTTCGTCGCTCAGGTTGAGGCGCGGCTCGTAGCCGATGGCGTCCTCGGGGCAGATATTGGCGCAAAGGCCGCATTGCAGGCAGGCATCTTCCTGAAAGCGCAGCTCGGGCTTGTCGGGGTTTTCCACGAGCGCACCGGAGGGGCAGAGCGAGACGCAGGAAAGGCAGAGCGTGCAGGCGTCGGTGTCGACCAGAACGGCGCCATAGGGCGCGTCGTCGGGCAAAGGCAGCACCGTGTCGTCGCCATGCAGGGCCTTGGCGGCAAGGCGGGTGACCTGACGGCGGCTGCCCATCGGAAGGATGGGTTCGGCCACCGGGGCCGGGCGGGCTTCGTCGGTGTAAAGCGCGTCGCAAAGCGCGTCGGGCTCGGCCACGTCAAGCAGGGCGATGCGGTCTGCGCCCGCGATGGCGCGGGCGAGGGGGATCTCGCGGTCGAGCGCGTCGCGTTCGGTGGTGGGCGAGAGCAGGATGGTCACGTCCGCAAAGCCCGAGGCGAGGGCGGCCAGCATTTCGGCATGGCCGAAGCCCGAGAGCGCGGGCACTTCCAGCGGGATCACGTCGGCGGGCAGACCGCGGGAATAGCGGGCGGCGAGGCTGATCATCTGCTGGCCGTGGCTGTCGTCGCAGACCAGCAGGCGCGGGGCGGTGCCGCCGGCCTTGCGGAAGGTGGAGGCTAGCGTCTGGATGCGGCGGAAGAGCGTGGCGGGCGAGGGGGCGTCGTAGGAGATGGCTCCCGAGGGGCAGAGCGCCGAGCACGCGCCGCAGCCCGCGCAGATCATCGGGTCGACGGTGACGTGCTCGCCTGCCGGGGAAATCGCGCCGGTGGGGCAGACGTCTAGGCAGTTGGTGCAGCCGGTCTGCTGGGCGCGGGAATGGGCGCAGATCAGCGGCTCGACCGCGACGTAGAGCGGCTTTTCGAAGGTGCCGATCAACTGGCTGGCCTCGAGAATGGCGTCGGCCACCGCCGTCATGCTGCCGGGATCGGGGCGCAGGTAGCCCTCGCGCTTTTGCGGGGCGGGAAAGAGCGGGGTGCCGCCGGTCAGGTCTAGGATCACGTCGCATTCGGTGCGGGCGCCGTCCCGCGGGGCGGTCCATGTCAGCGCGCCGCGACCCGACGGGTCGACCTGTTGCAGCCCGTCGATCTGGACCGAGAAGCCCCCAAGGGCGCCGGTGGCGCGTTTCAGGTGCCCGCGAATGACGTCATAGCCCGCAGGGTCGGGCGCGTCCGCGTCGTCGGTCAGCAGGGCGGTCACGCCGAGGATGTCCCTGAGCTTGTCGGCGGCGGGCAGAACGGTGCCGGAGGGGCCGATGATCAGGCACAGTCCTTCGGACATGACGTCGACGGATTTGCCTGAAGGCACATCCAGCGTGGCCTCGGCCAGAAGGGCGGCCATTTTGGGTAGTTTGCTGGCGGGGTCGTCGGACCATCCGGCCCTGTCGCGCAGGTCGGTGACAGGTGGCGCGGGCATCTCCATTTCGGCGGCGAGCTCGGTAAATAGGCGTTGTTCCTGGCGACAGCAGAGGATGGCGTCACCCGACGCGATGGCCTGTGCCGTGGCGTCGGTCTGGGTGGTGCAGAGGCCGGAATGCACCGCGCTGCAGGTGAGGCCGGTGGCCGCTTCGAGCGCGTCCTTGTCGATCTCTTGCGAGCCCGCACAATTGCACAGAATCAATTGCTTAGTCATTGTTTGCCCCGGCTTTCACTGGCTGGTCGCGCGACGATGCCGCACGACGAGCTTATGGATTGCAATGCAGGTCACTCTTCGTGAACCTGCACGGGCCTCGCGCCGCTTTTCCCGACAAGCATGGTCAGGAATAGAGGCGTCTGGCCTTCGATTCTTCTGCCCTTCGCGACGCTGTTGCAAGCGGGAAACCCGAGCATTTTTCTTGTCCGGACATTCTGTCCGTCTTCCTGTCGAATCTTGTCCGTGGCTACCCAAATTGTCCAGATTTGCGATCCGTCCACAATTGCATGCTTTTTTTCTTTGAGACGCCGGTGCAGTTGGCTCAGGATAAGTTATCGGGAGGATACCAGCCACACATGATCCACAATCCGGACATGTACGCCACTATGCCTTTGGGGATCGTCATGCGCCGCACGCCGGGCGTGACGCGCTGGGCTGCGTGGGCGTGGAGGGCGGTTGCCGTCCTGCCCGGGGCCGGCCCCGCCGCGTGGCGCGTGCTGCGCGAGGAAGGCGATATCACCGAATACCACGCGGCGACCATGACGCTTGAGCTGCACGGTGCGGAGACCGAAAGCTATCTGCACGGCCTGTCGGCGCAGGTCCCGTCCGTTTACGCGGTCTTTCGCAAGACGGGCGGTGATTGTCCGATGGAGGCAGTGCTGGTGACGGCCTCGCCCTATGAAGCGCAGGATTACGAGGACAATGGCGAGGATATCGTGGAGAAGATCCCGATGCCCGAAGGCCTGATCGCCTGGGTCCGGGATTTCGTCGAGACCTACCATATCGAGGAAGAATTCAAGAAACGCCGCCGCGACAAGGTCAAGGTGGACGCGCATGTGGACGGGATCGGCGACCCGCGTATCGTACAGCAGCGCGACATCTACCGCTCGCCCACGCTGCGGCGGAAAGGGCGGATGCAATGAGCGCACGCGAGGATTTCTGGTCGCGCCGCAAGGCGCGGGTGGCGGCGGAGGATGCCGCCGAGAGCCGGTCGCGCGAAGAGGCGAAGCGGGTCGAGGCGCGCGCGTCGCTGGAGGAAAAGAGCGACGCCGAGGTGCTGGAGCTTCTGGGCCTGCCCGATCCGGACACGTTGGACAAGGGCGACGATTTCAGCGCCTTCATGGCCGAGGCGGTGCCGGACCGCATCCGCCGCTGGGCGTTGCGTCGGCTTTGGGGCACGAACCCGGCGCTGGCCAATCTCGACGGCCTTTTGGATTACGGCGAAGATTTCACCGACAAGGCGATGGTGATCGAGAACATGCAGACGGCCTATCAGGTGGGCAAGGGCATGTTGACCCATGTGCAGAAGCTGGCCCGCGAGGCGGAGGCCCTGACGGCCATGGCCGAGAGCGATGCCGAGGCCGAAGACGAAACCGGCGCACCGGAGACTGAGCTCGAGGAGCCGGTCGAGGTGGCCGAGGCCGAGCCGGTCTACAGCTACACTTACGAGCCTGCCGCGGCGGAGGCGGACACGTACGCGCCGCCGCCGCGCAGGCGGATGCACTTCACCTTCGACGATGCAAGCGAGAGCACGACATGAGCAACCAGGAGGCGGTCATGATGACAGACATCCGGTCCCAGATTGCCGAGGAAGACCGGCTGCGTGCCGATCTTTACGATTTTCTGGGCGTGCTTCTGGCAGGCCCGCCCTCCGAGGCGCTTCTGGCGCAGACCTCCGGGCTGTCGGGCGACAACGAGACCGACCTTGGCGTTGCCGTCGCGGCGCTTTCGCGCATCGCCAGGCACACCAGGCCGCAGGCGGTGGAGCGCGAGTTCAACGCGCTGTTCATCGGGCTGGGGCGTGGCGAGCTCTTGCCCTATGCCAGCTATTACCTGACCGGGTTCCTGAACGAAAAGCCGCTCGCGAGCCTGCGGCGGGACATGGCGGCGCGGGGCATGACCCGGGCGCAGAACGTCTATGAACCCGAGGACAACATCGCGTCACTGATGGAGATGATGGGCGGGCTGATCACCGGGCGCTTCGGCAAGCCCGCGACCCTGGCCAATCAGAAGACCTTCTTCAACACGCATATCGGCCCGTGGGCCGGGCATTTTTTCACGGATTTGGAGGCTGCGAAGAACTCGGTTCTCTATGCCTCGGTCGGCGCTGTCGGCCGGGTGTTCATGGAGATCGAGACGGAAGGTTTCCGGATGAGCGCGGAGGGATCCGCATGAACCGGCAGGGTGACCTGCCCTCACCAGAGAGGAGGACTCTCATGAGCGAGAAAACGCAAGGCAACAGCCGGCGCGATTTTCTGAAGATGGCCGCCGCAGGCGCGCCCGCGGTCGCGGTCGCAACGGCAGCCGGCACCGGCACTGCCGAGGCGGCGGAACCGGACCTGTCATCGGACAAGATGCAGGACACCGCGCACACGCGCGCATACTTCGATAGCGCCCGGTTCTGACGGACCGGACGTGATCACTTGACCTGCCGGCGACTGGTTGCGGGACGCCCGACTGTCGGTGGATAACCTTAGTACCCAGCAATCCCGATCGGGAGAGCTCGGGAGGAGAGAGAAACATGCTTAGGAAAAAGACCAACGGGGTTGCGCGACGCCCCCAGCGGACAAGTATCCTGTCTGAGGTCGGGGGAAGGACCATCGACCGCCGCGCGTTCCTGCGCGGTTCCGGCCTGGCCATCGGTGGCCTTGCCGCGATTGGCGCAACGGGGGGCAGTGTCACCCGGGCCAACGCACAATCGTCCGCAGCAGCGGCGGTTGAGACAGTCAAATCGGTTTGCACGCACTGCTCGGTCGGCTGCACGGTCGTGGCCGAGGTGAGTGACGGCGTCTGGGTGGGCCAGGAGCCCGGCTGGGACAGCCCGTTCAACCTGGGCGCCCACTGCGCCAAGGGTGCATCGGTGCGCGAGCACGCCCATGGCGAACGCCGCCTGAAATACCCGATGAAAAAAGAGGGTGGCGAGTGGAAGCGCATCAGCTGGGAGCAGGCGATCAACGAGATCGGCGACGGCATGATGAATATCCGGGAAGAAAGCGGCCCGGACAGCGTCTACTGGCTGGGCTCGGCCAAGCATAACAACGAACAGGCCTACCTGTTCCGCAAGTTCGCCGCCTACTGGGGCACGAACAACGTGGACCACCAGGCCCGTATCTGTCACTCGACCACGGTTGCAGGTGTTGCCAACACCTGGGGCTATGGCGCGATGACCAACAGCTACAACGACATCCACAATTCCCAGGCGATCTTCATCATCGGCGGCAACCCGGCGGAAGCACACCCCGTCAGCCTGCTGCACGTGCTGAAGGCCAAGGAACAGAACAACGCACCGCTGATCGTGTGCGACCCGCGCTTTACGCGCACGGCCGCCCACGCGGACGAGTATGTCCGGTTCCGTCCGGGCACGGACGTGGCGCTGGTCTGGGGTATCCTGTGGCACATCTTCGAGAACGGCTGGGAGGACAAGGAGTTCATCCGCACCCGTGTCTGGGGGATGGATCAGATCAAGGACGAAGTGGCCAAGTGGACGCCCGAGGAAGTGGAACGTGTGACCGGCACACCCGGCAGCCAGCTTGAGCGGGTTGCACGGACGCTGGCCAATAACCGTCCGGGCACCGTGATCTGGTGCATGGGTGGTACGCAGCACACCAACGGCAACAACAACACCCGTGCCTACTGCATCCTGCAGCTGGCCCTTGGCAACATGGGCACGTCGGGTGGCGGCACCAACATCTTCCGTGGGCACGACAACGTGCAGGGCGCGACCGACCTTGGTGTTCTGAGCCATACGCTGCCGGGCTATTACGGTCTGTCGAATGGCGCATGGGGCCACTGGGCCCGTGTGTGGGGTGAAGATCCCGAGTGGCTGGCCGGACGTTTCGTCACCACCAAGACCAAGGACGGCAAGGACACCAGCCTGCAGAACCTGTCGGGCATCCCCGTCAGCCGCTGGATCGACGGCGTTCTGGAAGACCCCGAGAACATGGACAACCCCAACAAGGTGCGTGCCATGGTTCTGTGGGGCCACGCGCCGAACAGCCAGACCCGGATGACGGAAATGAAGACGGCGATGGAGCAGCTGGACATGCTGGTCGTGGTCGACCCGTATCCGACCGTTTCGGCCGTGCTGCATGACCGGACCGATGGCGTTTACCTGCTGCCGGCCTGTACGCAGTTCGAGACCCGCGGGTCGGTCACCGCGTCGAACCGGTCTCTGCAATGGCGGGACAAGGTTGTCGAACCGCTGTTCGAGTCGAAGTCGGATCACGAGATCATCGGTCTTTTCGCCAAGAAGTTCGGCTATCACGACCGGATGTTCCGCAACATCGCGCTGGAGGATGACGGCGTGACGCCGAACATCGAGGACACGCTGCGCGAGATCAACCGCGGCATGTGGACGATCGGCTACACGGGTCAAAGCCCGGAACGGCTGAAGATGCACATGGAGAACCAGCACACGTTCGACCGCACCACGCTGAAGGCGGTGGGCGGTCCGGCGGACGGCGACTATTACGGTCTGCCGTGGCCAAGCTGGGGCACACCGGAGATGAAGCATCCCGGGACGCCGAACCTCTATGACATGTCGAAGTCGGTGGCCGAGGGTGGCCTGACGTTCCGCGCCCGTTTCGGTGTGGAGTACGAGGGCGACAACCTGCTGGCCGAGGGCGTCTACAGCGTCGGCTCGGAAATCCAGGACGGGTATCCCGAGTTCACCTACCAGATGCTTGTCGACCTGGGTTGGGACAGTGACCTGACCGACGAAGAGAAGCGCGTGATGGGCCGGGTCGCGGGCATCGAGGGTATCGACGAGGATGCCTCGGTCGGCAACCAGGACGACGGTGAGGAAGCGCAAAACGCTACCGAAGGAGGCCAGACCGAGGAGGTGCAGGACACCGCCGAGGCCCAGAACCTGGCGCAGCCGAATGGCGAGCAGGGATCTTCCGAGGAAGTCGGGGAACAGGCGATGTCGCCCTTCCCGTCGGATTTCAACGAGCAGGTTTCGGCCGTCAACTGGAAGACCGACCTTTCGGGCGGTATTCAGCGGGTCGCGATCAAGCACGGCTGTGCACCCTTTGGCAACGCCAAGGCCCGTGCGGTGGTGTGGACCTTCCCCGACCCGGTGCCGCTGCACCGCGAGCCGCTCTACACGTCGCGGCGCGATCTGGTCGCGGACTATCCGACCTACGAGGACCGGCACGCGTACCGCCTGCCGACGCTTTATGCCTCGATCCAGAAGAACGACTTTTCGAAGGATTTCCCGATAATCCTGACATCCGGTCGTCTGGTCGAGTACGAAGGCGGCGGCGACGAGACGCGGTCGAACCCTTGGCTGGCCGAGCTGCAGCAGGACATGTTCGTGGAAATCAACCCGCGTGACGCCAACAACCTTGGTGTGCGGGATGGCGAGCAGGTCTGGGTCGAAGGGCCCGAAGGCGGCAAGGTCAAGGTCATGGCCGTGGTGACCAACCGGGTGGGCGAAGGCGTGGCCTTCATGCCGTTCCACTTCGGCGGTCACTTCCAGGGTGAGGACCAGCGGAGCAAGTATCCCGATGGCGCCGACCCCTATGTCCTGGGTGAATCGACCAACACCGCCCAGACATATGGCTACGACTCGGTAACCCAGATGCAGGAGACGAAGGCGACTCTCTGCAAGATCTCAGCAGCATAAGGAGAAGATGGAATGGCTAGAGCTAAATTCCTGTGTGACGCCGAACGCTGCATCGAGTGCAACGCCTGCGTGACCGCGTGTAAGAACGAGCATGAGGTGCCGTGGGGCATCAACCGTCGCCGCGTGGTGACCATCGAGGATGGCAACCCCGGCGAACGCTCGATCTCGGTGGCCTGCATGCATTGTTCCGATGCGCCGTGCATGGCGGTCTGTCCGGTAGACTGTTTCTACCAGAGCGAGGAAGGCGTCGTCCTGCACTCCAAGGACCTGTGTATCGGTTGCGGTTATTGCTTCTACGCGTGCCCGTTCGGCGCCCCGCAATTCCCGCAGGCGGGCAACTTCGGATCCCGTGGCAAGATGGACAAGTGTACCTTCTGCGCCGGCGGCCCCGAAGAGAACAACAGCCAGGCCGAGTTCAACAAGTACGGGCGCAACCGGATCGCGGAAGGCAAGTTGCCGATCTGCGCCGAGATGTGTTCGACCAAGGCGCTGCTGGCCGGCGACGGGGACGTGGTCGCGAATATCTATCGCGAGCGTGTCGTCTCCCGTGGCTTCGGCTCGGGCGCTTGGGGCTGGGGCACGGCCTATGACCAGAAGGGCGGCTGATCGCCTTTCGACGTCACCCTGAGACCAAACGAAAGAGGCGGGCGCGTCCCGCCTCTTTCATCCCGTCCCGGCAGACGGGGCGCCGAGAGTATCTTGAGAAACGCACTTTCGACCACGTGACGGCACGCCGCAAAGTCCGTTTCCCAGAATATTCCAATTGCACCGCGACAAGGTGAGGCCCGCGAAGCCGGGCAGGGTAGAAAGGAAAAGACATGCACAGGCTGTTTCTGATTTGTCTTCTGAGCTTGACGATGCTGGCCGCGCCGGGCGTGCAGGCACAGGAAGCGACCGAAGGCGCGACCGAGGCCCCGCAGGCGGACCGTTCGGCCACGGGCGGCGCGCAGACGCTAGAGGATATCCTGGCCCGGCAGCGCGGCGAGGAGGTGCCGGACCGTGCGCGTGCGGGCGAAGACCCCGATAGCGCAGGCGCCATGGTGGGACAGCTTGGAGCACTGGGCGGGTCATCGGATGCCGACGTCTGGAGCGCGCTGCGCTATGGCACCGCCGACGTGACCGTGTCTTCGGGCGGTGCGCCGGCGCGGGTCCTGATCCAGGACAACGGCATGTGGTGGCTGAATTTTCGGCAGGGGCCGCTGATCAAGTATGGCGGCTGGCTGCTCTTGGGCACGATCGCGTTCTTGGCGCTGTTCTTCCTGATCCGGGGCCGCATCCGCATCGACGGGGAAAAGACGGGCCGCACCGTGACCCGCTTCAAGTTCATCGAGCGGTTCGCGCATTGGCTGATGGCCGGGTCTTTCGTTCTGCTGGGTCTCACCGGGCTGCTGGTCCTGATGGGGCGCAAGTTCATCATCCCGACCTTTGGGCACGAAGCGTTCGCGACGGCGGCCGTGGCCTCGAAATGGATCCACAACAACGTCAGCTGGGCCTTCATGCTGGGCCTGATCCTGGCGTTCATCTTCTGGGTGGCGCACAACATTCCGAACAAGACCGACCTGAAATGGATCGCCGTGGGCGGTGGCCTGTTCAAGAAAGGCGTGCACCCGCCGGCCAAGAAGTTCAACGCGGGACAGAAGATGATCTTCTGGTCGGTGATGATCCTGGGCGCGTCGATCTCGGCCTCTGGCCTGTCGCTTCTGTTCCCGTTCGAGTTGCCGATGTTCGCCAAGACATTTGTCATCCTGAACGACATGGGGGTGCCGCAACTGCTGGGCTTCGGCGCGCTGCCGGAACAGTTGGCGCCGCATGAAGAGATGCAATACGCGCAACTGTGGCACGCCATTGTCAGCTTCGTTCTGATGGCCATCGTGATCGCGCATATCTACATCGGCTCGGTCGGGATGGAAGGCGCCTATGACGCGATGGGGTCGGGCCAGGTCGAGGAACAGTGGGCGCGCGAGCACCACAGCCTGTGGCTGGACGAGGTGAAAAAGCGCGAGGGCGAGCCGAAACCGGCCAACACCGCGACGACGCCCGCCGAATAGATGCGTGCCCTGCTGCTGGTATGCGCGGGCCTGCTGGCCGCCGGTGCGCCGGTGGCCGCGCAGGAATTCACCACGCTGAAAGGTCATGGCGGGCCGGTCATGGGGATCGACGTGAACCCGGAAACGGGCCAGGTCGCCACGGCCAGCTTCGACAATTCCGTCGGGCTGTGGGAGGGCCGCGAGCCGCGCTGGCTGGAAGGACATGACGCGGCAGTCATCACCGTCCGGTTCCTGAACGGGCAGACGGCGGCGTCGGGCAGTGACGATTTCGACGTGATCCTGTGGTCCCTGCCGGACGGCACACCGACACGGCTGGAAGGCCACCAGGGCAAGGTCGCGGAAATCGCGTTATCGCCGGATGGCGCGACGCTGGCGACGGCCAGCTGGGACGGCTCGATTGGCCTCTGGCCCCGCGACGGCGGCGCGGCACGGTTCCTCAAGGCGCACAACGCGTCGGTCAGCGATGTGGCGTTCAGTTCGGATGGCGCGCGGCTTTATTCCGCCTCCGCCGACGGGACGATCCGCATGTGGCAGGTGGCGGAGCCGGACGGCGCGCCGCGTGTCGTGGTGAACGCGGGGTTCGGCGTGAACCGCCTGATCCTCGACCCGGACGACCAGTGGCTTGCCTATGGCGCGGTGGATGGCGTGACGCGGGTGGTGGACCCTATGTCGGGCGAGACGATCCGGGATTTCTCGCTGGACCGGCGGCCGATCCTGTCGATGGCCTATCACGCGGCCAGCGGGCAGTTGGCGGTGGGCGACGGGCACGGGTTCATCATGATGATCGACACCGAAACCTGGCAGATCGTCAAGGATTTCCGCGCCATGCGGCAGGGGCCGGTCTGGGCGCTGGAGTTCTCGCCGGATGGCACGATGATCTATGCCGGCGGGATCGAGGACGTGGCATTCGGTTGGCCCGTGGCGGATCTGGATGCGTTCGATCCGGCGGGCAGCGACCAGCGCACATTCCTGCGCGACCCCGAGGCGATGCCCAACGGCGAGCGGCAGTTCATGCGCAAATGTTCGATCTGTCACGCGCTGACGCCGCCGCCGTCCCGCAAGGCGGGCCCATCCTTGCACGGGCTTTTCGGGCGCAAGGCGGGGGTAGTGCCGGGCTATCCCTATTCGGAAATCCTGGACGGGTCCGATATCGTCTGGACCGAAGAGACCATAGATGCGCTTTTCGATATCGGTCCGGACCACTATATTCCGGGCTCGAAGATGCCGATGCAGCGCATCACCGCCGGGCAGGACCGGCAGGATCTGATCGACTACCTGCGCGAGGCCACGGAGCCTTGAGGCGCGCTTTGAAAGGGAGAACCGAGACATGAAAGCCATGCTTTCCGCGTTTGCCGCCACGGCCATCATCGCCGTTGTCGCGTGGTACGGGCTGCACGAGGTGGGCTTTTCCGCCGGCGAGCGCAATTCCGGGGAGTCGGTGCGGCTGGGGGACAGCTGAGGCATGACAAGACCCGCCGCCGCGCCCTTGCCCGGTACTCCGGCCGAAAAGGGCCGGTACGACTATGGCGAGCACCTGCAATTCGCCTCGGTGCTGGTCATCGACGACGAGCCGGGGATGCGCAACTTCCTGATCAAGATCCTGGAGCCGCGCGTGAAGCGGGTCGAGCAGGCGCGCTCGGCCGAGCAGGCGGCCGAGATTCTCGATCTCGCGCATTTCGACCTGGTGATCCTGGACAACGTGATGCCGGGCAAGACCGGGCTGGACTGGCTGGCCGATCAGCGGCGCGTCGGGCTTTTCGCAGACACGATCATGATCACGGCCTATGCCGACCTGGACACCGCCATCCGTGCGCTGCGCACGGGGGTGGCGGATTTCGTGCTGAAGCCGTTTCGCGCCAACCAGATCCTGAACGCGGTGGCCCGCGCGCTGGACCGCAAGTATCTGCGGCGCGAGAATTTTCTGCTGAAACATGAACTGAGTGAAGGCGGGCAGGCGGCGCGGGGGCGTTTGCTGGGAAACTCGCCGGCCATCCAGAAGGTGCGTGACGTGCTGGCGAAACTGGCGACGACGCCGACTTCGGTGTTGTTCACCGGGGCCAGCGGCACCGGCAAGGAGATCGCCGCGCGCACGTTGCACGGCATGTCCGACCGCGCCGAGAAACCTTTCGTCGCGGTGAACTGTGCCGCCGTCTCGCCTGATCACATCGCCGAAGAATTGTTCGGCCTCGTGGAAGGGGGCGACCGTACACGGGACGGCCTGTTCCTGCACGCGGACGGCGGCACGCTGTTCCTCGACGAGGTGGCGCAATTGCCCGAACAGGTGCAGGCGGGCCTGTTACGGGTGCTGGAAGACCGCAAGATCCGGCCCCTGGGAGCAGAGCGCGAGATCCCGCTGAACCTGCGGTTCTTCTTTGCCACCAATGCCGATCTTCGGGCCGAGGTGGCGGCGGGACGCTTCCGCGCCGACCTGTATCACCGGATCAACGTGGTGAACGTGGAAATGCCGCCCCTGGCCGACCGAAGCGAGGATATCGTCGAGCTTGCGGCGCTGTTCATGAGCGAATTTTCCCGCGCGCTGGCCTTGCCTGCGCTTGACCTCAACGAGGAAGTGCTGCTGAAGCTGAGCCGTTATGACTGGCCCGGCAACGTGCGCGAGTTGCGCAACCTGATCGAACGCTCGGTGATCCTGGGCCAGCTGCCGGACGAATTCGAGGGGCAGGGCGCCGTGACCGGGCAGGAGGCGATCGAAACCCTGGAACTGGTGGAGCAGCGCCACATCATGAGCGTGTTGGACGCCTGCGACGGCAACCGGGCCGAGGCCGCGCGGCGCCTTGGCGTCAGTCGAAAGACCGTCGACCGCAAATGCGCGGCCTGGGGCCTCTGAACGACCCGGTGCCGTGTTCAGGCGGCGGAGAGCTGGTCACTGTTCTCGGGTAGCCAGACCGTGAACTCCGCCCCGCCTTCTGCCCGGTTGCGCACGGTGATGATGCCACCGGCCTGCCGGATCAGGGTCTGGCTGACCGAAAGACCCAGCCCGGTGCCTTCACCGGGCTTGGTCGTGTAGAATGGGTCGAACACCGTATTGAGCCTTTCGCGGGCGATGCCGGGGCCGGTGTCGGCGACAACCAGCGCGGTGCCGGTCTGCCCGTCGCGCTCGGCGGGGTGCACCGAGATCGAAAGTTCGCCCGCGCTGTTCATCGCTTGGACCGCGTTGACGACAAGATTGATGATCACCTGCTGCAACTCTCCGGGATTGATTTGGACTGCCGGAGTTTCCGGCGCGCGGTCGGTCGTCACCGTCACCTCGGCGCGGGTGATCACGTGGTCCACCAGTACCAAGCAGTCGTCAAGGACGGTGGCAACGTCGACATGCTCTGAAAAGGCATTGAACTCGCTGGGGCGCGCAAATTGCAGCAGCTTGCCGACGATGGCGTTAATGCGGCCGATCTGCCGGTCGATCAGGTTGAGTTCGGTCATCAGTGGGGTGGCGGCCTCGCCCAGGGTTTCGCGGATCACGTCAAGATTGCCCTGGATGACCGCGACAGGGTTGTTGATTTCATGGGCCACTCCGGCGGTGATTTCACCGATCGAGGCCAGTTTCTCGCTCATCACCAGCTGTTGGTAGGTGCTTTCCAGCTTCGCGTTGGCTTGGCGCAGTTCCGAGGTCCGATCCTCGACGCGGGTGTTCAGCTCGTCCGCCCATGAGCGCAGGGCACGGTCGCGGGCCTGGACCTGGTCCAGCAACTCGTCCAGATGCGCCGCCACCTGGCCGATTTCGTCGCGGTTGTCGACGGCGCCGATGCGGGCGTCCAACTGGCCGTTCTCGACCTGCTTGATCGTGTCGTTCATGCGTTCCAACGGAGAAAAGATTCCGCCCGCCATCCGGAGAAAAAGCGGTATGGTCAGCAGCAGAATGCCGCCGAATGCCGTAAAGACAAGGATGTAGGCGCTGCGTTTGGCGGCCACGAAGGGCGCTTCGAGGAACCCGACATAGAGCATTCCGACGCGGGTGCCGAAACTGTCGGTCAGCGGCAGGTAGCCCGAGATGTACCAGTCGTTGACGACGAAGGCCCGGTCGAGCCAGGTGCGCCCTTCGCCCAGCACGCGATTGCGCACGACGGCCGAGACGCGTGTGCCCAGCGCCCGCTCGCCCTCGAACAGCCGGACATTGGTGGAAACGCGCACGTCTTCAAGAAACAGCGTCGCGGTGCCTTGCCTGTCGGCCTTGGCGCCGCTTTCGGCCTGGTAGACCAGCGCATTGATCGTGTCGATGAAATCCAGATTGCGGTTGAGCAGGATGCCCCCGACCAGGACCCCCGCGCGCCCGGGGGCGGGGACATCTGTGGCCGTATGCACGACCATGCCGCGATCTTCGATCATCCGGTCGGTCGGGACTGCTGCCTCGGTTTCGATGAGCGGCAGGCGGGCGCGGTCCTCGAGCGTGGGATCTATGGCGAAAAGATCGGTGCTGGAAAAGATGTCGATCTCGGTTGCGCTGTCGCCGCGCGTGGCCGCGGCGATTACCGGCCAGTCCCGCGCGGCCTCGTCCGCCTCGGACATCGGCAGGAAATAGAGGAAATCCAGGCCAAGCGCCTTACGCTCGGTGTCGAGAAAGCTTTGCATCTGGTCCTCGGAGCGGCTGGTGGCGTCGCGAAACCTTGTGGAGCGCGCCAGCGCGGCGACGCTGCCGCCGGTGGTGGTGAGGATCTGGTCCAGGTATTGTTCGGCGATCCGCAGGTCGCTTTCGACGTTGGCGATCAACAGGTTGTCGTAGTTCGCGGCCCAGCGGCTGACCGCCAGCCACAGCAGCAGCGGCAGCAGAACCACCAGCGGCAGCAATGCCAGGATCAGCAGGCGTAGACGAACCGAAATCATCGCGAGGCAGGGCCTTTCCCTTTGCGGGAGAAGCTTAGGCGATGGCGCGCAAGGCGTCCATTCCGGCGGCACCGCCGCGCAGGGGGAGGTTGCGTAATGTTTCCCCTAGCAACCCCAGTACCGTTAACCTAAGTTTCCCGGGAGTGTTGATAGGCCAAACGCGGGAGATGGTACGGCATGGCGCGCCTTTTCATGCTGTTGTTGGTAACGCTTGCGATTGTTGCGTTGGCCGCGGTGGCGATGGCGGCGATGGCACGCGCCGCGCGAGACGCAGGGTCCGTCGGGCGGGACATCGCCATAACGACAAGGGGAACGAACGTGCAGAAAATCGCCTATGCGGCCTTGTTCATATTGATGATGGGCGTCACCAGCGGCCTGATCGGGGGATTGTGACCGGCATGGCACGCAAGTTTGGCGGAAAATACAGCCCGGATGGCGGCGCCGAGAGGGTAACCGGCTCTGGCGATACCTCCTCCTACCGCGGCGCCACGGTGGAGCCTGCGGGCGCGCGCGCCAACCTGATGTTTCTACCCGCGGTTCTGGTGCTGTTCACGTCGATCACCTCGGGTGCGACCGGCCTGGCGCTGGGCGTGGCATCTGCTGGGATCCTTGCCCTGTCCGCCTGGTTGCTGCGCGACGGGCTGAAGGCGGAGGCCGCGTACAACACGCGAAAGGTAGCGCGGAGTCCGGGCATTCCGCGCAAGCTCTTTTCGTCGGTTCTGGCGGGGCTGGGGATCGCCGTGGCGGCCTACAAGGTCGAGCCGGGGCTCGTGGCGCCGGTGATCTTCGGTGCGGTGACCACGGGGCTTCACGTCTTTTCCTTCGGGTTGGACCCGATGCGCGACAAGGGCATCGAAGGTATCGACAAGATGCAGACTGATCGCGTCGCCCGTGTCGTCGACCAGGCCGAAACCTATCTGCGGGCCATGTCGGATGCCATAACGCGGGCCGGCGACCGCAAGGCCGAGGCCAGGCTGGAGCGGTTCCAGGCAAGCGTGCGCAACATGCTGCGTACGGTGGAAAACGACCCGCGCGACCTGACGGCGACAAGGAAATACCTTGGCGTCTACCTGATGGGGGCGAGGGACGCGACGGTGAAGTTCGCCGATATCTACGCGCGGTCGCGGGATGAGAAGGCGCGCGCGGATTACCTGGATCTGCTGGGCGACCTGGAGACGAATTTCGAGGCGAAGACCAAGACCCTGCTGGCCGACGACAATAGCGACTTGGAAGTCGAGATCGAAGTCCTGCGCGATCGCCTGGCGCGCGAGGGCATCCGTTTAGGCAACACCCGAGAATTTGAGGAAGGACATTGACGATGTCAGAAGACGTACGCACGAAAGCCGAAGCCGCTTTGGCCGAGGTGGAAGAGGTGAACCGCGTGGTCCTGCCCGAGCCGAAAGAGGCCGGAGCGGTGGTGCCGCTGGCAGACGCCGAGCCGGCCCTCGGCAACGAGATCCGGCAGCGGATGAACGAGATCGACATGAGCGACACGAATTCGATCGTCTCGTTCGGCTCGGCCGCGCAGGCGGAACTGCAGGAGATTTCTCAATCCATGCTGCAGGGCGTGCGTAACAAGGATGTGGGCCCGGCCGGCGACAGCCTGCGCGGTATCGTGACGACCATTCGCGGCTTTTCGGTCAGCGAACTGGACGTGCGGCGCGAACGGTCCTGGTGGGAGAAGCTGATCGGCCGGGCCGCGCCCTTTGCCAAGTTCACCGCGCGTTTTGAGGATGTGCAGGGCCAGATCGACAAGATCACCGATGACCTGCTGAAGCATGAACATGTGCTGCTGAAGGACATCAAGTCGCTGGACCTGCTTTATGAGAAGACTCTGCAGTTTTATGACGAACTGGCGCTTTACATCGCGGCCGGCGAGGAAAAGCTGAAAGAACTCGACGAAAAGGACATCCCGGCCAAGGAAGCCGAGGTCGACGCCGCGCCGGAGGATGACCAGGTGATGAAGGCGCAGGAACTGCGCGACCTGCGCGCCGCGCGCGACGACCTGGAACGCCGGGTGCACGACCTGAAGCTGACGCGGCAGGTGACGATGCAGTCGCTGCCGTCGATCCGGCTGGTGCAGGAGAATGACAAGAGCCTTGTGACCAAGATCAACAGCACCCTGGTCAACACCGTGCCGCTGTGGGAAACGCAATTGGCGCAGGCAGTCACCATCCAGCGCAGCGCCGAGGCCGCGGCGGCCGTTCACGAGGCCAACGACCTGACGAACGAGCTGTTGACCGCGAACGCCAAGAACCTGCGCGATGCCAACAAGACGATCCGCGAAGAGATGGAGCGCGGCGTCTTCGACATCGAGGCGGTCAAGCAGGCCAACGCGAACCTGATCGGCACGATCGAGGAAAGCCTGCAGATCGCCGACGAGGGCAAGGCGCGCCGCGCCAAGGCCGAGGAAGACCTGCAAAGCATGGAAAAGGAGCTGCGCGATACGCTGGCCGCCGCCAAGTCGCGCCGTGACAGTGTCGGTGAGAACGCCGGCGGTTCCGTTCCGGGGTGAGTGAGTAGAAACGTGCGTTACCTCCGACCGTTCAAATTCGGCGCGGCGATGCTGGCCGGTGCGTTCGCGCTGGTCGGCTGCGACGCGGTCGAGCCCGAGACGCCGCCCACCAAGCCGCAGGCGCGCCCGAACGCGATGGTGCGTGCGCCGCTGCCGGACGGCCCTTCCGAGGCCAGCCAGAACCTCGCTCGGTATTACACGCGGGTGGAAAACGACCTTGTGGCCCAGGGCCTGATGCGGCGCGACGGCGGCGGCGTGGACACGCCTTTCACCGATACCGACCTTCTGCGCAATTTCATCCGGATCGGTTTTTTCGAGGAGTATCAGCGCGACAAGGGCCTGCTGCCGTCTGAAAGCGGCCCCGTGGCAATCAAGAAATGGACCGGGCCCGTGCGCATCGGCGTCGAGTTCGGGCGCAACGTGCCGGACGCGATCAAGTCGACCGAACGCGCGCGGGTGGCGGCCTATGCCAATCGCCTGGCGCGGATCACCGGACACCCGATCTCGGTCAGCGACGCCTCGCCCAATTTCGTCGTGATGTTCATGAGCAACGAGGATGCCGCGCAATCGCGCGCGCGGGCGCTGGAAGTGATCCCTGCGATCGCCAAGTCCAACCTGGCGATCGTCACGAACCTGCCGCGTTCGACCCAGTGTTTCGTGATCTCGGCAGGCATCCGGAGCGAAAACGACCTGGGCGTGGCCCTGGCCTATATCCGGACGGAATTGACCGACCTGCAACGGCTGGCCTGCATCCACGAGGAAATCGCCCAAGGTCTGGGCCTGACCAATGACAGCCCTCGGGCGCGGCCGTCGATCTTCAACGATGACGAGGAGTTCGCGCTGCTGACCACCCATGACGAGATGCTGCTGGAGGCGCTGTACAATCCCGCGCTGACTCCCGGCATGGGACTGGAAGAGGCGCGCCCGATCCTGCGGCGGCTGTTCGAGCGGGGTGCGTCGTGAAGCGCGTTCGGGAGGACAGCCCATGAAGCTCCTGCCGCGTCTCTTGTTGATTCTCGGCCTGTCTCAGGCCGCCGGAGCAGCGGGCGCGGAGGAAGGTGCGTTGCCCTATCTCGCCGATCTCAGCGAAAGGCAGGGCCAATGGGCTGATCATGGCGTCATCGAGTTTCCATCAGGCAAGGTCTTCTTCGGTGATCCGACCTATGGTGACGACGCGCACATCAGGGACCCGCGCGCTGCACCGGCCTCGACCGCGCGGCTGTGGACCTACAGCTATGATTTCATCTGGCAGGGCGACGGGTCCACGGGGACCCAGAATGGCATTCTGTGGATTGAATTTTCGGGCAAAACCCCGGTGCGCAAGGGCGAGCGGGTCGGCTTTGGCGCGGATGCTGCGGTGATCGGATTTGGGGATCTGAACGGCGGCAAGGCGCTGGTGACGCTTGGCGAGCGCTGGCGGAACGCCGGCAAGGGTGACAGTTTCGATTTCCTGCAGCCGTTCCTTCTGGATGGGCCGTACATGTTCACAAGGAAGGTAGAGATACCCCAAAGCGATGCGGCAATCTATCTTGTCACCACCGGAACCGATGGTGGCTTTGACGCTGTCTGGCTTTATGATGCCAGCGGAGACGTGAGCGGTATCCTTGTCGATATCGCGGGTCGCGAGAGCGACGGCAAGTTCATCGACACCCTGATCCCGGGGTGACACGTGCAACACACAGGACAAAGACATGGGCATTTTCGATTTTCTTTCAGGTGAATTCATCGACGTCATCCACTGGGTGGACGACACGCGCGATACGATGGTCTGGCGGTTTGAACGGCACGGGCACGAGATCAAGTACGGCGCCAAGCTGACCGTGCGCGAGGGGCAGGCGGCGGTGTTCGTGCACGAGGGGCAGCTGGCGGACGTGTTCACGCCCGGGCTTTACATGCTCGAGACCAACAACATGCCGATCATGACGACGCTTCAGCACTGGGACCACGGGTTCAAGAGCCCGTTCAAGTCCGAAATCTATTTCATCAACACGACGCGGTTCACGGACCTGAAATGGGGCACGAAGAATCCGATCATGCTGCGCGATCCCGAATTCGGGCCGACGCGCATCCGGGCGTTCGGCACCTACAGCACCCGGGTGACGGATCCGGCGAAGTTCCTGACCGAGATCGTCGGCACCGATGGCGAGTTCACGATGGACGAGATCAGCTATCAGATCCGCAACATCATCGTGCAAAGCTTCAGCCGGATCATCGCGGGCAGCGGCATTCCGGTGCTGGACATGGCGGCCAACACCGCCGATCTGGGCAAGCTGGTGGCCGCCGAGATTTCCGCCGTGGTGGCCGAGTACGGCCTGACGATCCCGGAATTCTATATTGAAAACATCTCGCTGCCGCCCGCCGTCGAGGAGGCGCTGGACAAGCGCACGTCGATGGGGCTGGCGGGCGATCTTGGCAAGTTCACGCAATACTCGGCCGCCGAGGCGATGACGGCGGCGGCCAAGAACCCCGGCGGAGCCGGGGGTGGCATGGGCGCCGGGATCGGTGCTGGGCTGGGCATGGCAATGGCAGGCCAGATGGCCGGGCAGGGCGGGCCTTGGGGCCAACCTGCGCATCAGCCGTCACCGGCTGCCGCGCCCGCGCCGCCCCCGCCCCCGGTCGAGCATGTCTGGCACATCGCCGAGAACGGCCAGACCCACGGACCCTACTCCAAGGCCGCGCTGGGCCGGATGGCAAGCGACGGCAAGCTGACGCGGGACAGCCATGTTTGGACCGCGGGGCAGGACGGCTGGCTGAAAGCCGGTGACGTGCAGGAACTGGCGCAGCTTTTCACCATCCTGCCGCCGCCACCGCCCGGGGCGTGAGGGCGTTCAAGGCACGGCGGCTGATAACGCAGGTCCTGCATTGGACAACCGGCGTGCTGCTCTACCTGCTCTTGTCGGTCGATGACCGGATTTTCGGTGTTTTGGGTTGGGCCTTCGTGGTTTCGGGCGGGGCGCTATGCCTCCTGTGGCTTTGCCTCGGCCTGCTGAACAAGGGGCCGGGGCCTGCGCTGGACGGCGTCTTGCGCAAGGCGCATCCGTGGCTTAGTCGGGGCATGTATCTGCTGCTGGGCTGGGCCGTTGTGGCATTGGCCGCCGGAGCGGTGGCGCGGCCCTTGCCGGGACCGGAGCCGCGAACGGCTTTGCTGGTGCTGGGGGCCGCGGCGCTGTTTCATGCGATATTCCATCTTTGGCGCCACACGGCCTTGCGGGACGGCGCGCTGCGCCGCATCATCCCGGCCAAATTGCACAAGTACCTCTAGGCCCATGCTCGATTCCCCGACCGTCAAACAAGAACACCGTTTTCCCTGCGACCAGTGCGGCGCCGATTTCCGGTTTGATCCCCAGGCGGGCAAGCTGATCTGTGACCATTGCGGCAACGAGGCCGAAATGGAGCAGGCGGGCCCCTGGGCCGCGCCCTTGAAGGAACTGGATTTCGGCGCGGCGGTGAAGGGCACATTGGACGCGTCGGAGATCGAGGAGACCCGCGTCGTGACCTGCCCCAACTGCGCCGCGCAAGTGGAATTCGACGCGACGGTGCACGCCAGAGAGTGCCCGTTCTGCGCCACGCCGGTGGTGACGGATACCGGCACTCACCGGCATCTCAAGCCGCGCGGGGTCTTGCCGTTCAAGGTGGACGAACCCGCCGCGCGGGGCGCGATGACCGACTGGCTGGGCCGGCTTTGGTTCGCGCCCAACGGGTTGCAGGACTATGCCCGCAAAGGGCGCAGGATGCAGGGCATCTACGTGCCCTACTGGACCTATGACGCCGACACCAAGTCCAGCTACACTGGCGAGCGCGGCACGGTTTACTATGAGACCAAGACGGTGATGCGCGACGGCAAGCGTGAGCAGGTGCAGGTGGCCAAGGTCCGCTGGACGCCGGTGCGGGGCCGGGTGGCGCGGTTCTTCGACGATGTGCTGGTGCTGGCCTCGAAAACCCTTCCCAAACGCTACACCGACGCGCTGGAGCCGTGGGAGCTGGGCGAGTTGCAGCCCTACAGCCCGGAGTTCCTGGCCGGGTTTCGGGCCGAGGGGTACCAGGTGACGCTGGAAGACGGGTTCGTGCAGGCGCGCCAGATCATGGATGGCCGGATCGCGCGGGATGTGCGGTTCGACATCGGGGGCGACCGGCAGCGCATTCATTCCATCGACACGGCGGTCAGCGACGTGACCTTCAAGCATATCCTGCTGCCGGTGTGGCTGGCGGCCTACAAGTACCGCGGCGAGACTTACCGCTTCGTCGTCAATGGCCGAACCGGCAAGGTGCAGGGCGAACGGCCCTATTCCGCGATCAAGATCGCGATTGCCGTGGTGATCGGGGTGATTGTCGCGGCGGCCGTGGGCTATGGCGTGGCGATGAGCCAATGAGCGCGGATGGCGAGGCTCTGAAGCGTCTGATGCAGGCGCGCTATTCCTGCCGCGCCTTTCGGCCCGAGCCGGTGGAGGACGCGGTGATCGAGCGCATCGTGGACACGGCGCGGCACACGGCAAGCTGGAACAACACCCAGCCTTGGGAAGTGCTGGTGACGCGAGGCGCAGAAACGGAAAGCTTCCGGCAGGCCTTGTTGACCGAGGTGCAGAGGGGCAAGCCGGGGCCGGACATGGACTGGCCCGAAAGCTATCCCGGGGAACTGGGCGAGCGACGGCGGACCTGTGGCTATGCGCTCTACAATGCGGTCGGCATCGCACGAGAGGACCGCGAGGCGCGGGCGCGGCAGTCGATGCGGAACTTCGAGCTGTTCGACGCGCCGCATGTGGCCATCCTGCATTTCCCGCGGGTTCTGGGGCCCTATGGCGCGCTGGATGCCGGCGGGTTCCTGACGGCCTTCATGCTGGCGGCGACGGCCGAAGGACTGGGCACGATCGCGCAGGCGGCGGTCGCGGCCTATCCGCACGTGATCCGGCGGCAGTTCGGGCTGCCCGAGGTCCACGCGATCCTCTGTGCAATTTCTTTCGGCTACGCCGATGAAACGCACCCCGTGAACCAGTACCGCACCGAGCGCGAAGACGTCGGTGCGATCCTGTCCTTCAAGGGCTGAGGCCGGACCTTCAGGCGGCGTCGGCCTTGGGCTTGGCGTCGGCCCATTCCCACGGGCGGGTAAATTCGCCCAGGCATTGCGAAATCGCGGCCTCGTCCGCTTCTCCGGTTTTTGACAGGCGGGCCACAAGGCCGCGCTTCTTGTCGTCGATCACCTCGGTCACCTCGGCATTGAGGCCAGCCTCGGCCAGCGCGGCGTTGTAGACGCGCGTGATCGCCCGCTTGCGCAGATCGGGCTTGAACACCTTGCCGACGGCGGTTTTGGGCAGCTCGTCCAGCACCTCGATATATTTTGGGATGGCGGCGCGTTCGTGGACATGCACCTTGCAATGCTCCAGCAGCGCGGCGCTGTCCACCGAGCCGCCGTCGACGAGTTCGACGTAGGCACAAGGAAGCTCGCCGGAATGCGCATCGGGCTGGCCGATAGCACCGGCGCCAGCGACCTCGGCATGCGCCATCAGTGCCTCTTCGATATCGGCGGGGTCGATGTTGTGGCCACCACGGATGATCAGGTCCTTGGCGCGACCGGTGATCCAGAGGTATCCGTCGCCGTCGATCCGGCCCAGATCGCCGGTGCGCAGAAAGACCTCGTGATGATAGAGGTCCTTGTTCTTGACGGCCTCGGTATAGGTGTTGCCGGCAAAGACGCCGGGATTGGCGATGCAGATCTCGCCCACCTCGTCGGGGCCGCATTCGGAGCCGTCGGTCTTGTAGATCTTGACGTCGGTGTAGGGCAGGGGAACGCCGACGCTGCCGACTTTCTTCTCGCCGGTGGGCGGATTGCAGGAAACAAGGCAGGTCGCCTCGGTCAGGCCGTAGCCTTCGATCACGGTCATGCCCGTGGCGGATTCGAACCGCTTGAACAACTCCAGCGGCATGGGGGCCGAGCCGGAAAAGGCGTTCTTCACCTTGGAGATATCGGCGTTCACCTTGCGCTGCATCAGCGCGGCGGTGGCGGTAGGCACAGTGATGACGAATGTCGTGCCCCAGCGTTCCAGCAGCTTCCAGAAATTGTCGAACACGCCGTCTCCGCGATAGCCGGCAGGCGTGGGGAAGACCACATGCGCGCCGGACTTGATCATCGCCATCAGGATCACGTGGCAGGCGAAGACGTGGAACAAGGGAAGCGGGCACATGATGCTGTCATGCTCGTCAAACAGCAGGCGGTGACCCAGCCAGCCGTTATAGACCATGCCGGAATACTTGTGCTGGGCAACCTTGGGCATCCCGGTGGTGCCGCCGGTGTGGAAATAGGCGGCGACGCGGTCGGTCGCGCTGTCCTCGAAGGACAGGGTCTTGGGCTGCTTGCGCGCCTCGGCGTTGAAATTCTTGACGTCGGCGTGGTGGTTGTCGGGATTCTTGGGGCGAATGAGCGGGACGATCCAGCTTTTGGGCGGCGTCAGGTAGCTGACAAGGTCGACCTCGAGCACCGTATGCACGTGCGGCGCGTTGCGCACGGCCTCGGCCATTTTCTGGGCCACGTCGGTTTTCGGAAAGGACCGGAGGGTCACCACCACGCGGGCGTCGGTTTCGCGCAGGATGGCGCCGATCTGTTCGGGCTCCAGCAAAGGATTGATCGGGTTGGCGATGCCCGCGACCATGGCGCCGATCGTGGCGATGGCGGTTTCCAGGCAGTTGGGCATGACCAGGGCGATAACGTCTGTCTCGGAGATCTTCAGGCTGCGAAAGAGGTTGGCGGCCTGGCAGACACGCCCGTGAAACTCGGACCAGGTCAGCGTCTGCGCCTTGTCCGTGGGGTCTGACAGAAGCTGGTAACTGACGGCCGGACGGTCCGGGAAGGCCGCGGCGGTGTCGGCCAGCATTTGGTAGACCGTTTTCGGTACATCGCGCGCCTCCCACGGCATTTCTTGCTGGATAGCGATCACGTCCTGGCGTGTGGAAAATGTCATGGTGTCTCCTCCCGCGGCGCGTCTCGATGCGCCCTTTTCTCCCGTCCCGGCAGCATGATCACGAATTGCGGGCCACGCAAGTTTTACGCTGCGTTTTGTCGGAGGTCACGCGCCGGCGAATACGTCTCTTGACTCTTTCAGTCAGAAAATTCATCAATAGCCTACAAATTCACTCGGAAAAAGAAAGGCTGTTTCTTGATGGCTCATCTGACCTCTCGTTCCCTTGTTGCCGCCCTGGCCCTGACCGGCGTTGCCATGCCCGCGGTCGCGCAAGAGGTGAACGTGTATTCCTCGCGTCACTACGACACCGACGACTCGCTCTACGAAGCATTCACCGAGGAAACCGGCATCACCGTGAACAGGATCGAGGCCGATGCCGACGAGCTGATCGCGCGGCTGGAAGCGGAAGGCGAGAACAGCCCCGCCGACGTGCTGATCACCGTGGACGCGGGCCGCATGGCCCGGGCCGAGGAGCTGGACCTCCTGGCGCCCTACGAGTCGCAGACCATCGAGGACCGCATTCCGGATCACCTCGAGCATCCCGACAACCTGTGGTACGGGATCGCACAGCGTGCGCGGATCATCTTTTACGACAAGGAAAAGTTGGAAAACCCGCCGCAGACCTACGAAGAGCTGGCCGATCCCGCGTGGGAAGGCAAAATCTGCATCCGGTCGTCCTCGAACATCTACAACCAGTCGCTGATGGCTTCGATCATCGAGACCCATGGCGAGGAAGCGGCCAAGGAATGGGCGCAGGGAATCGTCAATAACATGGCGCGTGACCCGCAAGGCGGCGACACCGACCAGCTGCGCGGCATCGTGTCGGGCGAGTGCGAAGTGGCGGTGGGCAACCACTATTACTTCGTGCGCGGGTTTGAATCCGACGTCGAGGGCCTGAGCGACGATATAGAGAAAATCGGCTGGGTCTGGCCGAACCAGGACGACCGTGGCACCCACGTGAACCTGTCGACGGCGGCGATGCTGAAGACCGCTCCGAACCCGGAAAACGCCATGAAGCTGATGGAGTTCTTCACCAGCGACACGGCCCAGACCAACCTTGCGACGGGCAACCACGAATACCCCGCCGTCGAGGACGCGCCGGGCACGGCGACCACCGAGCGGCTGGGCGAGTTCAAGCCCGACGAGACCACGCCCACCGCGGCGTTCAGCCGGAATGCTGCCAAGGCACAAGAGCTGTTCAATGCGGTCGGCTGGGACTGAGACAACTTTCGAGCAGGCATGGAACGCGGCGTCCCCATTGGGGGCGCCGTTTTTCGTTTGAATGTACATCCACTGAGTTTTCGAAGTGTGCTCGGTTAGAAGCCGCGCGTCAGCCTTTTGCGTGGCTGCCTCGCCCGGGGCTGAGCCGGGCGAGGCGCCGCGGTCAGCTGACGTCCTTGTAGCTGACTTCTTTTTCGTTCTCACCGAGCTTTGCACGGCGGGTCAACAGGCGGTTGAGCGCATTGATATAGGCCTTGGCGCTGGCGACCACGGTGTCGGTGTCTGCCGACTGGCCGGTGGCGATGTTGCCGCCTTCTTCCAGCCGGACAGAGACCGTGGCCTGCGCGTCGGTGCCCTCGGTCACGGCGTGCACCTGGTAAAGCGACAGGTGCGCGTCGTTGGGGTGCAACTGGCGCACGGCCTTGAACGTCGCGTCGACGGGCCCGTCGCCTTGCTCGGTCGCGGACTTCTCAACCCCGTCGATGGACATGACCATCTCGGCCTCGGCCTGTCCGCCCGTGCCGCAGACCACGCGCAGGGATTTCAGAACAAGGCGGTCATTTTCGGCGTCCTCGCCGGCGGTGACCAGCGCGATCAGGTCCTCGTCGAACACTTCCTTCTTGCGGTCGGCCAGTTCCTTGAACCGCACGAACACATCGCTCAGCTGGTTCTCGGCCAGCTCGATCCCGAGGTTTTTCAGCTTCGACCGCAACGCGGCACGGCCCGAATGCTTGCCCATGACGATGTTGGTTTCCGTCAGGCCCACATCCTCGGGGCGCATGATCTCGAACGTCTCGGCGTTCTTCAGCATCCCGTCCTGATGGATGCCGGATTCATGGGCGAAGGCGTTCTTGCCGACGATGGCCTTGTTCGGTTGCACCTGAAAGCCCGAGACGGTCGCGACGCGTCGCGACAGGTGCATGATTTTCGTAGAGTCGATCCGCGTGTGATAGGGCAGGATGTCGTTGCGGACCTTCATGGCCATCACGACCTCTTCCAGCGCGGTGTTGCCGGCGCGTTCGCCCAAACCGTTGATCGTGCACTCGATTTGCCGCGCGCCGCCTTCGACGGCGGCCAGCGAGTTGGCCGTGGCCATGCCGAGATCGTTGTGGCAGTGGGTGGCGAAAACCACCTCGTCGGCGCCGGGCACCTCGGCTATCAGGCGGCGAATCAGGTCGGCGCTTTCGACCGGCGCGGTGTAACCGACGGTATCGGGAATGTTGATCGTGGTGGCGCCGGCTTTGATGGCGATCTCGACAACGCGGGCGAGGTAATCCCACTCGGTGCGCGTGGCATCCATCGGGGACCATTGCACGTTGTCGCAAAGGTTGCGCGCGTGCGTGACGGTCTCGTGGATGCGCTCGGCCATTTCTTCCTTGGTCAGGTTCGGGATGGCGCGGTGCAGGGGGGAGGTGCCGATGAAGGTGTGGATACGGGGCTGGCTGGCGTGCTTCACCGCATCCCAGCAGCGGTCGATATCCTTGAGGTTGGCGCGTGCCAACCCGCAGATCACGCTGTTCTTCGCATTCTTGGCGATCTCCGAGACGGCTCTGAAGTCGCCCTCGGACGCGATGGGAAACCCAGCCTCGATGATGTCGACGCCCATTTCGTCCAGCAGGCCGGCGATTTCCAGCTTTTCGGCGTGTGTCATGGTGGCGCCGGGCGATTGTTCGCCGTCGCGCAGGGTGGTGTCGAAGATCACCACGCGGTTTTGTTCGGAATCGGTCATGTCATGTCTCGTGTTTTGGTCCTAAGCCTGTGGCGCGAAAGGCTACTCCTCTGAGCGGTCGCGCCGGATCAGGGCACGCTCAGAGGCGGCTTAGGAGCAGACGCGCGGAAAGGCAAGCCGCCGTGGCGGGGCTTGCGGGGCCGAGAATATGGCAGCGCGTAAACATGGTTAAACCATAGGGATGATGAACGGCGTTGAAAACCCCCGATCTGGCGGTGATTTGCGTCTTGAAGCAGGGTGGACGCCCGCTAGCTCTTGGCGTCATGAAAGATGCATTGGTGATAGGCGCCTCGGGCGGGATCGGATCGGCCCTGGTGGCCGAGTTGGAAAAACGCGACGTACGTGTGACGGGGCTGTCACGCTCCGTCGATGGGTTGGACGTGACGGACGAGGCGTCGGTCGAAGCGCATCTGGGCGCGCTGGACGGCGAATACGACCTTGTCTTCGTGGCCACGGGCGCGCTGGAATTGGACGGACGCGGGCCCGAGAAGTCATTGAAAGAATTGAGTGCTGAGGCAATGGAGGCGCAGTTCCGGGTGAATTGCATGGGGCCGTCTTTGGTGCTGAAGCATAGCGTTCGGCTGTTGCCGCGCGACCGGGAATGCCGGTTTGCCGCCCTGTCGGCGCGCGTCGGGTCGATCGGGGATAACGGGCTTGGCGGCTGGTACAGTTACCGCACGGCCAAGGCGGCGGTGAACCAGATGATCCATGGCGGAGCGATCGAACTGGCCCGGACGCACAGGCAATCGATCTGCGTGGCGCTGCATCCCGGCACGGTGGAAACGCCGCTGACCGAGAAATTCGCGGGTGGGCACAAGACGGTGACGCCCGAGGCGGCGGCACGGAACCTTCTGGATGTGCTTTCGGCGCTAAAGCCCGAGAATACAGGGCAATTCTTCGATTGGGCCGGGAAGCCGGTGCCGTGGTGAAGCGGCTGATCCTGGTGCTGGGAGACCAGCTGAGCAAGACCCTGTCGGCGCTGCGTGAGGCCGACAAGGAGAGCGACCTCGTGGTCATGGCCGAAGTGGCGGACGAGGCCAGCTACGTCGGGCACCACCCCAAGAAAATCGCGCTGATCTTCTCGGCCATGCGCCATTTTGCTGAAGAATTACAGGGTGATGGCTGGCAGGTCGCGTATTCGCGACTGGACGATGATGACACGTCGAAATCCATCGTTGGCGAGCTTATGCGGCGCGGACAGGAGCATGGCACGACCGAGGTGGTCGCGACCCGACCCGGCGAGTGGCGGCTGGTCGAAGCGCTGGAGAATGCCCCGCTGACGGTGACGGTGCTGCCGGATGACCGCTTCGTGGCCTCATTGGACGAGTTCAACAAATGGGCCGAGGGGCGCAAGTCCCTGAGGATGGAGTATTTCTATCGCGAAATGCGTCGCAAGACCGGGCTGATGATGGACGGCGACGAACCGGCGGGCGAGAAGTGGAATTACGACCACGAGAACCGCAAGCCGGCCTCGGGCGACATGCTGCGCTCGAAGCCGATGGAATTCACGCCGGATGAGATCACCGAAGAGGTTCTGGATCTGGTCGAGGAGAAATTCGGCAATAATTTCGGCGCGTTGCGGCCGTTCACGTCTGCTGTGACACGTGGCCAGGCGCTGCGGGCGCTGGACCACTTCGCCAAGAACCTGCTGGACTGCTTCGGCGATTATCAGGACGCGATGTTGCAAGACGACCGGTTCCTGCACCACTCGCTGTTATCGCAGTATTTGAACATCGGATTGCTGGATCCTGTGGAAATCTGCACCCGTGTGGAGGAAGAATGGAAAGCCGGGAACGTGCCGATCAATGCGGCGGAGGGCTTTATCCGGCAGATCATCGGCTGGCGGGAATACGTTCGGGGGATCTATTTCCGGGAGGGTCCGGACTATGTGACGCGCAATGCGCTGGGGCATGAGAGGGATTTGCCCTGGATGTATTGGGGCGGTGAAACGCAGATGAACTGCGTCGCCCATGCCGTTGATCAGACACGGGAATTGGCCTATGCGCACCACATCCAGAGGCTGATGGTGACGGGCAATTTCGCGCTTCTGGCGGGGGTGGACCCGGGCCAAGTGCACGAGTGGTACCTGGCGGTTTACCACGACGCGTACGAATGGGTGGAGGCGCCCAACGTGATCGGGATGAGCCAATTCGCGGATTACGGGATCATCGCGTCGAAGCCGTATGTCAGCTCGGGCAATTACATCGACAAGATGTCGGATTACTGCGGCTCCTGCGCCTATTCCGTCAAGGACAAGACCGGTGAAAAAGCGTGTCCTTTCAATCTTCTATACTGGGACTTTCTTGTAAGGCACCGGGAGAAATTCTCGAACAACCCGCGCATGGGGCAGATGTATGCCACGTGGGACCGGATGAATGACGACCGCAAGGACGCGGTTCTGAAAGGCGCGAAACGCATCTTGGACCGGCTGGATGCGGGCGAAATCGTGTGAGGGCGCGACTCGAAGGTTAACGGCTCGGATATCGGCGGAATCGGCAGGTCGGTATCGCGTCGGTATCCGGGTGGTATCGCGGCGGTACGGTTTCTAGCGTCTTGCCGGGTTAACGCAGCGTGCGGAGTTCATGTTTGATTAACCGGGGCGCGCGTGGGTTTTCACCCACCCTACGAGGTCCCGGATCAGGTCCGGGACGGGCGGAGCGAGGAGTCAGTTGCTCCCTTCGGTGGTCGCGTCTTCGGTGGTCTCGGCTTCAGCCTCCGTCTCGCCGCCCTCTGTTGCGGTTCCGGTTTCGGCCTCCGTCTCGCCCTCGGGCGAGGTTCCCGTGTCGGCGGTGTCGGATGTCTCCGCGCCGGCCTCGGTGCCGGAGGCCCCGGAGGTGTCCTCGGGGACGGCGGGGGTCTCTTCCTCAGTGACGGTGGTGGTCTGCTCGGCCAGGGCGCCGTCGGACCATTCGCCGGTCGCCTCTTCGCCGGTGGCGTAGCGCATGGTGCCGGTTCCCTGCCGCTTGCCGTTCTCGAACGTGCCCTCGTAGACGTCGCCGTTGGTGTAGGTGGCGACGCCCCGGCCCGAGATCTCGCCGTTTTGCCATTCGCCTTCGTAGACGAAGCCGTCGGGCATGGTGATCTTGCCGGTGCCGTGGCGCTGGCCATCGACGAATTCGCCCTCGTAGACCGTGCCATCGGCATAGGTGGCCGTGCCCTGGCCGTGGCGTTGGCCATCACGCCATGCGCCTTCGTAGCGGTAGCCGTCGGGATAGGTCATCACGCCCTGGCCGTGGTTCTTGGCGTTCTGGAACTCGCCTTCGTAGACCAGCCCGTTGGGATAGGTCGCCTTGCCTTGCCCGTCGATCACGCCGCCCGACCACTCGCCCTCATAGGTGGCGCCGTCGGGATAGGTGACCTTGCCCTGGCCGTTGGCCAGATCGTCGCGGAACTGGCCCTCATAGACCGAGCCGTCGGGGTAGGTCACGGTGCCTTCGCCGGAGATCTTGCCCGCGACCCAGGAGCCTTCGTAGCGGTAGCCGTCGGAGCCGGTGAAGGTGCCTTGCCCGTGGCGGCTGTCATCGGCGAACTCGCCTTCGTAGACATCGCCGTTGTTGTAGACCACGCGGCCCGTGCCCTCGCGCCGGCCGGCGACCAGCTCGCCTTCGTAGACGTCGCCGTTGGGCTGCGTGAGCTTGCCGGTGCCGTTGATCTGGCCCTCGGCCCAGGTGCCTTCGTAGATCAGGCCGTCCTGCATCGTCAGCGTGCCTTCGCCATCGCGGGCGCCGCGCTTGACCTGGCCTTCATAGACTGCGCCATCGGGATAGGTGATGGTGGCCGTGCCTTCCTTGACGCCGTTCACCCAGTCGCCGTCGTAGATATAGCCGCCGGGGCTTTCCATGCGGCCGCGGCCGTGGTGCTGGGCATTGCGGAAGCCGCCTTCGTAGCGGACGCCGTTGGCATAGACCGCGACACCCTCGCCGGTGATCTTGCCATCCTCCCACGTGCCCTCGTAGGTGCCGCCGTCGGAGAAGGTGATGCGGCCCACGCCCTCGGGCTTGCCCTTGGCGAACTCGCCCTCGTAGACCGAGCCGTTGGGAAAGCGGGCGGTGCCGCTGCCGCGGATCTCGCCATCGACCCATTCGCCGGAATATTCATAGCCGTTGGGCAGCGTGTAGGTGCCGGTGCCATGCTGAAGGCCGTTGCGGAACGTGCCCTCGTAGATGCCGCCATCGTCATACTGCTTGGTCTGGACCTCGCCGTCCTGCGCCAGCACCGGGCCGGTCAGCCCAAGCACGGCGGCCAGGACGATAGATGTGACGGTTCTGCTCTGCATGTCTGCCCACTCACCCAGGTTCTGCGACAACCCCCCAACGGGTCTGCAAGAGCGTAATTGACCGGCGCAGGGGTGACAACGGCTTTTCCCGGTTTCGGCTTTCCCTCGCGCGTTCATCTGTTAAATCGAAGGGGAGCGATAATTTGCAGGGGTTTACGGGCGCATGGCGGATCGGTTTCGCGTGACATTGGCACAGCTGAACGCCACGGTGGGCGACCTGGAGGGCAACGCCGCGCTGGCGCGCAAGGCGTGGGAGGCGGGCCGCGAGGCCGGGGCCGACCTTGTGGCGCTGCCCGAGATGTTCATCACCGGGTACAACACGCAGGATTTGATCAGGAAGCCGGTGTTTCACCAGGCGGCGATTGCGAAGATCGAGGACCTGGCCAAGGAGTGTGCCGTCGGCCCCGCGCTGGCCATCGGCGGGCCGGCCCTGGAAGGGGCGGAGCTGTATAACGCCTATTACATCCTGAAGGGCGGCAGCATCACCGCCTGCGTGCTGAAACATCACCTGCCCAACGAGACGGTGTTCGACGAGGTGCGGCTGTATGCGTCGGGCGATGTCATGGGGCCTTATGCGGTGGACGGTGTGCGCATCGGGTCGCCCATCTGCGAGGACAGCTGGCACGAGGACGTGCCGGAGACGCTGGCCGAGACCGGGGCGGAGTTCCTGCTGGTGCCCAACGGCTCGCCTTACTATCGCGGCAAGCTGGCGCATCGGCACCAGTTGATGGTGGCCCGCGTGGTCGAGACGGGGCTGCCGCTGATCTACCTGAACCTGGTGGGGGCGCAGGATGACCAGGTGTTCGATGGCGGGACCTTTGCGCTGAACCCCGGGGGCGGGCTGGCGGTGCAGATGCCGCTGTTCGAGGAAGAGATCGCGCATGTGGACCTGGTGCGCGGGGACGACGGCTGGCGGATCGAGAAGACCGAGCTGGCGCATATTCCTGACACGCTGGAGACGGATTACCACGCGATGGTGCTGAGCTTGCGCGATTACATGCGCAAGACGGGGTTCGGGAAAGTGCTGCTGGGCCTGTCGGGCGGTGTCGACAGTGCGATTGTCGCCACTATCGCGGTGGACGCGCTGGGGGCCGAGAATGTGCGCTGCGTGATGCTGCCGTCGGAATATACCTCGCAAGGGTCGCTGGACGATGCCAAGGCCTGTGCGGAAGCCTTGGGCGCGCGGTATGATTTCGTGCCCATCGCCGAGGGGCGGGCGGCGATCACCAATACGCTGGCGCCCTTGTTCGAGGGCACCGAGCCGGGGATCACCGAGGAGAACATCCAGTCGCGGCTGCGCGGGCTGTTGTTGATGGCGCTTTCCAACAAGTTCGGTGAGATGCTGTTGACCACCGGCAACAAGTCGGAGGTGGCGGTGGGCTATGCCACGATCTATGGCGACATGGCGGGCGGGTACAACCCGATCAAGGACCTGTACAAGACGCGGGTCTTTGATGTGTGCCGGTGGCGCAACGCCAATCACCGCGAGTGGATGATGGGGCCCGCAGGCGAGGTGATCCCCGAGACCATCATCGTAAAGCCCCCCAGTGCCGAACTGCGCGAGGACCAGAAGGACAGTGACAGCCTGCCGGATTACCCGGTGCTGGACGGGATATTGCAGATCCTGGTGGACGAGGACGGGTCGATCGAGGATTGCGTCAAGGCGGGGTATGACCGCGCGGATGCGGCGCGGGTGGAGCACCTGATCTATATCAGCGAATACAAGCGGTTCCAGTCGGCGCCGGGCACACGGTTGTCGAAGCGGGCGTTCTGGCTGGACCGGCGTTATCCCATCGTGAACCGGTGGCGGGATGGGGGCTAGGCCCGCCGATTTTGCGCCGGTGGTGCGGGTTTGTTAGGGTTCCGGCGTGATTTGAGCCGGGAGATTGATATGACACGTTTCTTCACCGCAATGGCCGCGATGCTGCTGGCCGTGCCGGCCTGGGCGGCGGAGTTGAGCGACGGATTCGAGGCGATCGGCACGATGACCGTCACGCTGAACGGCGAGACGATGGAGCTGGTCATTCCCTATGATGTCGAAGGCGAGGAAGCCTATGCCGAGCAGAAGATGATCATGGGATCGTCGCTGTCGATCAACGCCGTGGGGCAGACGGTCGGCGAGGACGGCACGCCGGGGCGCCCCATGGTGCAGGTCACGCTGCTGGAGCAGGGCGGCGAGATGCGGTTGCTGTCGGCGGAGATCTACGACGATCAGGGCTATGACTCGCCCCTGGCGATGGGTGCCGATGGCGGTGAAGGTACGCTGACCGCCTTTGATCTGACCGAGAACAACACGCTTTCGGCGACAGTCGAGGGCACATTCCTGCGGCTGACGGGCTATATGGACGAGCCGCGCGTGGCTGATGGGGCCGAGCCTGTGGCGGCGACGATCCGATACAAGACACAGCTGGCGCCGCTGGAGTGACGACGGGCCGCGCCGCAAACGGTCAGACGCGGGCCCGGATCAGCAACCACAGGCACAGGGCGCTTTCGGCGACCATCGGCACGAGGTAGGCGGGCTCGATCAGGGCCGACGCGGCGGGCGCGAGCAGGCGCACGAGGCTTCCCGCGGCATATACCAGCGCCGAGGCCGCGATGCCGGCCGCGATCAGTTTCGGCACCGCCGAGCGCCAGAACAGGACCGCCATCAGGCCGCAATTGACCGCGAAGAGGATCAGCCCGACGTCATAGCCGATGGCGTGCAGGGCGGTCATGTGCACGGCAATGCGCGGCGCATCGGCCAGCAGCGCCGGCGCGCTGGCCAGCGCCATGAGGCTGGCGCCGATAAGAATGGCCTGGCCCAGCCGAAACACCATCGCGGCCAGCGCAAGCGCGGGGGAAACCGGGCGCATCAAAGTGAAAAACACGAGCGCAAGGGCCACGTCCGCCAGCAGCATGACCGTGTCGGCCAGCAGGCTGAGCCGCAATTGCCAGAGATTGCCGGCAAGCATCCGGGCGACCTCGTCGGGCGTGCCCCGAAGCAGCGGGCCGCGGAGGACAAGTTCGGCGGTCAGGCCGCAGAGAATGATCGCGAGATACAGCGCCCCGGCGACGCGGGCGAGGCGGGGATCGGCATGAGAGGGCGCCACGTCGGGCTCCTTTGCGGTTGGTCGGGTCCGGTATAGCCCACCCGCCGCGTGGCGTTAACCATCATCGCGCCAGCGGGATCACGTGGCAAAAAAGAAAACGGAGGCCCCGGAAGGCCCCCGTTTCCCGTCCCTCGACGACTGGCTTATTTTTGCAGTTCGGTCCAGATCGCGGTGTAGAATTCCTGCGCCTCGGCGGGGCAGGCGGTGGTGAACTGACCGGCGGCCTTCAGGTCTTCGGGCACGACGATCTCGGGCGCCGTGCGCATCTCCTCGGGCATGAATTCCTCGGAGCCGTCGATGCCGTTGGCGTAGCGGGCGAAGTCCGACAGCATGGCCGCGTTTTCCGGGTCCATGATGAAGTTCAGGAAGAGCTTGGCATTCTCGACATTCTGCGCGTCGGCAAGGATCGCGGCGCTGTCCATCCAGACCGGGTAGCCTTCTTTCGGATAGCCGTAGGACACGTCCTCGTTGTTGTTGCGGGCGCGGAAGGTCGAGCCGTTCCAGTTCACCGACGCCATGACGTCGCCGTTCGACAGCTTCTCGGTCATGCCGTAATCCATGCTCATCCACTTTGGCTTGGCCTCGATCAGCACGTCGCGGGCTTTCTTCAGCACTTCCTTGTCGGTGGTGCAGGGCTCGCCGCCGACGTAGAACAGCGTGAGGTTCATCACGTCCTGCATTTCCGGCACGACGTTGACCTTGCCCACCAGTTCCTCGGGCGGGTCGAGGAAGATGGAGGAGGTGTTGATGTCGCCGTCATAGGCCGACTTGTTCACGGCGATGCCGGTCGTGCCCCATTGCCACGGCACGGAATATTCGCGGTTCGGGTCCCATTCCACGTTCTTCCACTGCTCGGAGATGTTGCCGTAGTTTTCCATCTCGGGGATGCCCGGCTTCATCAGGAGGCCCTTGTCGATATAGACGCCCATGTAGCTGTGCGTCGGCACGACGATGTCGAAGCCGTGGCCGCCGGCCTCGATCTTGGCCAGCGCGGTGGTGTTGCTGTCATAGTCGGTGATGGTGACGTCGACGTCGAATTCCTGTTCGAACTTCTCGATCATCTCGGGGCTGGTGTAGTTGCCCCAGTTGTAGATGTTGAGCGACCCTTCGGCATGGGCCGCCCCGGCCAGCGCGATGGTGGCCACTGTGGTGGTCAGGTATGTCTTCATCGTCATTCTCCCTTGGTGTGGTTGTGCGCGGGTTAGTCCCGCTTGCGGTTCAGTATAAAGAAGGCCGTCAGCAATAGCACGGTCAGCGCGAGGAGCGCGGTGGAGATCGCATTGACCTCGGGCGTGACGACGCGGCGCAGCTGGCCCAGCATGTAGGTGGGCAGGGTATCCTGCCCGGCGGATTTGACGAACTCGGTGATGATGACGTCGTCGAGCGAGATGACGAAGGCCAGCATCGCGCCGGCGGCGATGCCGGGCATCATCAGCGGCAGCGTCACGTGGCGGAAGGTCTGCCAGGGCCGGGCGTAGAGGTCCGACGCGGCGGTTTCCAGCGCGAGGTCCATGCCTTCCAACCGGGCGCGGATGGGCAGGTAGGCGAAAGGCACGCAGAAGGCCGAGTGCGCGAGGATCAGGTAGGCCAGCCCGGTGTAGCCGGTGGCGACCTTGATCGAGGCGAAGAAGATCAGCAGCGCGACCGCGGTGACGATTTCGGGCACCATGAGCGGCTGGTTGATCATCACGTAGATCAGCGTCTGGCCCTTGAAGCGGCCGCGCCGCGTGGTGCCGAGCGCGGCCATGGTGGCGACGGTGGTCGAGATGAACGCCGCCGAGACGGCGATGACCAGCGAGCGCACGGTGGCTTCCTGGACTTGCGTGTTGTCCCATGCCTCGACGTACCAGCGGGTGGAAAAGCCGCCCCAGAGCGCCACGGATTGGGAATCGTTGAACGAGTAGATCACCATCGTGACGATCGGCGCGTAGAGCAGCACGAAAGTCGTGAGCGCGATGGCGGTGAAGCCGGGCAGGGTGGTGACGGAGAAGCTCTTGCCCTTAGCCATTGGTTTCGTCCCTCGACGTGACGCGGACATAGGCGAGCAGGGCCACCAGCACGATCATCAGCAAGAGCAGCGACAGCGCCGCGCCGAGGGGCCAGTTGCGGCCCTGGCCGAACTGAAGCTCGATGAAGTTGCCGATCATCATGTTCTTGCCACCGCCCAGGATGCGGGGCGTGACGTAGGCGCCCAGCGAGGGGACGAAGACGAGGATGGACCCCGCGACGATGCCCGGTTTCACGATTGGCAGGATGACGCGGCGCAGCACCTTCATGCGGGAGGCGTAGAGGTCGTACCCGGCTTCGACCAGCCGGAAATCGAAGCGGTCGATGGCGGCGAAAAGCGGCAGCACCATCAGCGGCAGGTAGACATAGGCCATGCCGATCAGCACGGCAGTGTCGGTGTAGAGGATCTGCAAGGGCTGGTCGATGATGCCGAGGTTCATCAGGAAGGAGTTCAGGAGGCCCTGGTTGCGGACCACTTCCATGATGGCGAAGGTGCGGATCAGCAGGTTGGTCCAGAACGGAATTGTGATCAAAAACAGCCAGAAGCCGCGCTTGTTGGGCGGGCGCGTGGCGATGAACCACGCCGTCGGAAAGCCGATGGCGAAGGCGATCAGAGTGGTCAGCACCGACAGTTTCACCGAGCGCCAGAAGATCGTCAGGTGCGCGTCGGCAAAGGTGACGGTGTCGTCGAAGATGTCACGCTCGAAGAAGACGCGGAACCACGCCTCGGTCGTGAAGTCCCACACCACGCCGGAATATTCACCCGGTTCGAGAAAGGCATAGACCACCACGATCAGCAGCGGGCCGGCGGCCCCGAGCGCCAGCAGGATCAGCGCCGGGATCGACAGGATCCAGCCGGTGCGTCCGCTGCCGTGGGTGGTGCCTGCCATGCTAGTCCTCCAGCACCCGGACCGCGCCGGGGACGAAATCGAAGGCGACGGTCTGGCCTTCCTGCAGGCCGGTGTCGCCCGAGGGCGGGCTTTGCATCCGGGCGACCACCTCGGTGTCGTCGGACATGCGCAGGTGGCAATGGGTGTCGGTGCCGAAATAGACGGTTTCGGCCACGCGGCCCTGAAGCGTGCCGTCGCCGATGCGGACCTGTTCGGGGCGCACTGCAAGGCTGACCTTTGCGCCCGCGCCGGCGGCGTCGAGATTGTCCACGGCGATGACGTCGCCGGTGGGCAGGCGGACGCCGCCCTGTTCGACCGTGCCGGTCAAGACGTTGGTTTCACCGATGAAATCGGCGACGAAGCGGTTGACCGGCTTGTTGTAGATCTCGCGCGGGCCGCCGATTTGCAGGATCGAGCCGTCGCGCATCACGCCGATGCGGTCGGACATGGTCAGCGCCTCTTCCTGGTCGTGGGTGACGAAAACGAACGTGATGCCGGTCTCGGTTTGCAGGCGCTTGAGTTCGAGCTGCATCTCCTTGCGCAGCTTGAGGTCGAGCGCCGAGAGCGGCTCGTCCAGCAGGAGCACCTCGGGGGCGGGGGCCAGCGCGCGGGCCAGCGCCACGCGCTGTTGCTGGCCGCCGGAGAGTTGCTGGGGTTTGCGCTCGGCGAAGGCCTCGAGCTTGACCAGCGCCAGCATCTCGGCCACGCGGGCCTGGACCTGCGCCTTGGGCGTGCCCTGCATGGTCAGGCCGAAGCCGATATTGTCGGCCACGCTGAGATGCGGGAAGAGCGCGTAACTTTGGAAGACGGTGTTCACAGGGCGGTCGTAGGGCGCCATCGTGCTGATGTCGCGCGCGCCCAGCAGGATCATGCCCGATGTGGGCGATTCGAACCCGGCGATGAGGCGCAGCAGGGTGGTCTTGCCACAGCCCGACGGGCCCAGGAGGGTGAAGAATTCGCCCTTGTTGATCACAAGGGATACGTCGTTCAGGGCGCGGACTTTCTTTTCGCCGGCGCCGTACTCTTTTCGGGCCGCTCGGGCCTCGACCGCGGCTTCGGTCATGCGTTGTCCCCCATGTTCATGACCTTAGTGTTTCCCGACAAGGCCACGACATTCAAGTATTTTCAGGTGTCGATACCGGGCAATGCCGGAATTTGATCAAACCATGGGCGGGCGCGTTCCAGATCGGCGCAGAGCGACATCAGCGCGGTATCGGCGCCGAAGCGGGCGGCGAGGTGGATGCCGATGGGCAGGCCGTCGGCGCCCCGGCAGAGCGGCAGCGAGACGGCGGGCTGGCCGGTGGCGTTGAAGGCGGCCGTGTAGGGGGAATAGGCGAAGATTCCGCCCTCGCCCACGCGGTAGGCCACGTAATCCTCGGTGTCGTGGGCGAAGCGGCCGATGGCGGCGGGCGGCTCGGCCAAGGTGGGGGTCAGCAGGATGTCGTAATCCTGGAAGAACGCGGCCATCCGGCGGCCATAGGCGTGGACGGTTTCCACCGCATCGAGGTAGTCGGCCCCGCTGATGGTTTCGGCATAGGCCACGGCGCCGCGGGCGACGCCCTCGATGTCGCCCTGGCGCAGCTCACGGCCCTGTTTCGCCAGCGCCGCACGCACCCAGGAGGCGGTGCCGCAGGCGACGATTTTCGTCCAGGCGTGCATCATTCCCGTGGTGTCGGCGGCGGGGCGGGCTTGGGTCACGTGGTGGCCCAGTTCCTGCAAGAGCGCGGCGGCGTCCTGCACGGCGGCCTGGCATTCGGGGTGGATTGCCTCGCCGGTGAGGGTGGTGTCGCAGAGCGCGATGCGCAGAGGGCCGTTGGGCCGGTCGAGCGATTCCATGCAGGTGCAGGGCATGGGCGGTGCGACGTAGGGCGCGCCGAGATCGGGGCCGCAGACGATATCGAGCAGGAGCGCGGTGTCGCGGACCGAGCGGGTGAGAAAGCCCTCGATCGCGGGGACGATGCCAGCGGCGACCGCCGCGCCCGAGCCGCCCGACGAGCCGCCGGGGGTGCGGTCAATATCCCAAGGGTTACGGGTGGGGCCGCCATAGATCGCCGCCTCGGTCGCCGCGCCCACGCCGCCCTCGGGCGCGGCGGTGCGTCCGAAAGTGACGAGGCCCGATGCCTCGAGCCGGTCGTAGATGGTGGAATTCATCCTGTAACTGGTGTTCGCGAGCAGGCGCGAGCCGAGAGAGGCGGGGTGCCGGGTGGATTCCGCGCCCATGTCCTTGAGCAGGAAGGGCACTCCGGTGAGCGGGCCCTTGGGCAGGCCGTCGGCGATCATCCGACGGGCGGTGTCGGAATAGTCGTGGACCACGGCGTTGAGCGCGGGGTTCACGGCTTGCATCCGGGCCAGGGCGGTGTCCAGCAGGTCGTCGGGCGTGGCCTCGCCCCTGGTCACGAGGCCGGCGAGGGAGGTCATGTCGTGGGCGCGGTAATCATCCATGGGGTCAGAATGCACGGGGCGCGTGGGGGTGCAACGGGAATGTTGGTGAGAGAGGTCGAGGTCCCGGGTCAGGCCCGGGACGGTCGGTTCGACGATCTCTGTCGCGCGGAACAAAGGCGCGGCCCTGCCGCGCCGGCGCGCGATCGCCGACCGCCCGGACGGGCTGGCGATTTGGTGACGTGAGCACTTCGATTGGAGGTTTTGCGGATGTGGCGGCGATAAAGCGCCATGAACGATTGTGGGGTCGCCATCCCGCGGTCTGGCGCTCGCGCGGCATTGCAGGGCTACGTATCCCGGACCTGATCCGGGATCTCTTGCGGCGGGAGGTCCCGGGTCGAGCCCGGGACGGGGTCCGCTATTCCCACCAGCGGTCGATGCTGGCGATGTCGTCGTCGGACCAGCCGAAATGGTGGGCGAATTCGTGCACCGTCACATGGGCCACAAGATCGGCCAGGTCCACGTCGCCACGGTCGCGCCATTCCGCCAGGATGGGCTGGCGGAAGAGCCAGACGATATCGGGGCCGGTGGGCTGATCGAAGACCGACTTTTCCGTCATCGGGATGCCATCGTAAAGCCCGGTCAGCTCGACCGGATCGGACATGTCGAGGCTGTCCAGCATCTCCCGGTCGGGCCAGTCGGCGACGTGGATGGCGACGGCCCGCGCGGCCTCGGCAAAGACATTGGGAAAGCCCGCCACGGTGCGGCGGGCCACGTCTTCCATCCAGTCCAGAGAAGTGTCGGGCGCGGGCATGGATGTGATCTAGGCCGCGCGCCCGGAAGGTGCAACCGGTCAGAGGCGCAGCTGGTAGGAACTGGGCACGTAGGCATAGCCGCTGTCCGATTTCTCGACGAAGCCGGTGGCGGGCCAGGGCATGTGGTAGCCGACGAAGGGCATCTTTTCGGTGGCCAGCATGTCGAGCAGCGTCTTGCGGGTCTGCGCGGCCGCCGCCTTGTCCATGTCGAACTTCACCTCCCAGTCGGGATGGGCGAGCGACCAGACGTAGTGGTTGGCGAAATCGGCGGCGATCATCAGGCTTTCGCCTTCGCTTTCGATGATGTGGACCATGTGGCCGGGTGTGTGGCCGAAGGCGGCCATCGCCGTGTGGCCGGAAAAGCCCGCATCGCCGTCGCCGATCATGGTGAATTGCTCGGCCAGCGGGCGGACCTTGGCCTCGAAATTGTCGTCGCCCGCGGCGGACCAGTGATCGAACTCGGCCGATCCGGTGACGTAGGAGGCGTTGGCGAAGGTGGGCGCGTCGCCGTCCATCAGCCCGCCGATATGGTCGCCGTGCATGTGGGTGATGACCACCGTGTCGATCATGTCGGCGGAATAGCCCGCGGCCTCGAGCGCCGCGGTCGTGCCTTCAGCGTTCAGGCCGGTGTCGAAGAGCACGAGTTCGGAGCCGGTGTTGACCACGGTGGGAGTGAAGAAGAACTGCGCCTTGTCGGTGGGGATCATCGCGGCATCGGAGACGGCGGCGAACTCGTCTTCGTCGACATTCAGGCCGAAGATGGTGTGCGGATCGGGGCGCGTGGCCTCGCCCGCCAGCAGGGTCGTGACCTCGAACCCGCCCAGGGTGAAGCGGCGGAAGGGCGGGGTGGCGGCGCCCAGCATCGGCGCGGTGGCCCAGGCGGGCAGGGCGGATGCGGCGGAAAGGGCGGTGGCCGAGGCGATGAAACCGCGGCGGGAGAGGGGGGTGGACATGTGAAACCTCCTGTTGCTGTCGATCGGATAGATATAGCGCGCCCTTGGAAAGTCGCGCATGGACCGTGCGCCATTCACGGGGAATTGAGGCATGGGGGTGAGGCCTCGCGGTCCGACCGGGCGGCCGGGACGCCCGTGATACTGGACAAGCGACCCCCCTTGTGACATTTGGCGCGGCAACAGGAGACACCCCATGACAACCACCCGTTTCGCGCCGTCCCCCACCGGGTACATCCATATCGGCAACCTGCGCACCGCGCTGATGAACTTCCTCATTGCCCGCAAGGCCGGGGGGACGTTCATCCTGCGTATCGACGACACCGATCCCGAGCGGTCGAAGCAGGAATACGTGGACGCAATCAAGGAAGACCTGGAGTGGCTGGGCCTGACCTGGGACCGGGTGGAGCGGCAGTCGGAGCGGCTGGACCGCTATGCGCAAGCCGCCGAGACATTGCGCGGGATGGGGCGCTTTTACGAGGCGTTCGAGACGCCGACCGAACTGGACCTCAAGCGCAAGAAGCAGCTGAACATGGGCAAGCCGCCGGTCTATGACCGGGCGGCGCTGGGGCTTTCGGACGAGCAGAAGGACGCCCTGCGCGCCGAGCGGGGGGATGGCGTGTGGCGGTTCAAGCTGGATCACGAGCGGATCGAGTGGGACGACGGGATCCTGGGGGATATCTCGATCGACGCGGCCAGTGTCAGCGATCCGGTGCTGATCCGGGGCGACGGGCAGGTTTTGTATACGCTGGCCTCGGTCGTGGACGACACGGAAATGGGCGTGACCCACGTGGTGCGCGGCTCGGACCACGTGACCAACACCGCGACGCAGATCCAGATCATCGAGGCGCTGGGCGGCAGCGTGCCAAGTTTTGCGCACCATTCGCTGCTGACCGGGCCGCAGGGGGAATCGCTGTCGAAACGGCTGGGCACGCTTTCCTTACGCGATTTGCGGGCGCAGGGGGTGGAGCCGATGGCGCTGTTGTCGCTGATGGCGCGGCTGGGCTCGGCCGATCCGGTGGAGTTGCGCAGCGAGATGGCGGAGCTGATCGAGGGGTTCGACATCTCGCGGTTCGGTTCGGCGCCGACGAAGTTCGACGCGAATGACCTCTTTCCGCTGACGGCACGGGTGTTGCAGGGGCGCGATTTCGCGGACGTGAGGGCGCATATCGTCGGGCTGGGCGTGCCCGAGGACCAGGCCGAGCGGTTCTGGAGCGTGACGCGCGAGAACATCACGACGCTGCACGACCTGGAGCCGTGGTGGGTGATGTTCCGCGACGGGGCGGAGCCGGTCATCGACGACGAGGACCGCGAGTTCGTGGCCCAGGCGCTGGCGCTGTTGCCCGAGGGACCGCATGACGGCGACACCTGGGGTCAGTGGACGAACGCGGTGAAGGAGGAAACCGGCCGCAAGGGCAAGGGCCTGTTCATGCCGCTGCGCAAGGCGCTGACCGGGCAGAATCACGGGCCGGACATGAGCCAGGTCTTGCCGCTGTTGCAGGTGATCAAGGCCAAGGGCTGAGCCGCGCGTCGGCCCTGGCGGGCGGTCAGGCGGGGTCCGGAGCCTACGCCGGGCGCGCCCGTTCGGTGCTTTGCGGCAAGGTCAGGCGGCGCTGGGCAGGCCGTCGTGTTCGCTGCGCGTCAGGCTGAATTGACCGACGAGCTGTTCCAGGTGGCCGGCATAGGTGTTGAGGTCCTCGCACGTGGTGCGCGCCTCGGCCGCCATGGTGGCGGTTTCCTGGGTCACGTTGTCGACCCGCGTGACGGTGGTGTTGATGTTTTCCAGTTCCGAGGCCTGTTCCTCGGTCGCCTTCGCCATGTCGGAGACAAGCTTGTCGATCTGCGCGACCCTTTCGAGGATCGACTTCAGTGCGGTGCCCGCCTCTTTGACCAGTTCGACGCCGTTCTTCACCTGAAGCGAGCCGTTGCCGATCAGGGTCTTGATCTGCATCGCGGCTTCGGTCGAACGCTGGGCGAGGGCGCGGACCTCCGAGGCGACCACCGCGAAGCCGCGGCCCGCGTCGCCGGCGCGCGCCGCCTCGACACCCGCGTTCAGGGCCAGAAGATTCGTCTGGAACGCGATGTCCTCGATCAGGACAATTATCTGGGCTATCTGCTCGGACGAGCCGGAAATCTCTTCCATGGCGTCGACGGCCTGCCTGACGACCGGATCGCTTTCCAGTGCCGCATTCTTCGCGGCCTGGGTCGTCTGCTGGACCTCGCCCGCGCCGAGCGAGGCGGCCCTGACGCTGGAGGTGACCTCCTTTACCGCGTCGGCGGTGTTGCGGACATTCTGCGCCTGCTCCTCGGCCTTGAAGGACAGGTCGCCCGACGATCGCTCGAGCGCGCCGCTGCCCGAGCGTATGCTACGGGTTGCGTCGACGACCTTGCAAAGAGCGTCGTTCAACCTGGAAACGGTGGTGTTGAAATCGTGCCTGAGGCTTTCGTATTCCTGCGGGAACGGAGCGTCAAAGCGCTGCGCCAGGTCGCCGTCCGACAGGCGGTTGAGCCCGTCGCGGAGGGCCGTGACAACCTGATCCTGTTCGGCCTTGATCCGCTCCTGGTCGGCCTTGAGCGCCTCGGCGCCCTTTCGCATCTCGATCGTTTCCTGCTTGAAGTGGAAGATCGCCGAGGCCATCTGGCCAAGCTCGTCCTTGCTGTCGATCCCGTCGATATAGACCGTGAAGTCACCGCCGGTGAACTTGTTGATCACCGAAATCAGGTACTTGATCCGCGCGATCATCCGCTCGAAGGCGAACACGGCGAAGGCCAGGACCGAGACCGCCAGCACCGTTCCGAAGATCGCAAACCGCTTGAGCGTGGTGTCGGCCGTCGCCTCGATCTCGGCCGATTTGACGCGCACGGCCTCGAAAAGTTTCAGTTCCTCGGCGCGCAGCAGGTCGATCCAGGCTGTTGAAATCGCGAACCATTCCGGCGCCGTCAAACCATCGAAATTGCGGGTTCGAGACCCGGCGAGGATACGGTCGCGCGCGGATCGGATGGTTGAGAATGCGTCGGACGCCCTGATCCGGGCCAGCCATTCCGGGTCTTCGAGCGTGCCGGCGGCTTCGGTCAGAAGCGCCTCCTGTGCGCCGTTCAGGCGCAGGTAGCGATTGAAGACAGCCGGTCTGAAGCCGCTGCCAAGGCCGGTCGCGCCCATCGCGCGCTCGAGCCCGGCGGCCTCTTTCGCCGCGCTGAGAAGGGTGCGCGCCTCCAGCAGGGCGTTGGTTTCGCCCCGGGTCGTCCTGCTGGCCACGGGGCGTTCGAGCTCGAGCAGGTGGGTGATCGTCTCGGTGTAGAACGCGGCCATGTCGGGCACGGCAAGACCGAAGGCATCCACCTGCTTGCGCATGTCTTCGAGTTGGTCCAGCCGCGTGTTGACACGGGCGATTTCGGAGGCCCGTGCGCGGCGCAGGGCATACACCTCTGACGTGAAGGCGGCGATGGCCGCGTCGGAATCGGTGCGCTGTTGCGACAGGTCGGACCTGAAATTCGCGCCGCGGGAGGCGATGAGACCGGCGGAAAAGCCGCGTTCCTTTTGCAATTCGTGCACGAGCGCGCCCACGATCGCGCTTTCATGCGCCAGGATGCGGGAGGTCTCGGCCTGGCCGGCATCGGCGCGTTTCTGGGCCACCTCGACCGATGTCAGGTATCCGACCGCTGCAAAGAGCGGCGCAATCACGAGAAACATCACGACACGCAGGCGCACTGATCAAGCTCCAGTCCTGTTCCGACAGGCTCTGGTCTTACACAGCGTTCCTTTCCGCCCCGTTAATCGGTTGGAATGTTCAGTCAGCTCGGCCCGGCACGGCGCCGGACCCGGTCCGGCCCCGCAGTCTGGCTGAAAAACGAGGCACCCTGGCGCCCGATCGGTGCTTCTTTGCCGATGGGGCGCGTATTTGAGCAACACACTGACGTGGCTCTGCGAGCGCGGGCTTGCTGACTTGCCCGATTCCACCTCATGAGAGAGCTCTGCCACTACCGCTTGCCTGGGATCGAGACATGTCTAGCGCCATCGTACTGATCGGACTTCTGATCGTTGCCGTTCTGTTGTTTGCACTTCTGGCGAGGGCGGCGCGGGATCGCGTCTGACGGTTCCGCCTGTTGCGTCGACGGCGGTTGCCTGACGGGCGCCGCCGTGCCCGGTAAGGCAATGGTTCAGTCCCGCAGCGGGCTGAAGGTCGAGACAGGCTGTACCTGTGCGCCGACGCGGTCGAGCATGTCGTTCACCAGCGCCGTTTCCTTTCGCTTGAGCTTTTGGTGGCGCGGGTAGAGCGGGCGGCGGCGGTCGTCGAGGATGGGGGCGTCCCAGCCGGTTGTCGTGTCGAAGAAGCGCTCTACGCCGTCCTCGCCGAAGACATGCAGATAGCCCTGGACCACCACGTCGATATAGCTGAGCAGGACCGGGCTGACCGCGTCGGGGTTCTGGTGTTGGCCGTCCTCGATGGCGAAGACCACAAGGTCGGCGTCTTCGGGCAGGTGGGTGCGGACCTGGTGGCGGGCCGGCACGCGCATGTAGGCGCGCTCGCGCGCGTCGAGCGCGGCCCAGTCGGCGCCGGGCACACCGGCGACGAGGCCGTCGATCTGGGCGGTGGTGTCGGGCACGGCCGTGAGATACGCCACCTCGCGCAGGGTCGTCTTGCGCCAGGCGCGACGCCAGCCCGAAAGCTGGGCCGGGTGGGCATCCGTGTAGCCATGCGTGCCGCGATTCACCAGGCTGCCATAGCCGAAGAAGAATCCGGGTTGCACGTGGGTCTCTGCCTTTCTGTTCGCGCCTTGATGTCAACAGGTGCGGGGGCAAAGGTCAAGGCGGGCGACCAAACTGTGATCTTGGTCCGTCATTCTGCTTGCAGAGGCCCGGAGCGGTCACTACGCTCCTTGAGTATCGGAACGGGAGAACCGGCGTTGCCGGTGCCGAAGGAGCAACCGCCCCGGAAACTCTCAGGCGCAAGGACCGGCCGATGGACGACTCTGGAGAGACCGCGGGACAAGCGCCGCGGCGCCGAAGGGATAGCGATCTCAGGCGAAAGGACAGAGGGGGCATCGGACGCGACACGAGGGTGCGCGGAACGGATGCCGGTTGCCTAGCCAGATGTGCCCGGTGCGAGATGCGAAGGAGAGCCGATGAGTGATCTGCGCGAGACGCCGCTGACGGGCCTGCACAAGGCGCTGGGCGCGAAGATGACCGGGTTCGCGGGCTACGAGATGCCGCTGCAATACGGCCTGGGCGTGATGGGCGAGCACCTGCATACGCGGGACAAGGCCGGGCTGTTCGATGTCAGCCACATGGGGCAGGTCCTGATCCGCCACGAGGCGGGCTATGGCGGCGCGGCGCAGGCGATGGAGCGGCTGGTGCCGGTGAGCCTGATGGGGCTGGGCGAGAAGCGGCAGCGCTACGGTTTCTTTACCAACGATGCGGGCGGCATTCGCGACGACCTGATGCTGACCAACCGGGGCGATCACCTGTTGGTGGTGGTGAACGCGGCCTGCAAGGCGGATGACATCGCATTGATGCGCGAGGGTTTGCCGGACTGTGAGGTGGTCGAGGTGACGGACCGCGCGCTGATTGCGTTGCAGGGGCCGAAGGCGGTCGACGCGCTGGCGCCGATCGCCGCGGGCTGCGAGATCATGAAATTCCTGGATACCGGCATTTTCACCTCGGATTACGGGGAGTTGTGGGTGTCGCGCTCTGGCTACACCGGCGAGGACGGCTTTGAGATTTCGGTGCCCGAGGCGCAGGCCGAACCGCTGGCGCGGGCGCTGTTGTTGCACGAGGCGGTGGAGCCCGTGGGCCTGGGTGCAAGGGACAGTTTGCGGCTGGAGGCGGGCCTGTGCCTTTACGGACAGGATATCGACGAACACACCACGCCGGTGGAGGCGGGGTTGAGCTGGGCCATCCAGAAGACGCGCCGCCGGGGCGGCGAGCTCGAAGGCGGGTTTCCCGGGGCGGAGGTGATCCTGGACCAGCTGGAGAACGGCGTGGCGCGTTGCCGGGTGGGCCTGCGCCCCGAGGGGCGCGCACCGATGCGGGCCGGGACGCAGATTTTCGGCAGCGAGACGGGCGGCGAGGCCGTGGGGCAGGTGACCTCGGGCGCCTACGGGCCCTCTATCGAGGTGCCGATGTCGATGGGATATGTCGCCGCCAGCCATGCCTCGGCCGGGACCACGCTATATGGTGAGGTGCGCGGCAAACGCCTGCCTGTGGTGGTGGCGGAGATGCCGTTCACGCCCGCGAATTTCAAACGCTGAACATCAGGGAGACTTGCATGAAATACACCGAAGAACACGAATGGCTGGACCAGGACGGGGACATCGTCACGGTCGGCATCACCAGCCACGCCGCCGAGCAGCTGGGCGATATCGTTTTCGTGGAACTGCCCGAGGTAGGGGCGGAAGTGACCAAGGACGACGAGATCGTGGTGATCGAGAGTGTCAAGGCGGCCTCGGACATCCTGGCGCCGCTGGATGGCGAGATCGTGGAGGTCAACGAGGTGCTGGCCGACAGCCCCAGCAAGGTCAACGAGGACCCCGAAGGCGACGGCTGGTTCTTCAAGATCAAGCCGTCGGACACATCGCCGATGGACGACTACATGGATGAAGTCGCCTACAAGGATTTCATCGACTGATCCGTGCCGCCGGGCGCAAAATTTTGGGAAAATTTTTGCAAAAATCCTGGGAGGATTTTTGTGCCTCCGGCGGGGATATTTTTGGCCAGAGGAAGCAGGGGCGGCGCGCGTCGCCCCGGTGCCGTCTCTTGTCTGACATCAAGGAGCGATTGTCATGCCGTTCGAGCCCACAGACTACCTGCCGTACGATTTCGCCAACCGGCGCCATATCGGGCCGTCGCCCGAGGAGATGGCCGAGATGTATGCCGCGCTGGGGGTCGAGGACCTCGATCAGCTGATCGACGAGACCGTGCCGAAGTCGATCCGCCAGGCCGGGAAACTGGATTTCGGCAAGCCCAAGTCCGAGCGCGAGCTGATGCACGAGATGCGCATGGTGGCGGGGCAGAACAAGGTGTTGGTGAGCCTGATCGGGCAGGGCTATCACGGCACGGTCACGCCGCCCGCGATCCAGCGCAATATCCTGGAGAACCCGGCGTGGTACACCGCCTATACGCCGTATCAGCCCGAGATCAGCCAGGGGCGGCTGGAGGCGTTGTTGAACTTCCAGACGATGATCTGCGACCTGACGGGGCTGGAGGTGGCGAATGCGTCCCTGCTGGACGAGGCGACGGCCTGTGCCGAGGCGATGACCACGGCGCAGCGGGTGGCCAAATCGAAGGCCAAGGCGTTCTTCGTCGACCGCGATTGTCATCCGCAGAACATCGCCGTGGTGCGGACGCGCGCCGCGCCGCTGGGGATCGAGGTGATCGTGGGCGACCCGGAGAAGATGGAGGCGGAGAAGGTCTTTGGCGCGCTCTTGCAGTATCCCGGCACCTACGGGCATGTGCGGGATTTCACGCCGCAGATGGAGGCGCTGCATGCCGAGAATGCGGTCGGGATCGTGTCGGCGGACCCTCTGGCGCTGACGCTGTTGAAGGAGCCCGGCGCGATGGGAGCGGATATCGCCGTGGGCTCGGTCCAGCGGTTCGGCGTGCCGATGGGCTATGGCGGGCCGCACGCGGCCTACATGGCCTGCAAGGATGCGATGAAGCGGGCCATGCCGGGGCGGATCGTGGGCGTGTCGGTGGATGCCCATGGTAACCGGGCCTACCGGCTGTCGTTGCAGACTCGCGAGCAGCATATCCGGCGCGAAAAGGCCACCTCGAACGTCTGTACCGCGCAGGCGCTGTTGGCCGTCATGGCGTCGATGTATGCGGTGTTTCACGGCCCCAAGGGCCTGCAGGCCATCGCGCAGCGCATCCATCGCAAGACCGTGCGGCTGGCCAAGGGGCTGGAGGCTGCGGGGTTCAAGGTGGACCCAAAAGCCTATTTCGACACGATCACGGTGGATGTGGGCCCGTTGCAGGCCGCGGTGATGAAATCGGCCGTCGATGAGGGGATCAACCTGCGTCGGGTGGGCGACACCCGTGTCGGCATCACGCTGGACGAGGCGACGCGACCGAAGAATATCGAGGCGGTCTGGCGGGCCTTCGGGATCGAGAAGACGGACGAGGATTTCACGCCCGAGTACCGCGTGCCGGACGAGATGCACCGGCGGAGCGGCTATCTGGAGCATCCGATATTCCACATGAACCGGGCCGAGACCGAGATGATGCGTTACATGCGCCGGCTGGCGGACCGGGATCTGGCGCTGGACCGGGCGATGATCCCGCTGGGGTCGTGCACCATGAAGCTGAACGCGGCGGCCGAGATGATGCCCGTGAGCTGGCGCGAGTTCGCGCGGCTGCACCCGTTTTGCCCCAAGGACCAGGCCGAAGGCTACCGCGTGATGATCGATGACCTGAGTGCCAGGCTGTGCGAGATCACCGGCTATGACGCCATGTCGATGCAGCCCAATTCGGGCGCGCAGGGGGAATATGCGGGGCTGTTGACCATCGCGGCCTATCACGCGGCGAATGGCGAGGGGCACCGCAATGTCTGCCTGATTCCCACGAGTGCGCATGGCACCAACCCGGCCAGCGCGCAGATGGTGGGCTGGAAAGTGGTGCCGGTGAAATCCGACGCCAACGGGGATATCGATCTGGACGACTTCCGCGCCAAGGCGGAGGCCAATGCCGACAGTCTGGCGGCCTGCATGATCACCTATCCCAGCACGCATGGCGTGTTCGAGGAGACAGTGCTGGAGGTGTGCAAGATCACCCACGCGCATGGGGGCCAGGTCTATATCGACGGGGCGAATCTGAATGCGATGGTCGGGCTGTCGAGACCCGGGGACCTGGGCGGGGACGTCAGCCACCTGAACCTGCACAAGACCTTCTGCATTCCGCATGGCGGGGGCGGGCCGGGCATGGGGCCGATTGGCGTGAAGGCGCATCTGGCGCCGCACCTTCCGGGAGACCCCAGAGGCGAGAGCGACGGGCCGGGGCCGGTGTCGGCGGCGCCCTTTGGCTCGGCCTCGATCCTGCCGATCAGCTGGGCCTATACTTTGCTGATGGGCGGCGAGGGGCTGACGCAGGCGACCCGGGTGGCGATTTTGAACGCCAATTATGTCGCCAAGCGGCTGGAGGGGGCGTATGACGTGCTCTATCGCGGGCGCAACGACCGGGTGGCGCATGAGTGCATCCTGGACACCCGGCCCTTTGCCGAGAGTGCGGGCGTGACGGTGGACGACATCGCCAAGCGGCTGATGGATTGCGGGTTTCACGCGCCGACCATGAGCTGGCCAGTGGCGGGCACGCTGATGATCGAGCCGACGGAGAGCGAGACCAAGGCGGAGCTGGACCGGTTCTGTGACGCGATGCTGGCGATCCGCGAGGAAATCCGCGCCATCGAGGATGGCGACATGGACCGCGAGAACAACCCGCTGAAACACGCGCCGCACACGATGGAGGACCTCGTGCGCGAGTGGGACCGGCCCTATAGCCGCGAACAGGCCTGTTTCCCGCCGGGCGCGTTCCGGGTGGACAAGTACTGGCCGCCGGTCAACCGGGTGGACAATGCCTATGGCGACCGCAACCTGATATGTACCTGTCCGCCGATGGAGGCCTATGCCGAGGCGGCGGAGTGAGCACGTAAATCGGGCGGCCTCCCGAGGGAGACCGCCCTTACTTGGTACTGAAATCACTCGCTAAAATGATCGGGCCTTGCCCGGGACAGGGGCAGTGCCCTCGTTCGGTCGGGCGGGAGTGACCCTTGGAACGAATACCTGTCGGTCGCGGCCACCGGTCAGTCGGTTCAAACTGATCTCGGAAAATTCGACACAGTTGCAGCACGCCGGCCGTTTCGGGGCGGCGTCTTGCCTGTTCCGAAGGCTTGTCGATACGAGCGATATGCAGTGTGGAGATAACGTCGGGCGCGGGGCCGGGTTCCGGTAAAATGGCCCGATTGTGACGTTTCAATTCATGGGTGAAAAGAGCGTCGGTTAGTCGCCTTTTCCTGCCATCGGCGGCTCGGCTGCCGGGTCAAGCCGCGGGTTGAGCACCGCGTGCAGCTTCTGCCAGCTGGACTCGTCGGGGGCGGCAAGCAGGTAGCCGGTGTCGATGCCGGCGTTGTAGTCGCGCCCGTCGATCATGCGCACCACGCCGCCCGCGCGCTGGACGATCAGGACGCCCGCCGCATGGTCCCACGGGTTGAGCGTGGACGAGAGCAGGAAATCGGCGTGGCCCTGCGCCAGCATCCGGTATTCGTGGCACGAGCAGCGCAGCGAGCCGGTGCGGCCGAAGCGCGGCATGAGCGGGGCCAGCTGCGCCTGCACGGCGCGGTCCATGAGGTAGTAGTGCATGTAGCCCGAGAGCGCGTCCACCTCGCCGCCTTGCGAGACCGAGACGGGGCGGGCGCGGCCGGTGGCACGGGTCATTTCGGCCGGGCCGTCCTCTTCGGCGGCGATGAAATCGTCCATGACCGGATCGTAGAGCAGGCCATAGACGGGCTTGCCGAAACGGGTGACCGAGACGATGACGCCGAACATGGCCAGGCCGTTGACGAAGTTCCAAGTGCCGTCGACCGGATCGAGGATGAAGGCCAGTTCGGCCTCGGCCAGTTTTCCGCGCAGCGACGGGTCGGTGCTGGCGGCCTCCTCGCCCACGATCAGGGCGTGGGGGAACATCCGTTGCAGGCCGCGCGACAGCATCGCCTCGGCGGCGTGATCGGCCTCGGTCACCAGGTCCTCGGGGCCGGATTTGGTGGTGACCTGGGCACTGGCGAGGTTGCGGAAGCGGGGCATGATCTCGGCCTTCGCCGCGCGGCGGACGAGGTTGATGAGCGCGGCCTTCTGGGCGTTCGTCAGCGGCGAGGAGACGGGAATGGGCAGGGTTTCCGGCTGTGTTGCGGACATGGGCGCGCTCCTTCGACTCGGGGGGATTTCGGATTGGTCGTGACCTGCCATCCCGGGCGCCGGATCGCAACCGGGTCAGGGGCGGCGCGGGCGGTTATTCGCGGCTGCGCAAGACCTGTGCCGGGCGGGCGGAGATGGGGCCCAAGGCGAAGGCGAGACCCGCCAGCAGGCTTATGAGCGCGCCACCCGCGACGATGCCGAGCGCGGGGTGCCATGCGACGGCGAAGGAGGTTTCCATGACGTAATGGCTGACCGCCCAGGCCCCGGCGATGCCCGCGCCGAGGGCGACGCTGCCCGCCGCCGCGCCCAGGAGCGCGGCGCGCAAGGAGAGGCCCCAGAGGATGCGCGCGCGGCTGGCGCCGAGGACCTTGAGGATCGCCGCCTCGTAGCTGCGGGCGCGGGCGTCGGCGGCGGCGGCGCCGATCAGGACCATGAAGCCGGTCAGAAGCGTGGCGGCGGCCCCCCAGGCGGTGGCCGAGGCGAGGCTGCCCAGAAGGTCGCTGACCCGCGAGACGGCGTCGCGCACCGAGATGGCGGTGATGTTGGGGAACTGCCGCGAAAGGTCGCGGAGGATCGCGGTTTCCGAGTCCACATCCGAGTAGACCGTGGCAATGTAGCTGTGGGGCGCGTTGACCAGTGCGGCCTCGTTCAGGATCATGATGAAGCCCATGCCAGCGGTGGAAAAATCGACCTCGCGGAAGGAGGTGATTTCCGCCGTCAGGTCGCGGCCGAGGATGTTGAGGGTGATTTCGTCGCCAAGTTTCAGGCCCATCTCTTCGGCCTCCTCGGCGGCGAAGCTGACCTGGGGCGGGCCGTCGTAATCCTCGCCCCACCAGTCGCCGGCGGTGAGGGTGCTGCGCTCGGGCAGGGCGGCGGCATAGCTGACGCCGCGGTCGCCTTGGAGGACCCAGTGCTGGCCTGCGACCTCGGCGGCGGGCTGGCCGTTGATCTCGGAAATGATGCCGCGCAGCATGGGGGCGGCGTCGACGCGGGAGACGCCCTCGTCGCTGTCGAGCCGGGCCGAGAAGTCGGGCATCTGGTCGCGCTGGATGTCGACGAAGAAGAAGCTGGGCGCGCGGGTGGGCAGGTCGCGGGTGATGGCGTCGCGCAGGTTGCGGTCGACCTGGCCCACGGCGGCGAGCACGCTGAGGCCGAGGCCCAGCGACAGGACCACGGCGCTGGCGGTGCTGCGCGGCCCACCGATGGCGCCGAGCGCCCAGCCGAGCGCGGTGCGGCCCCGGGCGAGTGGACGCATTTTTCGCGCGGCGGCGCGCAGGGCAAGACCGGCGAGGGCCAGCACCACCAGAGCGGCGGCGATGGAGCCTGCGGTCCAGTAGGTGAGGGTTGAATTGCCCGAGAACCATGCGGCTACCCAGACGAGTGCTGCCACGAGCGCGGCGGTGGTCAGGATGAAAACCGCGCCGGGGATGGTGCCGGAGGTGTCGGCGTCGCGGTAGAGTGCTGCGGGACGGATATCGCGCGCCTGCGCCAGCGGCCAGAGCGTGAAGATGAGGATGCTGAGGGCACTGTAGATCGCGGCCTCGGCCATCGGCCCCGTATAGGGGGCGAAGACGGCGGGCACGGGCAGTTGTGCGGTGATGATGGGCGACAGCAGCACAGGCAGGCCGACACCGAGGGCGAGGCCCAGGGTGATGCCAAGGACGCCCAGCACGGCGACCTGCATCAGGTAGGTGAGGAAGATCGTGCGTTGATCGGCGCCGAGGCTGCGCAGGATGGCGATGGTCTGGGTTTTCCCCGAGAGATAGGCGCGCAGGGCGGCGGAGATGCCGACGCCGCCGACCGCGAGGCCGGAGAGCCCCACGAGGATCAGGAACGCGCCGAGACGCTCGACGAATTCGGCCACGCCCGGCGCGCCGTTGCGGGCGTCGGACCAGCGCATTCCGCTGCCTTCGAGGGCTTGCTCGGCCTCTGCCCGCGTGGCGTCGAGGTCAGTGCCAGGGGGCAGGTCGAGGCGGTAATGCGAGGAAAAGAGCGTGCCGGGTTCCAATAGGCCCGCGTCTTCCAGCGCGCTGCGCAGGACGATGGTGCGGGGGCCGAGGCCGAAGCCGCCGGTGCGGCTGTCGGGTTCACGCTCGATGAGGGCGCGCAGGGTGAAGGATTTGGACCCCAGCGTGACGGTGTCACCCGGCGTGGCGCCAAGGCGGTCGGCCAGGGTGGGGTGCATGACGAGGCCGTCATCGGCCAGCGCCTCGTCGAGGGGGATGTCGGGCGAGAGTTCCACTGTGCCGACAAGGGGATATGCGGTGTCGACGGCTTTCACTTGCGTCAGGCTGCGTTCCTCGCCGAAGACGGCCATGGAGCGGAAATCGGCGATTTCGGAGACCTGCGTGGCGGTGTCCTGCATCCACGCAAGCTCTTGCGCGTTGGCGAAGCGATAGGTCAGCTCGATTTCGGCGTCGCCGCCGAGGAGCGTGGCGCCTTCCTGCGCCAGGCCTTCGGCGATGCTTTCACGCACGGTGCCAACGGCGGCGATGGCCGCGACGCCCAGGATCACGCAGGCGAGGAAGATGCGGAACCCGTGCAGGCCGCCGCGCAGTTCGCGACCCGCGAGGCGTGCGGCGAGGCGGAGTTTCATGCGGTGCGGGCCTTGGGGGGCTGACGCTCGGTGAGGTGGCCGTCGCTGAGCTCGGCCACGCGGGCGCAGCGGTCGGCGAGGCCGGGGTCGTGGGTGACGAGGACCAGCGTGGCGCCGTGGCGTTCCTGCAGCCCGAAGAGCAGGTCGATGATGGCGGTGCCGGTGGTGCTGTCGAGGTTGCCGGTGGGTTCGTCCGCCAGCAGGATATCGGGGCGCGGGGCGGCGGCGCGGGCGAGTGCGACGCGCTGTTGCTCGCCGCCCGAAAGCTGCGAGGGATAGTGGTTCAGACGCTTGCCGAGGCCCAATGCGGTCAGTTCCTCCTCGGCGCGGGCGAAGGCGTCGGGCGCGCCGGCAAGCTCCAGCGGGGTGGCAACGTTTTCCAGCGCGGTCATGGTGGGAATGAGGTGGAAGGACTGGAACACCACACCGATATGGTCGCGGCGCAGGCGGGCGAGGGCATCCTCGGACATGGTGGTGAGGTCGTGCCCCAGGGCCGTGACCGTGCCGCCGGTGGCGCGTTCCAGCCCGCCCATCAGCATCAGCAGCGAGGATTTGCCGGAGCCCGACGGCCCCACCAGCCCCAGCGTGTCGCCGCGGTGGACATCGAGGCTGATCGCCTCAAGTATCTCGACGGGGCCGGCATTGCCTTGCAGCGATAATGCCGCCTCGCGCAGCGATAACACGGGGTCTGTCATGGGGTTTTGCCTGTCTCTTTTTGGTCGTTTCACATATGGGGTCCGTGCCTTGGCGGGCAAGGTCGCGGCGCTTGTTTTCCTTGGTTTACCGGCATTTGGTGAAGAGCCGGTGACGATCCTGGCGCTGGGCGACAGCCTGACGCAGGGGTATGGGCTGGCGCAGGCGGACGGGTTCGTGCCGCAGCTTCAGGACTGGTTGCAGGAGAACGATGTGGCCGCAGAGGTGATCAACGCGGGCGTGTCGGGGGACACCACGGCGGGCGGCGCGTCACGAGTGGAGTGGAGCCTGACGCCCGAGGTCGACGCGATGATCGTGGCGCTGGGCGGTAACGACATGCTGCGCGGGCTGGACCCGGGGCAGGCACGGGCAAACCTGAGGACGATCCTGGAGGTGGCCCAGGGGCGGGACCTGCCCGTGCTGCTGGTGGGGATGCAGGCGCCGACGAATTTCGGGCCGGATTACAAGGCGGCGTTCGACGCGATGTATCCAGAGTTGTCGCAAGAGTTCGGCGCGCTTTATTTCGAGAGCTTCTTCAAGGGGTTGGGAGAGGGCGATCCGTCCGAGTTGCAGGGGTATTTCCAGTCGGACGGGATCCATCCCAATGCCGAGGGGGTCGACCGGATCGTGGAGGCGATGGGGCCTGCAGTGGCGGACTTGGCCGAGCGGGTGGAGTGAGGGCGCGGGGCTTTCCTGCTTGGCCGGATCTCCGTCCGAACCCGAGGAAGAGGTCCCGGGTCAAGCCCGGGACGGGAGGTTTGGCGGCTGGCGCAGGCGGCCCGTCGATTGCGCGGCGGCGCGGCAAGCCGCGCCTTGGTGCCGCGCAGGTTCTCAGAGAACCGTGACCACCGTGCCCAGCGGCACGCGCTCGTAAAGGTCGATCACATGCTCGTTGATCATGCGGATGCATCCGTTGGACACCGACCGACCGATTGAGCGCGGCGCGGTGGTGCCGTGGATACGGAAATACGTGTCACGGCCGTTCTGGAACAGGTACAGCGCGCGCGCCCCCAAGGGGTTGCCCTTGCCGCCCGGCTGAACGTAGTCGTTGCCCTTGAACTTGGCGTAGGTCTTGGGCTCGCGCTCGATCATCTCTTGCGTCGGGCGCCAGGTGGGCCACTTTTTCTTGACGTCGATGGTGGCGCGGCCAGTGAATTCCAGCCCGGCCTTGCCGACGCCCACGCCGTAACGGCGGGCGCGACCCTGCTCGGTGATCAGGTAGAGGAAGTGCGCCTTGGGCAGGATCAGCATCTGGCCGGGCGCATAGCTGGCCGAGATGTTCACATCCTGCGGCATGTATTTCGGATCGATCTGGAACGATTGCGCGGCGGCGGGCAGGGCGGGCGCAGTGGCGGCCGCGGCGGCGGTGGCCACGAATTGGCGGCGATTCATCATGTTTTCTTCCCCTCGGAACGGCGGCAGGTGAATATGGCGATATTCCGCCACATGAGCATTTAGAAATCAAAAACAAGTGAATATCAGAAGGGCAAGTGATTCTGTGCTCGTCAAGTCTCAGTTTCCCGAAGCTGCGGCAGAGAGGTAACGAAATGCCGCGCGAGGCAGGCGCAGGGCGGTGCGGCGCAGAAGGGCGGGATACTCCATGTCGCCCGAGAGCAGATGCATGTAATCGCGCTTGAGCGTCGTGGAGCCGGCGAAGGTGCGGGCGAAGAACGGTTGCAGGGGCTTTGAGAAAATCAGCGGGCGCAGCATCCGGGCCTGCGCGATGGCGCGGCGGATCGGCTTTGTTGCCGTTGTGTAAAGGGGCAGGGCGCGGCCGGTATCCCCCTGATCCAGCGCAATTTTCGCAGCACGGGCGGCCAGCGCGCCGGAGTGGATGGCGTGGCCGATCCCCTCGCCGGTGATCGGATCGACAAGGCCCGCGGCGTCGCCCACGAGCAGGACATTGCCCTTGCCGGGGATGGGCTTTGGCGCGCCGAAGGGCAGGAAGTGGCCTTTGACTTTGGCGGTCTGGCCGGTGCCGAGCTTGGCGAGATAGGCGGCGAGGTGGGCCTTCATCTGCGGGTTGCGGGCGTGCAGGCCGCCCAGGCCGATGGTGGTGCTTTGTTTCTTGGGGAACGACCAGCCATAGCCCCAGTTGGCGGCGGCAAAGTCGATGCGGATGGGGGTGGCCTCGGTCGGGGCTTGCGAGGGGCCTTCGATTTCCAGCGCGAAACCGATGGTGTTCTGGGAAAAAGGCTGTCCGAACAGGGCCTTGGCGGTGGGGCTTTGCACGCCGTCGGCGGCGATGAGCAGGCGGTAGCCGAGGGTTTCGCCACTGGCCAGCGTGAGGCGGCGCGCCTTGATATCATGCGTCTCGACGCGCTGGCCGGTATAGTCGGCGGCCTCGGCGGCAAGGGCCTCTTGCAGCAGGCGGTGATCGAAATCCCACCGCATGGTCAGGTGCAGGGGTGGGACGTCTTCGAGCGTTCCAAGTGATTGATCGTGCAGGTGGAATTCGAAGTTGCGGCGGGTCTCGAAGAGGTCGGGGGTGATCCCGATCCCGAAGATCTCGGCCAGGTGCGCGGCGCAGCGGCCGGTGACCAGCCCGCCGCAGAGCTTGGGGCGCGGAAACTCCGCCTTGTCCACCAGCGCGGCGGTGAGGCCGAGGCGGCGCGCCTGCATGGCGGCGGCTGTACCGGCGGGGCCGGCGCCGAGGATGACAAGGTCGAAATCGGGCATCGTGAGAGGTCAGATAGAGCATCCCGAGGGGGGCGAAAAGACGTGTCGGTATCGCGTCGGTATCCGGGTGGTAATGCGACGGTGCGGTGGGGTTAAGTGTTGGTAAGGGGTTTGGTCGAGGATGCGGGCTCGCCACAGAGGAGCCCGACATGCCCACCAAGACCGAACGCGCCGCCCGTGCCAGCCTGATGCAGAGCCTGATCTATCTGCAACAGGAAAGCTGGATCCCCGACACCATCGCCGAGGAGATCCCGGAGGCGTGGCACACGCTGGAGATGGACGTGCCGGTGGAGGAGCCGAAGGAGAAGGTGACGCTCTACCTGGACCGGTCGGTGGCGCGGTTCTACCGGGCGATGGGGAAGGGGTACCAGGGGCGGATCAACCGGCTGCTGGCGACGTATATGCAGATGCATCTGGCGAAGGAGGTGAGGTTGGAGGAGGTTTTGCGGGAGAGGGTTGGGATGGGGGGGTAGCGAGAACTAAGTTTGGCGTCGCAACGTTGTTCGGCTAACTTGACGCTGCGGCAACTTTTTCTGCTGGTATCTCGAAGCCAGCTTTCTGAAGTCTGCCAACAAGTTTGGGAATCGTTTCCTTCACGTGTTCATTGAAACCGAGATATATGATGCCGGCGACGTCAGAAGGAGTTTCGACAAATCCTTTTTGGAGAATCACAACTCTATCGCGCGTCAAAGAAGCTAGTAGCATGCCCATTTCCAAAACTACGTTTTGCCGAGCCCGGGGCTTAGTCTCCTCCTCTCCCTGAGACTTCGCGTATCCCATATCGTCTGGGGTCATCAGAACGATCCCGAAAGAACTTTCCGCATTCTTGCCAATCATCTTTTCAAGACTTTCGATGATGGTAAGGCCGCCTCCATCCGAATTTTGTAGAACAAATGGGTCGAGACCCAGCTTGTGAAGTACCAGTTCAAGTTGTTCGCGAGCAGCAGAGTCGTGCCCGTGAACAACGAAGACAGTGGATTTTTCTTGGTCGGGTACTTCGACGGCGCCTTCTCCGTCTTCAATGGCTTGGGCCGTTAGTTTTTCTACCTTGGCCTTCTCGGCTGGCGGACCATCGAACCAAAGTGTTCCCTTATTTGCAGACCAATTCACACCACCCTTAGTTTTGGTGACCAGGCGAAAGCAGTTGTTTGGTTTTGTTTGCCAATCACCGGTCAGTCCGACGGCTTCAAAACGCGCTACCAGTTCATCGTGATCACCGTGAAACTTCATTAGTACCTCGTATTACTATTAGCTGATCTGTGCGTGCGGTTTTCGCTCATCCGCGAAGTTACGCTGTTGTCGCGCGGAATCAAGGCGCGAAGCGCCGCCGCGCGATCGCCAGACCGCCCCCCGGGCTGGCGATTGGGGGACGTGGGCGCTTCGATTGCAGGTTTTGCGGAATTGGCGGGGATAAAGGGCGCTGAATGCTTGTCGGGTCGCCTGCCCGCGGTCTGGCGAGCGCGCGGCTTTATTTGCGAGAACGCGTGGGTTTTCACCCACCCTACGTCATCCTCGGGCTTGATCCGAGAATCTTGGGGTCCGGAGGTCCCGGGTCAAGCCCGGGACGGGGGATCAGGTCAGTTCCCGGCAGATTGACGGGGTGCGCACGCATTTCCTGCGGAAACGCTTTCGCGCACTGGTGACATCTGGCTGCAAGCCAGATGTCACCTCGCAAATTTCTTGTGCTTGATCCGCTTGGGTTCCAGCGCATCCGGGCCGAGGCGGCGCTTCTTATCTTCCTCGTAATCCTCGAAGTTGCCTTCGAACCATTCCACGTGGGCCTCGCCTTCGAAGGCCAGGATATGCGTGCAGATGCGGTCGAGGAAGAAGCGGTCGTGGGAAATGACTACGGCGCAGCCGGCGAAGTCCACCAGCGCGTCTTCCAGGGCGCGCAAGGTTTCGACGTCGAGGTCGTTGGTGGGCTCGTCGAGCAGGAGGACGTTGCCGCCTTCCTTGAGAAGCCTTGCCATGTGGACGCGGTTGCGTTCGCCGCCTGACAGGAGCGAGACCTTTTTCTGCTGGTCGCCGCCCTTGAAGTTGAAGGACGAGCAGTAGGCGCGGGAGTTCACTTGCGCGTCGCCCAGTTGGATGATCTCGGCGCCGCCGGTGATGGCCTCCCACACGGTCTCGTTGTCCTTGAGGTCGTCGCGGGACTGGTCGACATAAGACAATTCGACCGTGTCGCCATAGGACAGCTCGCCCTTGTCGGGCTGCTCCTGCCCGGTGAACATCTTGAAGAGCGTGGATTTACCGGCGCCGTTGGGGCCGATCACGCCGACGATGCCGCCGGGGGGCAGCGAGAAGGTCAGATCCTCGATCAGGAGCTTGTCGCCCATGGCCTTTTGCAGGCCCTCGACCTCGATTACTTTGCCGCCGAGGCGGGGGCCGTTGGGGATGACGATCTGGGCGCGGCCCACCTTTTCACGCTCGGACTGGTTGGCCAGCTCGTTGTAGCGTTCGATCCGGGCTTTCTGTTTCGATTGGCGGGCCTTCTGGCCCTGCCGCATCCATTCGAGTTCGCGTTCGAGGGTCTTCTGCTTGGACTTGTCCTCGCGCTTTTCCTGCTCCAGCCGCTTGGCCTTCTGTTCCAGCCACGCGGAATAGTTCCCCTCGTAGGGGATGCCGCGGCCGCGGTCCAGTTCGAGGATCCAGCCGGTGATGTCGTCGAGGAAATAACGGTCGTGGGTGACGATCAGGATGGTGCCCTTGTAGTCGATCAGGTGCTGTTGCAGCCAGGCGATGGTTTCGGCATCCAGGTGGTTGGTGGGCTCGTCCAGCAGCAGCATGTCGGGCGCTTCGAGCAGCAGCTTGCAGAGCGCGACGCGGCGCTTTTCACCGCCCGAGAGCGTGGTGACGTCGGCGTCGTCAGGCGGGCAGCGCAGCGCCTCCATCGAGACGTCGACCTGGCTGTCGAGATCCCAGAGGTTGTTGCTGTCGATCTCGTCCTGAAGGGCGGCCATCTCGTCGGCGGTCTCGTCCGAGTAGTTCATGGCCAGTTCGTTGAAGCGTTCCAGCTTGGCCTTGTGAGCGGCGACGCCGAGCATGACGTTTTCGCGCACGGTGAGGCTTTCGTCGAGCTGGGGTTCCTGCGGGAGGTAGCCGACCTTGGCGCCTTCGGCCGACCATGCCTCGCCGGTGTAATCGGTGTCGAGGCCGGCCATGATCTTCATCAGGGTGGATTTACCGGCGCCGTTCACGCCGACGACGCCGATCTTCACGCCGGGCAGGAAGCTGAGATGGATGTTCTCGAAGCATTTCTTGCCGCCGGGGTAGGTCTTGGAGACGCCCTGCATGTGGTAGACGTATTGGTAGGCTGCCATGGTCCGTGCTCTTTTCGAAAAGGGGTGCGTTGCGGCCCATGTAACCGCGCCGGGCGGCGAATTCAAACGCTGAAAGCGCGTCAGCGGGCGGGACGGAGGCGGGCGGCGGGCGCGGGGGGCGACGCCTTGCCGAAATCGGCGGGCAGGGGCAGGTTGGCGGACAGCCAGGCGATCATGTCGTCGCAGGGCTGGGGATGGGCCAGCACGAAGCCCTGGATCGCGGGGCAGCGGGCGACGCGCAGAAGGCGCAGTTGTTCGGCGGTCTCCACCCCTTCGGCGGTGACATGGGTGCCCAGCTTGCGGCACAGCTCGATGATGGAGCGCACGATGGCGCGGTTGCGCGGGTCGGTCGCGATGTTGGCGGTGAGCGAGCAGTCGAGCTTGATCTCGTCCACCTCGATTTCCGAGATATGGGCGAGGCCCGCGTAGCCGGTGCCGAAATCGTCGAGCGCCACGCGGGCGCCCATGCGTTTCAGCCGGTCGACGGCGGTGGCGATGGTGCGTCCGCCGCCCTGAAGAATGGTGGTCTCGGTGATCTCGACGCAGATCTGCGAGGGCTTGAGCCCGCGCGATTGCAGCGCCCAGTCCAGCAGGCCGGCGTAGTTCACATCCGTCAGCGCCTCGGCGGAGACGTTGAGGGAGAGGGTCAGGTCGTCGAAGCCCGCCGCGTGCAGGCGCGTGAGCGCGTCGAGCGACAGGTGCATCGACTGGTAGTCGAGATCGGCCAGAACGCCGGCACGGCGGGCGGTTTCGAAGAACGCGCCGGGGGGCAGTTGGCCCAGGCGCGGATGGTTCCAGCGCAGAAGCGTCTCGCAGCCGGTGATGCGGCCGCGGGCGAGGTCGAGCTGGGGTTGCAGGTGCACGGTCAGCTGCTTTTCCGCGGTGGCGAGGCGCAATTCGCGGGTCATCCGGTTCTGCGCGATCTGAACCTGGCCCAGGGCGGGGGTATACAGCATGACGCGACCGCGACCGCGGATCTTGGCCTCGTAGAGGGCCTGATCGGCGTGGTGGATGAGCGCCTCGCCGTCCTCTGAGCTGTCCTGTGTGAGGCAGGCGCCGATCGAAAGGCCCACGCGGATCGCCTGGTTGTTCCACATCAGCGGGTCGTGGGTGGCCCCGAGCAGCAGTTCGGCCCGGGTCAACAGGGCGTCCTCGGTCGCCGTGCCGAGGCAGACCAGCAGGAATTCATCGCCGCCGATCCGGCAGGCGAGATCCTGCGGGCCGCAGAAGCGGCGCAGGAGGTCGGCCACGTGTCTGAGGGCGGCGTCGCCGGCGGCGTGGCCCAGCGTGTCGTTGATTTCCTTGAACTTGTCGAGGTCGAGATGCAGCACGCCGACGCGCCGCTCGGCCAGGGCGCGGGCCACGATGTCGGAGGCGAGGTATTGCGACAGCCGCTTGCGGTTGGCCAGACCTGTCAGGTCATCGTGATGCGCGGCGTGTTGCAGGCGGGCCTTGGCGCGGCGCAGGCCCTGTTCGGTCTCGACCGTGCCGGTCACGTCGCGGCAGGTAATGGCGATCTTGTGGCCCGTGGGCGTGGCCAGCAGGGTAAAGCTGTGCAGGTTCCAGAATGTTTCCCCGCTGACGCGCTTGTGCCGGGCAAGGTGGTCACGGTCGAAGATGGCGCTGTGGATGTCATAGCGGAAAGCGGCCACCTTGGCGGGGTCGACGCGGGCGCCGTCGGGCAGGACATGGGCCATGACCTTGATCCCGCGCACGCGGTCGAGAGAGGTGGCGAACATCGCCTCGGCGGCGGGGTTCATCCATTCGACGTGACCTTCGATATCCTGGACGATGATGGCGTCCTGGGTCCGGTTCAGGAACTGCGGGCAGCAAGACAGGTCGTCCACGGGGCGCGACGGGCCAGCCCCGTCCGCTGAAGGACCCTGCGCCGCATCGGCGGGATGCGGGTGCGGTATGTTGCTCTGCTCTGCCACGCCCATACTCTTGCGGTACTCACCGAGAGCCGTCTTGCCACGCGGCGCTTAACATTCCGTGCGACTTCAAAGGCTAAATCCCTAAAATTGCGTCGAATCCCGGTGCGGGAGCGCTGTGGTGAAAAGGCTGGACATCCCGCCGCATCCCGGCGATTTCAGGGGCGACGCGAAGGGAGAGGACATGCGTGTGCGCTTGCCGATGACGCGGCCCGGCGTGGTAATCGGGCTTTTGGGGGGATCGTTCGACCCGCCCCATGCGGGGCATGTGCATATCAGCCGCGAGGCGCTGCGGCGCTTTGGCCTGGACCGGGTGTGGTGGCTGGTGAGCCCCGGCAACCCCTTGAAGGCGCGGGGGCCGCAGCCGCTGGCGCGGCGGATGGCGGCGTGCCGGGCGCTGGTGGATCATCCGCGGATCCACGTCAGCGATTTCGAGGCGCAGGTCGGCACGCGCTATACCGCAGAGACGCTGGCGGTGTTGCAAAGGATGCGGCCGCATGTGCATTTCGTCTGGCTGATGGGGGCCGACAACCTGGCGCAGTTCGAGCACTGGCAGGACTGGCAACGGATCATGCAGACGGTGCCGATCGGCGTGCTGGCCCGGCCCGGGCAGCGGATCTCGGCGCGGATGTCGAAGCCGGCGCGGATCTATCGCGCCGCGCGCATCCCGGCGCGGCAGTCGCGGGCGTTGCGCTTTGCCGTCGCGCCGGCGTGGTGTTTCGTCAACGTGCCGATGAGCGCGCTGTCGTCGACCGCCCTGCGGGCCCGGGGCGACTGGGGCGATCTTTCGGAAAGTTGATCGCGACGTCGCGACCTGGGGCCGGGATGGCGGAATTGCCGATTGTGTGACCCGCCGCGCTTGGGTTAATTGGGCCCATGCGACGCGATATTTCCAGACGTTTCCTGTTGACGACCGCGCTGGCCAGCCTGGCCGGCGGCGCGCTGGCCAACGCGCCCAAGGTGTCCTTGCGCCCGCAGCTGCGCCCCGAGGGCGGCGCGGAGGCGGCCCGCCAGCGGTCGGTGCCGAGTGCCGACGCGCTGATCGAGCGGGCCAAGCTGGGCGGCGATGTGGGCTTTTCGGTGGTCGACGTGAAGACCGGCAAGGTGCTGGAAGGCCACGCGGCGGACATTCCGCTGCCGCCGGCCAGCGTGATGAAAGCGCTCACCGCGCTATATGCGCTGGAGACGCTGGGCGAGGATTATCGTTTCGAGACGCGGCTGATAGCGACCGGGCCGGTGACCGACGGTGTGCTGGACGGCGACGTGGTGCTGGCCGGTGGCGGTGACCCGGTGCTGGACACCAACGGGCTGGCCGACATGGCGGCGCGGCTGAAGAAGGCGGGGGTTACCCGCGTGACGGGCCATGTGCGGGCCTGGGCCGGGGCGCTGCCCTTTACCCGGTTCATCGACGACGAACAGCCCCTGCATGTGGGCTATAACCCGTCGCTGTCGGGGCTGAACCTGAATTTCAACCGGGTGCATTTCGAGTGGAAGCGGTCGGGCGGGGATTACACCGTGGCGATGGACGCGCGGTCGGACCGCTATCGCCCCTCGGTGCGGGTGGCGCGGATGCGCGTCGCGCAGCGCAAGGGGCCGGTCTATACCTACGAGGACGGGGGCGATCACGATGCCTGGACCGTGGCGTCGGGCGCGCTGGGCAATGGCGGGTCGCGCTGGCTGCCGGTGCGGCGGCCCGGCGAATACGCGGTCGAGGTGTTCACCGCGCTGGCGCAGGCGCAGGGCGTGACGGTGACGGCGGGCGAGCCGGTCGAGGCCGCGCCCGAGGGCGAGGTCCTGGTGCGCCACCAGAGCGAGCCGCTGGTGCCGATCCTGCAGGACATGCTGAAATATTCCAACAACCTGACCGCCGAGCTGGTCGGGTTGACGGCGACGCGGGCGCGGCTGGGCCAAAGCGTGGACCTGGCGGCGTCGGGGGCCGAGATGACGGCCTGGGCGCAGCAAAGCCTGGGCATCACCGGCGCGACGCTGGTCGATCACTCGGGCCTGGGCGAGACGTCGCGGGTGACGCCCGAGGCGATGGCGCGGGCGCTGGCGCGGGTGCATGGCGACGGTCTGTTGAAGCCGATCCTGAAGCCGTTCGGGATGCGCGACGGCCAGGGCGCGCCGATGCCCGACCATCCGGTCAAGGTGGCCGCCAAGACGGGTACGCTCTATTTCGTCAGCACGCTTGCGGGCTATGCCACGGCGCCCGACGACACCGAGCTGGCCTTTGCGGTCATGACGGCCAACCAGGAGCTGCGCGACCCCATCGACAGCACGTCGGATTCGCGCCCGCCGGGAGCGGCAAGCTGGAACGGTCGGTCCAAGCGGCTTCAGCAGGCGCTGATCGAGCGCTGGAGCGTTCTGTACGCCGGATGAGGCGGGTCTCGCGGGCCGGGCAAAGGCGGGCGCGAACCACTTTTGCCTGAACGAGAGTGGGGAGATTCTGCCAGTGCGTGCATGGATCCTGCAATCGTCGACAATTTAGAAACAGTTACCTCAAAATTGCCTCAATTTGCGGTGAGGTTGCCCGCGGAATAACGCGAACAGGAGGTGACGCGATGTCACGTATTTGGGTATTTGGGTGTGTCTTGGTTTCGGTCATCGCGGCCCTGAAGACGCTATTGGTTCTTCACTTTGCCTTTGCGGAAGCCGAGGCCGCGCCGAGCATGGCGGTCGTCTCGGGGCTTTTCGCGCTGTTTTTCGCACTGACGGCGGTGGTGGCCTATGTCGCCTGCACGCAGTTGGCGCGCCACGTGGTGCAGAAGCGGAAGGAAAAGCTGGCACCGGGCGTGAGCGAGCCCATCGCCAAGGAAACGGTGATCCTGCGCCACGCGCCCGACTGGGGCCTGTCGCAGGCCGAGGCGGACGTGGCGATTTTCGTGGCCAAGGGATTTTCCAACAGCGAGATCGCCGAGATGCGGGGCAGCGCCATCACCACGGTGAAATCGCAGCTGGGCCGGATCTATCAGAAATCGGGACTGGAGTCGCGGTACCAGCTGATCGCCTTCGTCACCGACGAGGTCGTGTCGATGGCGCGCGAGGCCGAGGAACCGGCGACGAAGATCAGCACGCAGGATGCGCTGCCGCTGGTCGGACGCCGCAAGCAGCACGTCGCCTGACACCGCGGCCGGGCTTACCGCACCAGCCGGATGAGTTCGCAGTGATGGCCGGTCAGGGTCAGCTCGCCTGCGCCAAGCTCCAGCCCCACATCTGCCAGCACGCCGTCGACCACGCCGTCGACCGGCGTGGTGAGCGCGGCCAGAAGATGACCGGAAAGATTGGCGAGCAGGGTGTTGACGACGGGCGCCGCAAGGCCGGTGACAAGGCCTTGCTGGTCGGGTTTGACACGGATCTCCGTGGTTTCGGATGACAAAAGGGTGCTGACGGCGTTCGTCACCAGCTGTTCCGAGCCGAAGCTGCGGACGGCGTCGCCTGCGGCCACGTCGCCGCGGGTGAAGGTGATGGTTTCGGTGTTCGAGCGGCCCAGTGCGACGTGGCTGCGGGCCTGGACCACGAGATCGGCCAGCACCAGGTCGGGCAGGAGCGGCACGGGGATCGCGATGCGCACGGTCAGAAGGTCGGCAAAGCCGAGGCTGGCCGGGTCGATCGCGGCGGTGGCGCTGGTGCCCGTGGGGAGGGTGCCGAGGTAGAGCGCGGCGACCGAGGTGCCGTTTGCGGGGTGCAGGGGCGTGTGCGAGACCGAGAAGGATGCCGCGAGATCCGAGGCGCGCGCGGCAGTGCAGCTGATCTCTTCCAGCGAGGCGGTGGCGCCGGCGAGTTCCACGTAGAGCGGCACGCGCAGGCCGGTGGCCGTGACCTCGGGCGCAAGGCCGGTCAGCAGGCCGGGATCGGCGTCGATGTCGAGGGCGAGCCGTGCGGCGGCTCGGTGCAGTTGCACGCCGTCCTCGCCCAGGGCGACCCAGCCCGAGCGGGCGGGCGGCTCGCCGGCAGAGAGCCGCGCGTCGACCCCTGCGATGCCCGCCACGTTCAGGTCGAGGCCCAGGGATGCGGCCTCGATGGCCTCGGCGGCGAGCACGGCCTTGACGATATCGAGGGCCGTGACGTCGAATTCGGTCAGGAAATCGGTGGCGGTGAGGCCCAGGCGGGTGTCGATGCCGCCGACGACGGTGGCGACGTCGATGTCCTGACCTGCGGCGGCGCTGGCAAGCCCGGCGAGGCTGCCGGCGAGGGCGGGCGGTAATTCAGCAACCAGCGCATCGAGCACGGTGTCGGCGGTGGTGACCGCATCGAGCACGTCGGCGGGGTTGGCCGAGCCGCCGCCCACCAGCGCGTCGAGGGTTTCCATCAGCGAGCCAAGGTTGATTTGCGTCGAAGCCAGCAGGCTGAAATCGCCCGCGTCGATCTGCGCCCCGGCGCCGTATTCCGCCGTGAGCAAGGCGTTGAGCGCGGCGGGGTCGAGATTGGTTAGGTGGCTGTTCAGTGAAAAGCTGGCCGCGCCGGTGCGGGTGGCCAGGGCGCTGCGATTGAGCGCGACGGTGGAGGCGCCGCTGAAGATCTGGCCGAAATAGAGCGGCGAGTCGTCGGTGAGCGTGACGAAGGCGGCATTGACCGGCGTGGACTCGTCGACGGAGGCCACGAAACGCTCGGTGCGGGGAATGGCGGGGTTGCGGAAATAGCGTCCGGTCTGCAGGTCGGTCAACGTCGTGGGCGCGCGCCCGTTGCGGGCGATGGCGTCCTCGGCGCGGGGCCGCGCGGCGGAGGCGTCGGCCATGGCGCTGAGCGCGCCGAGGTCGCTGGCGGCCTGCAGGCGCGCGCGGTCGCGGTAGAGCGCGGCCACGTCGACGCCGAGTGCCACGAAGCCGAAGAGCACCGTCAGCATCAGTGACACGATGATGGCGACGACGCCGGAGTCGTCGCGGGCAAAGCGGGCGAAGCGGTCAGTAAGCGACATAGGCGCGTCCCCGGATCGTCTCGATCCCGAGGTTGAGAAAGCCGTTGGCCACGTCCAGCAGGGTGCCGTCGGCGGCGTAGGTCACGTTGACGGTGATGCTGCCCGTGGCGGTGCCCGAATAGTCGAGCGAAGAGGTCAGCGCCTCGGCCTTGAGGAGGGGATATCGGGTGGCGCCCTGCGCGAGGTAGGTGGTGGCGATGTCGCGCCGCTCGGTCTCGTCGAGGCCGGCGACGGAGGCGCGGGCGGCCCCGGCGGCCAGCTGGTGCACCGAATGGCTGACGCCCATGTAGAAGCCCAGGGTGATGATGCCGAGGATCAGCGCCAGCAGGATCGGCGCGATGAGCATGAACTCGATGGCGACGGCGCCGGAGGTGTCATGGGCGAAGCGGCGGGCGGCAGTGGTGAGGCGGAGCAGGGTCATGGTCTAGCGTCCCGCGAGGATGTTGTCGAAGATCGAGAGCCCGGCGGGGCCGACCAGCACCACGAAGACCGCCGGCATGATGCAGAAGATCAGCGGCACGGTCATCAGGACGGGCAGGCGCGCGGCCTTTTCCTCGAGCGCGATCAGGCGGTTGGCACGTTGTTCGGCCACCAGGTTGCGCATGGCGCGGGCAAAGGGCGTGCCGTAGGTGTCGGACTGTTCCAACGCCTGGGTGAAGATCGCGATTTCGGGCAGGGGCACGCGGGCCGAGAGCTTGTCATAGGCGGTGCGGCGGTCGTTGGTCATGGAGATTTCGGCGACCATCTGCTGCATCTCGGCGGCAAGCTCGGGCGTGCTGTATTGCAGCTCGCGCGCGACGCGGTGCAGGGCCTGCTGCGGGCCCTGGCCGGCCTCGGAGGCGATCACCAGGAGTTCCAGCAGGTCGGGAAAGCCGCGGCGGATGCGGGCGAGGCGGGCGCGGCGTTTGCTGTCGACCACCATGTCGATTCCCATCGACATGCCGAGCGCCACGGCCAGGACGATGGCCGAGGGAATGAGCGCTTGCATGCCGATGGGGTAGACGGTCAGGACCCAGAGGCCACCGGACAGGAAGGCGCAGACGGGCAGGACCGTTTTCAGGAACGCGTAGACGAGGAGGGCGTCGCGGCTGCGATAGCCGGCCGAGCGCAGGTCGGCGGCGGTGTCGCGGGCCTCGCCGCCGAGGATCACCGAGAGGCGTTCGCCCAGGCGCAGGACGATCCGGCGCAGCCCGCCGCGCAGCCAGGCGAAGCTGCCCGGGCCCGCGGTGCCGGGGGCGGCGGCGCGGGGGCCGAGCGCCTCGCCGCCGGCGCGGCGCAGGCGCAGCATGAGGCCGGCGCGCCTGCGTTCGATGTCGACCAGCGCGCCGAGGCCGAGCGTGGCCAGGATCAGGCCCGCGAAGGCCATCCAGGACAGGATATTCATCATCGACTCAGACATCGGGACGCCCCATGCGGGCCATCAGGTAGACCCCGAGCGTGACGCTGGTCAGCGCGCCCGCGGCCATCACCTGGCCGCGCGGATCGGTGAAGAGCGGTTTGAGATAGGCACCGTTCAGCACGAAGAGCGCCAGGGCGATGCAAAAGGGCAGGGCCGCGAGGATCATGGCGCTGGCGCGGGCCTCGGACGAGAGCGCCCGCGCCTTCTTGCGCAGCTTGCGGCGTTCGCGCAGCTGTTCGGCCAGGTTTTCCAGCGTCTCGACGAGGTTGCCGCCCGAGTCGGCCTGAAGGGCGGTGGCGACGGCGAAAAAGCCGATCTCGGCGGTGCGCAACCGCATGTAGAGGCCCGCGAGGCTGTCGGGCAGGGGCGTGCCGAGGCAGATCTCGCCGTGGCAGCGGGCGAATTCGGTCTGCACGGGGCCGGTGGTGGTTTCCACCACGATGCGCAGCGAATCCGCGATGGGCCGTCCGGCACGCAGGCCGCGGGCGAAGATGTCGAGCGCCTCGGGCAGGCGTTCGGTGAACGCGGCCTGGTAGCGGGTGCGGGCGTGGCGCAGCACCGCGACGGCGAGGCCCACGGGCAGGGCCACGGCCAGCCCCAGCGCCAGGACAGGGTTCATCCCGGCATAGAGCACCGCCAGGCCATAGATCGCCACGGCGGCGATGGTGACCTGGATGCAGATGTCGCTGGGGGCGACGTTGAGGCCGGTCTGGGCCAGCAGCGCCTCGATCCGGGCGGTGAGGCCGCCCCTGTCGCGCTGCATCCGGATCACGCGGCGCGGCGGTTCGAGCGCCGCGGCGCGGGTCTGGGCGAGGCCGCGGCGGAGCCGGGCCCGGAGGCGGCGGCGGGTGCGGTCGACATGCACCAGCACCCACAGCACGAGGGCGGTGAAGGTGGCGATGCTGGCCGTCAGGGCGATGAGAAAAAGGGTCATGTGTTATCCTCTCAGCACGGCGTCGAGATCGGCGCCGACGCCGTAATCGGCGGCGCGGCTGGCGAATTTGGGGCGATAGCCGGAATAGCGGAACTGGCCGCGCACTTCGGCGCGGGTGCTGTCGGGGTCGGTCTCGAAGGTGAAGAGGTCCTGAAGGGTGACGACATCGCCTTCGAGCCCGGCGACCTCGGAGATCGAGGTGATGCGGCGGGTGCCGTCGCGCATCCGGGAAATCTGTATCACCAGCTGCACCGCGTCCGCCAATTGGCGGCGCACCACGCCCGAAGCCATGTCGAAGCCGGCGAGCGCGGCCATGCTCTCGATCCGGGTCATCGCTTCGCGCGGGGAGTTGGCGTGCAGGGTGCTCATCGAGCCGTCATGGCCGGTGTTCATGGCCTGCAGGAGGTCCAGCACCTCGTCGCCGCGGATCTCGCCGATGATGATGCGGTCGGGGCGCATCCTGAGCGCGTTGCGCACCAGCGTGCGCATGGTGACCTCGCCCTTGCCCTCCACATTGGGGGGGCGGGTTTCGAACCGGACCACATGGGGCTGCTGGAAGCGCAGTTCGGCGGCGTCCTCGATGGTGACGAGCCGTTCGGTGGCGGGGATGAAGGCGGACAGCGCGTTCATAAGCGTGGTCTTGCCCGAGCCGGTGCCGCCCGAGACCAGCACGTTGAGGCGCAGGTAGGCGGCCAGGCCGAGAAAGCCCGCCATCTGTTCCGACAGTGAGCCGTTGGCCACCAGCGTTTCCAGCTTCATCGGCGCGGCGGGAAACTTGCGGATGGTGATGGTGGGGCCGTCGATGGCCAAGGGCGGGATGGCGACGTTGACGCGGCTGCCGTCCTTGAGGCGGGCATCGACCATCGGCTGCGCCTCGTCGATGCGGCGGCCCACGGCGGCGACCATGCGGGAGGCCACGGCATGGACATGGGCGTTGTCGCGAAAGCGCGTGCCGGTCAGTTCCAGCTTGCCGCGACGTTCGGCATAGACCTGCGCGGCGCCGTTGACCATGATGTCGGTCACCTCCTCGTCGGCCAGCAGGCGTTCGAGCGGGCCGAGGCCCAGCATGTCGGCCAGCACGGCCTGCACCAGGTCGGCCACTTCGCGCCCGTTGAGGTGCATCTTGCGCTGCTCTGAGATGCCGTGGATGGCGTCGTGAATGCGGCTTTCCTGATCGGCGCGGGGCAGCGCGGCCATCTCGGTGAAGTCGAGCAGTTCCGAGAGGGCCTGGATCATCTCGCCGACCAAGGTCGAGACGTCGGAGCCTGCGGTGTTGGCGGCGTTGACGGATTGGATGAGGGCGGGCAGCTTCGGCTCGGGCACCGACCTGGGCGTGCCGTTCGCGGGCCGTTGGGCCTGGGCGGGGGGCTGCGCGGCGGGGCGGGTCGGGGCATCGAAGGGTGCGTGCGGGCGCGGCTGTTGCGGGGACGCGGGCCCGGCCCGGGCCGGTGTCGGCACGCGTATCTGGGCCGGGGGATCGGACAGGGCGGGGGCTGTACCGCCCAGGACCGCCACGGCCTGGGCCAGGAGGGCACGCTGCTGGCCGAGCGAGATCGGGGTCTCCGCGGCCTCGACCACGAAGGTGAGGGCGGTGTTCACCTTTTCCTCGACCGACAGGCCGTCGGCGTCGATCCGGCGTGCGATTTGCAGCACGCGGTCGAGCGCGGGACGGTTGCCGTGCTCGATGACCTCGTGTTTCATCCGAACAGTCTCTTGCGGGGCGTGGCCTTGCGCGGGGCGGCGTTGGCCGCGGCGGGGTCCGTGGCCGCGTCGAACACGGTGCGCACGGCGCGTGCCCAGGACGACCGGGGCTGCAGCGTGACGAGCGGCCGCGCGGCCTTGTGCGCCTTTGCCAGCGCCGACGTGCAGCAGGGAAGGATCGCCGTGAGGGGCATGTCGAGCGCCTTGGCGATGTCCTTGTGGCGGATGCCCGCATCCTTGAGGGTTTCCGACAGCACGGCGAGGATCGGCAGGTCGGGATGATCCGCCCGGACCTGGCCGATCAGGCGGCTGGCGGCGTTGACCCCGGCAAAGCCCGCGGGCAGGACCAGCACGAGGCGGTCGAGGGTGCCGATGACGTCGGGCTGGCGCAGGACGAGGCCCCGGGGCAGGTCGGCGATGACCGTGTCGAACGCATCGCGTAGGCGCGGCAGGAGAGCCGCGAGGCCGGGTTCGTAGTCGGCGGCGGTCTGGTCGCGGCGTACCTGGCCGGAGTACAGCGAGAGCGTGTCGCTGATCTGGTCCATGGTGGCGGCGATGAATGTGCCGTCGACCCGGGCGGGCGCGCGGAGCGCGTCGAAGAGGCCGCGCGTCTCGTCGCGGTCGAGGTCGATCGCCTGGCTGCCGAACTCGAGATCGGCATCCAGGAGGGCGGTGTTTCGCGCGGCGCCCCTGGGGGCCGAGGCGTGCGCGGCGAGGTTCTGCGCCAGAAGGCTGGCGCCGGTGCCGCCCTTGCAGCCGATGACGCCGATGGCACGCCCGCGCTGGGCCTGCGGTTCGGCGACGGACGCAGCCATGCCGACCGCCGGGGGCGTCGCCGTGGTGGCGGCGAGGATGTCGGAGGCCTTGGCCGGCAAGGCGAAGTAGTCGCGCGCGCCGGCCTGCCGCAATGCGCGGTAGGTGGCGATGTCGTCTACGCGGCCCAGCACGATCACCTCGATGCCGGCGCGGGTCAGTTCCGCGACGCATTCGGTCGCCATGTCGAGGGAAAGCTGGCCCATCTCGGCCAGGATGCACTTGACCCTCGACGCATTGGGCAGAAGCCGCGCCGCCCCGCTGAGGCCGCCGCCGTGGATCGCCTTGGCCACCTGTTTGCTTTCCGCCAGAACGGCGCGGGCCGTGGCGGCGCCGGTATCGGAACAGACATAGGCCTGGAGCGACGGGGCGACGCCGTCTTGGGTGTCGAAGGGCATGGGCGGTCTCCGGTTGGGGTGAGGGAAGAGGGGTGAGGGCGGGACGGCCGCGCCGCAGCGCGGGCCGCCCCGGCAAGATGCGGCGAGGCGTCAGTTGGTGGGCGCGTCAATCCCCTGGGCGGTGAGTTCGTCGCTCATGGTGGTGAAGCCGGTGTTCGTCTGGCCGCCCAGCGTGGCGATGGTGCCGACGATCACCGCGCCCACGAGGGCGGCGAAGAGGCCGTATTCGATGGCGGTGGCGCCGTCCTCGTCGCGGGCGAAGGTGCGGGCGAGGGTCTGGATGGATTTGCGTGCGATGGTCATGGTCGTTTTCTTCCGTGGTTGTCGTGGTTGTTGAGTGCGGGTCCTGGCGACCCTCGTGTGGCTTGAGAGTGGCGCGGTGCGGCGAAGTACGAAATCCTTCCTCGGTCGGTGCGGTGCTTTACGACCCCATCGTCGGAAGGTCGTCCGACCAAGGTCGTACGGAATTTTGCGCCGAAATTGGCGGAAGCGGGCGCGGATGTGGCGAAACGGTGGCGGGGTTCGAGGGGGTCGGACGCGGAATGATTGACCACGTCGGGGACAGGCGGGAACCGGCGCGGGAAAAGGCGTGAAAACCGGCCTGAACGGGCAGGCTTGGACGAATCGGTCGGGCGGCGGGGAGGTCCCGGATCAGGTCCGGGACGGGGGACGCCTAGTGCCCGCGGTCGAGCTTGGTGGCGAGGTGGATGAGCGATTCCGATCCGCGCACGCCCTTGGCGTCGCCGATGCGGTCGAGCGTGTCGTCAAGCTCTTCCGTGGTTTCGGCCTCGAGCGTGACGATCAGGTCGAAACGCCCGGAGGTGGTGTGCACGCGGCGCACATTGGGCAGCGATTGCAGGCGCGAGAGCACCGTGGGCTGGCTGCGGGCCTCGATCTGGACAAGCGCGGTGGCGCGCAGGGGCGCGCGGCGCGCGGCGTTGAGGCGCAAGGTATAGCCCAGGATCACGCCGGAGGTTTCCAGCCGGTCGAGCCGGGCCTGGATGGTGGTGCGCGCAAGGCCCAGCCTTCGGGCGAGCGTGGCGACGGGCATGCGCGCGTTTTCCTGCAGGAGTGCGATCAGCGCTTCGTCAAGTTCGTCTGTTTGCATGATTCCCCCGGCGTTTTGCCGACATGTTACGACATTTCGTACAATCTGACCCGACAAAACCACGCGGTTTCGCTTCACACTGAACAAAAGACCATCAACGAGGCGACACATGCAGCATCAGACATCCACGTGGCAGAGCCCGCTGGCTCATCTTGTACGGCACCGCCCCGACGTGCCGGTTCTCTATTTCAGTCCCGAAGTTCTTCAGGCGACGGCGCGCCGGTTCCTGGACGGTTTCGACGGGCTGGTGACCTATGCGGTCAAGGCCAATCCGGGCGACGAGGTGCTGGCCAACCTGGCCGCGGCGGGCCTCACAGCGTTCGACGTGGCGAGCCCGGCGGAAATGCGGGCGGTGCGGGCCGCCGCGCCCGGGGCGGTGCTGCATTACAACAACCCCGTGCGCTCGGTCGCGGAGGTCGACACCGCCGCGGCGATGGGCGTCGCCTCGTGCTCGGTCGATTGCATGTCGGAGCTGGAAAAGCTGTCCGGCCTGCCGCGCGACCTGGAGGTGACCGTGCGGCTGGCGCTGCCGGTGCGCGGCGCGGCCTATGATTTCGGGGCCAAGTTCGGGGCCGCGCCGGAGGCGGCGGCGGCGCTACTGCGGCGGGTCGCAGAGATGGGGTTTCGTCCCGGCATCTGCTTTCATCCCGGCACGCAATGCGCCGACCCGGCGGCCTGGGGGGCGTATGTGAAGGCCAGTGCCGAGGTGGCGCGGATGGCGGGTGTCACGCTGGACCGGCTGAACGTGGGCGGTGGGTTCGCGGCGCATCGCTCGGGGGCGGCGCCGGACCTGGAGGCGATTTTCGACCACGTGGCGGAGGTGGCGCGCGCGGCGTTCGACGTGCCGCCCGCGCTGGTCTGCGAGCCGGGGCGGGCGATGGTGGCCGAGGCGTTCACGCTGGCCGCGCGCGTCAAGGGGGTGCGCCCGGACGGGAGCCTTTTCCTCAACGACGGGATCTACGGCGCGCTGGCCGAGGCGCGGGATATCGACGCGCTGACGCGGGTGCGGCTGGTCCGGCCCGACGGACGGCCGCGCGGCGGTGCCCCGGTGCCGCGCGTGGTCTTCGGGCCGACCTGCGACAGCCTGGACCGGCTGCCCGATCCGGTGGAGCTGCCCGAGGATGTGGCCGAGGGAGATTACGTGCTGTTCGAGGGGATGGGTGCGTATTCGCGGGCGCTGGCGACGCGGTTCAACGGCTATGGACCGGACGGGCCGATCATGGTGACGCGGCTGTCGTGACCGGAAAGCCGAGGGCCGGGCGAACATTTGTCTGGCTGAAACGCGGCGGCGGAGCGTCGGGCGCGCGCGTCGGTGCCGGGCCTGCTTGCGGTCCGCGAGAGGGCGGGAAGGTGCCGGGGCGGGTTTAACCGCGAGGACTGGCGTCGTCGCGGAGCGGACGCGGGCTGGCCCAAGCCAAGGGTCCCCACGGTGCGGAGCGTGACGGCGGTGCCGGAGAGGAAACAGGGTGCCGGCAAAAGCGCGGGAGCGGTGCGCAGGGTCCTTTACCCCGGGCCGGGTTTGGAGGATGGTGGGCCGCGATGAGCTGGACGAAACGCATTGGCCGGGCTGTCCGGCGGCTGGTTGGCCTGACCCGTGGCGAACGGGTGCGGACCAGGCATGTCGCGCGGGGCGCGGTGAGCCATGTCATCATCCTGGACGGCACGATGTCGTCGCTCGATCCGGGTTATGAGAGCAATGCGGGCCTGACATTCAAGCTGCTGAACGAGACGGTGGGCGTGGGCATGTCCCTCTATTACGAGCCCGGGGTGCAGTGGCCGGACTGGCGGCGCACCGGCGACGTGATGCTGGGGCGCGGGATCAACCGGCAGATCCGGCGGGCCTATGGCTATCTTGCGTCACGCTATCGTCCCGGCGACAGGATTTTCCTGTTCGGGTTCTCGCGCGGGGCCTATGCCGTGCGGTCGCTGGCCGGGGTGATCGACCGGATCGGGCTGTTGCGAGCGGAAAATGCGACCGAGCGGCAGGTGAAGACCGCCTATCGCCATTACCGCGACGAGGCGGCGGGGTCCGCCGCGGCGGAATTCACCCGCGCACTGTGCCACGAAAGCTCTCCGATCGAGATGGTGGGCGTCTGGGACACGGTGAAGGCGCTGGACTGGTCCGGCCCGCTGATCTGGCGATTGCTGACGCCGAAGAACGCGTTTCACAGCCACGCGCTGGGGCCGCATATCCGGCATGGCTATCACGCGCTGGCACTGGACGAGACGCGGCGGGTCTATACCCCGGTGATGTGGGAAACCGGGCCCGGGTCGCGGGCCGGGGAGGGCCGGGTGGAGCAGGTGTGGTTCCGGGGCACCCATGGCGACGTGGGCGGGCAGCTGGACGGGTTCGAGGCGGCGCGGCCCTTGTCGAACATCCCGCTGGTCTGGATGCTGGAGCGGGCCGAGGCGCATGGGCTGACCCTGCCCGAGGGCTGGCGCGCGCGGTATCCGACGGACCCCGACGCGCCGTCGATCGGCAAGTGGCGCGGCTGGGGCAAGATCTTCCTCATTCGCCGCGCGCGGGTGGTCGGGCGGGATCCGTCCGAGCGGCTGCACGAGAGCGTGCGGGGCCGCGGCGCGCCGGATGCGACCGATGCGCAGGCGGTGATGTAGGCGCGGGCAAAACTTTCGGGAAAAGTTTTGCCAAATCTTTTGTCGAAAAGATTTGGCGCGGGCGGTCAGGCGGCGTCCATGATCAGGCAGGTGGTGCTGCCGGTGGCGTAGAGCTTGCCGTCGTCGCGGCCGCGCAGTTCGCCCGCCGCGGTGGCGGTGCGGCGGCCGCCATGCTGGGTGGTGCCGGTGGCCAGCGCCGCCATGCCCAGCGGAAGGGCGCGGGTGATGTTCACCTTGTACTCGAGCGTCGTGTAGACTTGGCCCTTGTCCAGCAGGGTCATCACCGCGCAGGCCATGCAAGAGTCGAGGATCGCACCATACCAGCCGCCATGGACCCCGCGCATCGGATTGAGGGCGCCGAAGCCGGGCGTGCCTTCGAACACCACCCGGCCGGGATCGGCAGAGAGCGCGGTGAAGCCGAGCGTGGCGCCGATGGGCGGGGCGGTGAGGCGGCCCGCGATCATGTCGCGCATGAAGTCGAGGCCGGAGCGCGACAGGAGCGCGTCCATGTCGGGCATCTGGTCCAGCGATGTGGCGGTGAAGGGGGCGGGCGTGTCGGTCATGGCGGCACGCTAGTTCGGGCCGGGGAGGGTGGCAAGCCCGCCCCGGCGGCGGGGAATGAAAGCACCACGGCGTTCGCAGGTCGTGGCTGTGATGGAGGGCCCGCGTTTTGATGCGCAGAAAGTTTGCGGTTCATGTCGCGGTGCCTGGCAAAGGTCGGCTGTGCGGGACAAAGCTGCCATTCACGAGGGAGGCTAGCGTCAGCCCAAGGGAGGGGCTGACGATCGCCGGGCCGCTTCGCGGCTGTTAACCGGTCGGGGGCTCGATGCCAGTGTCACTCACGGACTCGAACCGTACATTCGCTGCGGTAAAGATGAATGGCCGAAATGCGGACATAAAAGACGTTTGATCCACAGCCCCGGCGCGGGAACAGGCCGCAGGCCCCGCGCCATCGACGGGCCGCCCCCCCGGCCCGGCGATTGGGTGACGCTCGGTGCATCGCTCAATTCTGTCTCCGACTTGGCCTGGATAAAGCACTGCCGAACCACCGCCGGATCGCCGCGCCGCGGCCCCTCGATGGCGCTCGGGAATATAGATCACACGTGTCCGCAAAGGACTCGAGCCTGACGTTCGAGCACGGGTCAAGCACGCGTCGCATTGCCTGCGCGCCTGAAAGGTGTGCACGAAAAAGCCCCGCCTTCGGGGGAAGGCAGGGCCAGGCGTTGCGACAGCCCCGGGGAGGGGAGTGTCACAGGGATCAAAGGTGCGTCAGGCGACGTCGCGCAGTTCGACCTTGGGCGTTATGCCCAAGGCATGGCAGACGTCGCGCGTCAGCTCGGGGCGGTTGAGCGTGTAGAAATGCAGGTGCTCGGCGCCGCCCTCGATCAGCTCGCTGCACAGTTCGGTGGCCAGCGCCGTGGCCAGCAGCGTCTCGCGGTCGTCGCGGGCGGCCTTGGTGAAGGCCTCGTCCAGCCATGCGGGAATTTTCGTGCCGCAGGCGGCGGCGAAGCGCTTCGTGCCGCCCCAGTTCTCGATCGGCAGGATGCCGGGGATGATGGGGGCGTCGATGCCCGCATCGGCACAGGCGTCGCGGAAGCGGAAGAACGCCTCGGTGTCGAAGAAGAACTGGGTGATCGCCTCGGCGGCGCCGGCGTCGATCTTGCGCTTGAGGTAGTCGATATTGGCCTGGGCATCCGCCGCCTCGGGGTGCACCTCGGGATAGGCGCCGACGCGGATCTTGAAGCGGTCCATGTCGGCCAGCGCCGAGATGAGCTCGCAGCTGTCGGAAAAGCCCTCGGGATGCGGCGTGAAGCCGTCCGAGCCCTTGGGCGGGTCGCCGCGCAGGGCGACGATTTCGTTCACGCCGGCATCGGCGAAATCCTGGGCGATGGCGAGGGTTTCCTCGCGGGTGGCTTCGACGCAGGTGAGGTGGGCGGCGACGTTCAGGCCGCTGGACTTGTGCAGCGTGGCGACGGCGTCGCGCGTCAGTTCACGGGTCGTGCCGCCGGCACCGTAGGTGACCGACACGAAGCTGGGGTCCAGCGGTGCGAGCGTCTGGACGGTGTCCCAGAGGCGGAACGAGGCCTCCAGCGATTTGGGCGGGAAGAACTCGAAGGAAACGGTGGGGGTGCTCATGACGGGTATCCTGCAAACTGTTGTTGGGTCTCTTGTCGCAGGCGCGCGTATGTGAGACAACTTCATAAAATTCATGGTTTGAATGAGGCGGGCTAATATTCATGCATATCGACTTTCGCCATCTGCGGACGATCCGGGCCATTCACCAGGCTGGCGGGCTGGCCCGTGCGGCGGATCTGCTGCATATCACGCAGTCGGCTTTGTCCCACCAGATCAAGGGGTTGGAGGATCAGGCGGGGGTCGAACTGTTCGTGCGGCGGTCGAAACCGCTGAAGCTGTCGGCGGCGGGGCTGCGGCTGTTGCGCGTGGCCGAGAAGGTGCTGCCCGAAGTCGAGGCGCTGGAGGCGGAATTCAGCGGATTGCGGCAAGGCAGCGCGGGGCGGATGCATATCGCCATCGAATGCCATGCCTGTTTCGAATGGCTGTTCCCGGTGCTGGAGCGATTCCGGCAGACCTGGGCGGAGGTGGATATCGACATAAGGCCGGGCCTGGCCTTTGACGCGCTGCCGGCGTTGCAGAAGGAGGAGGTGGACCTGGTGGTGTCGTCGGACCCCGAGGACCTCGATGGCGTAATCTTTCAGCCGCTCTTTGACTACGAGCCCCTGTTCGTGGCCTCCAGCCAGCACGTGCTGGCGGGCAAGGATTTCGTCGAGGCGGATGATTTCCGCGACGAGACGCTGATCACCTATCCGGTGGACCGCTCGCGGCTGGATATCTTCACCGAGTTGCTGACGCCCGCCAAGGTGGAGCCGCGCGCGGTGCGGCAGATCGAGCTGACGGCGGTGATCCTGCTGCTGGTGGCGTCGAATCGGGGCGTGGCGGTGCTGCCCGACTGGGTGCTGCGCGAACAAAGGACAAGCTCGGAATACGTGACGCGGCCGGTGACCAAGACCGGCCTGACCAAGCGGCTTTACGCAGCGATCCGCGAGGACGAGGCGGACAAGCCATATATGGCGCATCTGATCCGGCTGGCGCGGGAAATTCCGCTGCGGATGCAGCGCCCGGCAGAGCGTGAAGCGGTCTGAGTGGCGCCGGGCCGGCCGGGCCGTTAGGGTGCCGGTGAAACCTGTCACGGAAAGCGAAAACGATGAAGATTGCGACTGCGGCCTACCCGCTGGACGAGTTCGACGGCTGGGACGCCTATGCCGAAAAGATCGAGGCCTGGGTGGCCGAGGCGGCCGGGCAGGGGGCGGACCTGCTGGTCTTTCCCGAGTATGCGGCGATGGAACTGGCGCCACTGGCGGGGCGGACGGTATCGGCGGAGCTGGAGCCGTCGCTGCGGGCGGTGTCGGAGCGGATGCCCGAGGCGGACGCGCTGCATGCGACACTGGCCGGGCAGTACGGCGTGCATATCCTGGGCGGCTCCGCCCCGGTCTACGACGACGCGCTGGGCCCGCGCCCGGTGAACCGCGCGGCGTTTTTTGCCCCCGGTGGCGGCAAGGGCGTGGTGGACAAGCAGATCATGACCCGCTGGGAGCGGGAGCCTATGGAATGTGTCGGTGGTGGGCCGTTGAAGGTGTTCGACACCGCGCTGGGGCGGATTGGTGTACTGATCTGTTATGACGGTGAATTTCCGCTGCTGGGCCGCGCTATGCAGGATGTGGACATCCTGCTGGTACCGTCCTGCACCGAGACGCTGGCCGGATATTGGCGGGTGCGGATCGGTGCCATGGCCCGCGCGCTGGAGCAGCAATGCGTCAGTGCCATGTCGTCGCTGGTGGGCGAGGCTGCATGGTCGGAGGTCTGCGACGTGACGACGGGCGCGGGCGGCGTGTTCGGACCGCCCGACATCGGCTTTCCACCGACGGGCGTGCTGGCAGAGGGGGTGCTGGACGCGCCGGGATGGACGTTTGCCGAGGTCGACCTGGAGAAAATCGCGCAGGTGCGGGCGGATGGCGGGGTGCTGAACCGCAGCCACTGGGCCGAACAGGCGGGACGCGACGGCGCCCCCAAAGTTGAACGGCTGCAATGATATTTGACTTGAAAACCTTGGGGAATGGGGCCATTTAAACGCCTGTCCTGCAACCGGCAGGGCGGAAACCAAGGAGAGACCATGGCCAAGGAAGATACGCTCGAATTTCCAGGTGTCGTGAAGGAACTCCTGCCGAATGCGACATTTCGGGTCGAGCTAGAGAACGGCCATGAGATCATCGCCCACACGGCAGGCAAGATGCGCAAGAACCGCATCCGCGTTCTGGCAGGCGACAAGGTACAGGTGGAAATGACACCTTACGATCTGACCAAGGGTCGGATTAATTATCGGTTTAAGTAGCGCGAACCGCAGGTTCGCGCCGTGCGCGGAAGCGTTTCACCCGAGGTGAAATGCGTGCGCACCCCGTTGACTATATGAGAGCGGAATGATGCAGCCGCCAAGACTGATCCTGGGGTCCGGCAGCCCGCGACGCCGGGATCTGCTGGCGCAGATCGGCGTCGTCGCCGATGACGTGCGCCCGCCCGATATCGACGAGACCCCCGAAAAGGCCGAGTTGCCGCGCCCCTATTGCGTGCGCATGGCGCGGGAAAAGGCGTTGGCCGTTGAGGCCGGGGCCGACGATATCGTTCTGTCTGCCGACACGACCGTGGCGCTGGGCCGGCGCATTCTGGGCAAGCCCGCCGATGTGGGCGAGGCAGAGGATTTCCTGCGCAAGATGTCGGGGCGGCGGCACAAGGTGATCACGGCAGTCGCGGTGCGCCGCGGCGCGCGCATTTGGGAGCGCGACGTGGTCAGCGACGTGAAGATGAAGCGGCTGGATGACGACGAGATCGCGTTCTACCTCGGGACCGGCGACTGGCAGGGCAAGGCCGGGGGGTACGGCATCCAGGGCCCCGCGGGGGCGTTCATTCCGTGGATACAAGGCTCGTTCACGGCCATCGTGGGCTTGCCGTTGAAGGAAACGGCGGGGCTATTGCTGGCCTCCGGCTACCCTGTGTGGAAGGGAAAGACATGAAGGGACGCGTGGTGGCGCTGGGCCAGCTTGGCGAGTTCGAGGCGGCGGCGCTGATGGAGGACGGCGTGCTGTCAGATCTGCTGGTGGACAATGACCAGCCGCGCCCCGGCACGATCTATCGTGCCGTGATCGAGCGGCCGGTAAAGGGGCAGGGCGGGCTGTTCGTGAAAACGCCCGACGGCAACGGGTTCCTGCGTCAGGTCAAGGGGATGAGCGCCGGGGGCACGGTGCTGGTGCAGGTCACGGGCTATGCCGAGCCGGGCAAGGCGATCCCGGTGACGGCCAAGGTGCTGTTCAAGAGCCGCTATGCGATCGTGACGCCCGGCGCGCCGGGGATCAACGTGTCACGGGCCATTCATGATGACGATTTGCAGGACCGGCTGATGCTGATTGGCAAGGACGTGATGGCGGGGGACCCGAACGGGCTGATCCTGCGCTCGGCCTGCGAAGGCGCGGACGAAGACGCCGTGGCCGAGGACGTGGCACGCATGGCCGAGTTGGCCCGCGCGGTCATGTCCGATGCGAGCGGCAAACCCGAGAAGCTGGTCGAGGGGCCGGGGCCGCACGAGCTTGCGTGGCGCGACTGGCCGGAGCCCGAGATCTGGGACGAGGACGCGCAGGCGTTCGAGCACCACGGGGTACTGGATGCGGTCGAGGCGTTGCGCTCTCCGCGCGAGGATCTGCCGGGCGGTGCAAGTATCTATGTCGAGCCGACTCGGGCGCTGGTGGCGGTGGACGTGAACGCGGGCGGCGACACCTCTCCGGCGGCAAGCGTGAAGGCCAACATGGCCGCCGCGCGCGCCTTGCCGCGGGCCTTGCGGCTGCGGGGCCTGGGCGGGCAGGTGGTGCTGGACCTGGCGCCCATGCCCAAGAAGGACCGCAAGACCTTCGAAGCCGCCCTGCGCGCCGCCTTCCGCCGCGACACGGTGGAAACCGCTCTTGTCGGCTGGACGCCCCTTGGGCACTATGAATTGCAGAGAAAGCGAGACAGGCTGCCGCTGCCGAAAGGTGTGATATGAGTTGCCCGATTTGCGGGGAAGACACGGTGAAGAAATACCGCCCCTTCTGTTCCGAACGCTGTGCCAATCGCGACCTTGGCGCGTGGCTGCGCGGGGATTATGCCATTCCCTCCAGCCGGTTGGACGATGCCGAGGAGGTCGCCGAGGCGATGGACGAGGCACAGAACGCGGCTCCGGGAAAACCCCACTGAAAAGTGGCAAAAACCCACTGGACAGTGGCGTGGCCCTCGCCTAGAAAGCCGGAACCCGAACGGTGCGCCCGTTCACCCGTGCCCGGGTAGCTCAGGGGTAGAGCAGTGGATTGAAAATCCTCGTGTCGGTGGTTCGATTCCGCCCCCGGGCACCACTTCTTCAGCTAACACATTGGAAACGCTCCAGCTTTTGACAGATGCTAGGAGCCGTAGACCATGTCGGAGACCATTTCACGCCCGTTCACCTTCGTGAAAGATGGGGTTTTCTACTTCAGCCGTCGTATCCCGAAAGAGCTGAGGGACCATTACACGTCATCTCGGATCGCGTTCTCACTTCGCACAAAGTCCGCAAAGATTGCCGAAACAAGAGCGCGAAAGGCTGCAGATCAGCTCGACGAGTACTGGTACCACTTGCGCTCCCTTTCGACGGAACTTCCAGGCAAGCACATGCTGCGGCAAGGTCGGGTGAGTAGGGCTGATGCTGCTGTTCCACCAGCCGACGTTTGCTTGTCCTCTGTTCTACTTTCGGAGGCCGTTGGGATATATCTGCGGCTTAAGGGCAAAGGTCGTCCTGAAACCTTTCAAGGAGCTGCTGAGAGGGCATGTGGCTACGTCATTGATACGTGCGGCGACAAGCATCTTGAAGCCTGCACAAAAGCAGATGCCAACGCGATGCGCTGATCGCCAGAGGGCTTGCTGGCAGCAGCATCACCCGAGTTTTTGGCAGTGTCAGGTCCGTGACGAACTTCGTCGCGAGTGAGCAGGGCCTCACACTGATCAACCCGTTTGCCGGGGGCTACTACGACCGCGCAGCTGGTTGTCTAACGTCAGCACCTACCGGACAGATTTAGGTGTTTGAGGAACGGAGGATTTCCGGTTCATCGAAGCCATAATGGAGCGAAGATGAACAAGAGATCCGGAACATCCAAGGATGCTGCTGACAAGCTTGTCAGGGGTATCAAGCGTAAGACCCTCTGATTGCCGACCAGGTGGCCGTGAACTACCGCAAGGCCGACATCACGCCGCGCCAGAGGGCGATGCTGGATTTCGCGATGAAGCTGTCGAAGGATGCACAGGCGATTTGCGATGCGGATTTCGACCATCTGCGCACGCATGGGTTCACCGACGAGGATATCTGGGACATCGCGGGTGTGATGGCGTTCTTCGGCCTGTCGAACCGGATGGCGAATTTCACGTCGATGCGGCGGAATACGGAATTCTACACGATGGGAAGATAGGCGCGCGCGCCCGCGCCGTGTGAGGTGGTGCGGGCTCTTCGCCGCGGTCCCATGCGCGTCTTGGTGCACCGGGCCGGCGCCGATCATTCGGTGCCGGGTTTTCGACCGGGGTGGCGTTGTGGGATCGCGACCCGGCACGGGAGCCGTCCGGGACGGCGGCAGGCGCGTGCATCGCTGCGCGCCTGCGGAAAGACCGCCGCGCGGGCTCGCTTGAGCGCCGCGCAGATGAGGTCAGACCACTTTGACCTCGAAGTCCTGCAGGCCCTCGACCTTGGCGAGCATGGTGTCGCCTTTCTCGATTGCGCCGACGCCCGCTGGCGTTCCCGAAAGGATGACGTCGCCGGCGGCGAGTTCGAAATATTCCGAGAGGTAGCTGATCATTTCCGGGACCTTCCAGATCATCTGGTTCAGGTCACCGTCCTGCTTGGGCTCGCCGTTGACGTGCAATTCGATCCGGCCTTGGTCGAGCGGGCCGCTTTCCTCGATCGGCACCAGCGGAGAAATCGGCGCGGAGCGCTCGAACGCCTTGCCGATCTCCCAGGGGCGGCCCATTTTCTTCATCTCGCCCTGCAGGTCGCGGCGCGTCATGTCGAGGCTGATCGCGTAGCCCCACACATGCGACATCGCATCGCCAAGCGGAATGTTCGCGCCGCCGGATTTCAGCGCAACCGCAAGCTCGACCTCGTAGTGAACATCGGAGCTGTGGGCCGGGTAGGGAAACTCGCCCGACGCGTCGAGATTGTCCGGGTTCTTCTGGAAAAAGAACGGCGGTTCGCGGTCCGGGTCATGGCCCATCTCGATGGCGTGGGCGGCATAATTGCGACCGATGCAATAGACGCGGCGCACGGGGAATCGCGCGCCGGAGGCGGTGGGAACACTGATAACTTCGGGCGGGGAGATAGCAAAGTCAGCCATGACAACCTTTCAGATTAATTTGACATAGAGCCATAGAAATAACTTCTGAAAAGATCAATTTAAAAATGATCTGAGCAATAATTTTATAAATCAGTTGATTTTTGGAATCCAAGGTGGCAACCATTGCGACCAATTAGAAGATTGATCTGATAGATCGGAAATTGATCGGGATGGGCGTGGACGAGACTACTCAAATCCGGACGGCTGACAACGAGGCGGCGGCAACCCGGCTGCGCGCCTTCATCGAGGAGCGCAATTTCGGTCCGGGCGACCGTCTTCCGTCCGAGCGGGCGCTGCTGCACGAGCTGGGTCTGAACCGCGCGGCGCTGCGCAACGCGCTTCAGGACCTGGAAGACGAGGGAAAGATCTGGCGGCACGTGGGCAAGGGCACGTTCATGTCCGACCCCGACGGCGCGGAAGAGCAGGCGGACACCACGCTGGCCCTGTCGCGGCGCACCACGCCGGTCAAGATGATGGCCGCACGTCTGGCCATCGAGCCGTCCATCGCGCGGGAGGCGGCGATGAATGCCTCGGCCGAGGCCCTGGACCGGATCGCCGCGGCGGAGCGCGCGACCCATGCGGCGGGCGACTGGGACGCCTACGAGGCCGCCGACGACGATTTCCACCGCGCGATTTCGGAGGCCACCGACAACATCCCGCTTGTCGCCATCTTCGACAGGCTGAATTCGATACGCCGTTCGGTCACGTGGGGCGCGGTGCAGCGGCAGACGCCGAAGCCGTCGCGCGATCATGGCAGCTTCGACGAGCACAGGCGCATCGCGGAGGCCATCGCCAATCACGACCCGGACGCCGCCCAGGCGCTGATGCGCGCGCATCTCAAGGCGGTATCCGTCCGGTTGTTCGGAGATTTCTGAGTTTCCTGCCGGGCCTTTAGCGATGCCGGGCGGGACGCTGAAAACGATCGGTCGTTCGGGCCGATCAGTCAGGCGGCTCGAAGGGGCCGCACAATGGGAGGAGTGAAACACCATGAAGAAACTGCTGGGAGCCGCGCTTGCGGCGATGATTGCGACCGGCGCGGCGGCGCAGGAGGATTATCCGAACCGCGCCATCACCATTCTCGTGCCCTTTGCCCCGGGCGGCGTGGTCGACCTGGCGTCGCGCACGATCGGCGAGGGGCTTTCGCGGCGTCTGGGCCAGGAGGTTATCGTCGAGAACCGCGCAGGGGGGTCGGGCTTCATCGCGGCGAGCGCCGCGGCGCAGGCGGAGCCGGATGGATACACCCTGTTCATGGGCGAGGCCGGGACGCTGACGATCAACCCGTCCCTGTTCGAGGAAACACCCTATGACGCCGAGGCCGACTTCACCACCGTCTCGACGATCACGGACACGCCGTTGATCCTTGTCGCGAACAAGAATGCCAGCTTCAAGACGTTCGAAGAGTTCCTGGAGGCCGCGCGCGCCGAGCCGGGGTCGATCACCTACTCGTCGGCGGGGATCGGTACGTTGAACCACCTGGCGCCGGAGTGGATGTCGCTGGAAGGGGATATCGAGATCCAGCATATTCCCTACAAGGGCGGTCGCCCTGCCGCGACGGCCGTGGCCAGCGGCGAGGTGGACGTCAGCGTGGTTTCATACTCGTCGACCAAGCCGTTCATCGACAGCGGTGACGTGATCGTTCTGGCCACGACCTCGGCCAAGCGGATCGATCCGAGCCCGGAAACGCCGACGATGCAGGAAGGCGGCGTGCCGAATGTCGACACCAGCCAGTGGACCGGGCTGATGGCCCCGGCCGGAACGCCGGACGCGGTGCTGGCCAAGCTCAACGCGACAATCGCCGAGATCCTGGCCGAGCCCGACGTGGCCAAGACCCTGACCGATGCGGGCGCGGCACCTTACCCGTCGTCGCGCGAGGATTTCGATGCAATGCTCGATCGCCTGCGCGGTCAGTTCAAGACGATCATCGAGACTGCGGGCATAACCGCGCAGTAACGCATGACGCCACGGGCGGTGCGTGTGCCACCGCCCGCGGCGCGACGGGAGGACCATCATGCAGACCGGAATGCGCAAGGATATCGGCGCCGGACTAATCGCGTTGGCCATCGGCATCGGCGTGTGCTGGATCAGCCTGGGCTATCGCATCGGCACGCCTGCACGGATGGGCCCCGGGCTGGTACCGCTGGCGCTTGGGATCGTCCTGATCCTGTGCGGGATCGGCGCGGCGGTCAGCGGGCTTCGGAGCAGCGAGACAGCGCGTCCGATGCGGGCGCGCCCGATGGTCATGGTGACGCTGTCGCTGGTCGTGTTCGCGCTGACCGTCGAGCGCTTGGGCTTCGTTCCCGCGTCGGCCTTGCTGATCGTGCTTTCGGGCCTATCCGAAAGCCCGCCCAAGTGGATTGCGCTGGCGGTGTTGTGCGTGGTTCTGATCCCGGCGGCCTATTTCCTGTTCATCGTTCTGCTGGGCATTCCGGCGCCCGCCTTTGCGTGGAGATTTTGATGGGCGTCGTGGACAACCTCATCTTGGGTCTGGAAACGGCGCTGACCTTTCAGAACCTGATTTATTGCCTGATCGGTGTGACGGTCGGCATGGTCGTCGGCGTGCTGCCCGGGATCGGGCACTTGACCGCCATTTCGCTGCTGCTGCCCCTGACCTTTTATGCGCCCGTCACGGCCGGGCTGGTGATGCTGGCCGGCATTTACTATGGCGCGCAGTATGGCGGGTCGATCGCGTCGATCATGATCAACATGCCCGGCACGGCCTCGTCCGCCGTGATCTGTCTCGACGGGTATCCGCTGACGCGGCAGGGCAAGGCCGGAACGGCGCTGATCATCACGACCATTGCATCCTTCGTCGGCAGCTGCATCGCGATCTCGTTGCTGATCATGTTGTCGCCACCTCTGGCGCGCGCCGCCCTGTCGTTTCATTCCGCCGACTATTTCTCGATGATGGCGCTTGGCCTTGTCGCGGCAGGCACGCTGATACAAGGATCCAAGTTCATCGGTGCCGCGAGCGTGACCGTCGGCCTGCTGCTGGGCATCGTCGGGACGGATGTCAGCTCGGGTGCGATGCGGTTCACCTTCGGAGCGCCCGAGCTTTTCGATGGAATCAGCATCGTCGTTATCGCGATGGCTTTTTTCGGCGTCACCGAAGTCATGACGAGCATCGGCCTCGCCCGTGATCACGCGCTCAATGCCAAGGTGACCCTGCGCAGCATGATGCCCAGTCGCGCCGATCTTGCCGAAAGCCGCAACCCGATCCTGCGCGGCTCGATGGTGGGATCGGCCGTGGGCATCCTGCCGGGGGCCGGTGGCGGGTCGATGGCGGCGTTCATGGCCTATGCAGTCGAGAAGCGCATATCGAAAAAGCCCGATAGCTTTGGCAAGGGGGCCATTCCCGGCATCAGCGCGCCGGAGGCGGCCAACAATGCCGCGGCGCAGTCCGCGTTCATCCCGACCCTGACGCTCGGCATTCCGGGCGATGCGATCATGGCGCTGATCCTGGGCGCGCTTCTGGTGCACGGGATCACGCCCGGCCCGCAGGTCATCGCAGACAGCCCCGAGCTGTTCTGGGGGCTGGCGGTCAGCTTTCTGGTGGGGAATTTCATCCTTCTGATCCTGAACATCCCGCTGATGGGGGTGTGGGTCCGACTGCTTAAGATCCCGCCAACCTATCTGTTTCCCGCGATCAGCCTGTTCATTGCCGTTGGCGTCTACAGCGTGGCGAATATCAGCTTCGACGTCTTCCTTGTCGCGGGATTGGGCCTGGCTGCCTATGTCATGGTGGCCTTCGGGTTCGAGCCGGCGCCATTGCTCTTGGGATATGTCCTGGGACCCCTGATCGAAGAGAATTTCCGGCGTGCATTGCTGATCAGCCGCGGGGATTTCATGGTGTTCGTCGACCGCCCCATCAGCGCCGCGTTCCTCGTCATGTCGGTGTTGCTGGTGATCTGGGTCGCGCTTGGCGCCCGAAAGAATCCTGCCCCCGTAAAGGAGAGTTAAACCATGCCATCAGGCCTTGTCATCAGTGCCCACGCGGCCGATTTCGTCTGGCGCTCGGGCGGCGCCATCGCGCTTCACGCCAGGGAAGGCTGGGACATGCATGTCGTCTGCCTGTCGCTTGGCGCTCGGGGGGAGAGCGCGAAGCTGTGGCGCCAGGACGGCATGACGCTCGACCGGGTGAATGCGGAACGTACCGACGAAACCCGCCGGGCGGCGGATGTGCTGGGTGCGAACCTTCGGTTGCTGGGGCACTTGGATTACCCGATGCGGATCACGGAGGACACGATCCTGCAACTGGCGGATATCATCCGCGAAGTCGCGCCATCCTTCATCCTGAGCCACGCGCCGGGCGATCCGTGGAATTTCGACCACGAGCTGACCAGCCGGGTGGCGCAGGAAGCTCAGATCATCTCGCAGGCCAAGGGGCACAATCCGCAGGTTCCGTCGGCGAAGGCGGTTCCGATCTTGATGTATGAACCTCACCAGCCGGAGAACTCGGGCTGGAAGCCGGATGTGTATCTCAACATCGACCCGGTCTTCGATCTGAAACGCAAGGCATTCGAGTGCATGGACGCACAGGAATGGCTTTGGGAGTACCACACGCGCGTGGCGCTTCAGCGGGGCAACCAGGCGTGGCTCAACTCCGGCACGCGCATCACGCATGCCGAAGCCTATCAGACGCTGTTCCCCCGCGTCGTGTCGTCCTTCCCGGAGATATGAACGCTTCGGAAACTGTTCGGGCGCGGGCCTTTCGAAGCTCCGGCGCGGCCCGCACGTTCGCCAGCCTGCCGTGTGGAGCGACCCACGGCGCGCTCGATGTCGCGCAGGGCAGACCAAAGATCGATGTTCTGGCTTTCGCTGCGATCGCCGAAAAGCATGGCATCGACCGTTTGCAGGGCAGGGTGCGTGGTCGTCGGCGGCGTGGCCGCCGGCGGGAACAGAAGGCGTACCGCCAGCGCCCGGAAGCGTGAGACATCCTTGCGTCGCGCATGGCCCCGCAGGTGTCTGAAGTCCCGTCGGATGCGCATCCAGCGGCGCAGCCGCGCGGCCGGGGCCGAGACGCCCGAGCGGCCGCGCAACTCCAGGATCACCGCCGCCACGGCACTTGCGCCAAGCACGGCCAGGTGCGGCCAGCCCACGCCCGGATCCCCGCGCCAGCCGGAGGCCGCATTGTCGGCAAAGCTCGCGTAGCCGATCGTCGCCGAAGGCAGCGTCGCGGTCTTTGCCGTGCGTGAGGTCGTATCGAAATAGGGAAGGCTCACCTGGGAAAGAACGCCCGGCTCGCCGGTGATCGGGCGCAGTTTCCAGACCCAGACCAGTGTCGTGACCGGACCCTGCGCGGTGACCTGGAAGTCGCGTTCGTCGGGCGGGGTGAAGGTGATCAGCCAGGGTTCGCGCAATGCGGGCTGTTGCGGCATCATCTCGGGTGTCGCCCCGAGCGCGCGGATCACGACCCGGCGCGTCACGCTTTGCCCGTCCTCCAGTTGTGCCGGATCGGCGTCCCACGTATCGGACACCTCCAGTGCGCGGACCGGGAACCACGACTGGTCTGTACCGGCCGGCTTTTCCCCGACCTCGATGCGCACCGGATCGGATCGGACGAGGACGATCTCGCGCTGTCCGCCGCTGCCGATGATCTCCAGTTCATGCACGATCGGCAACACCTCCAGATTTCCCGCCCGTTTCGGGTAGAAGGCGATGCGCCGCTCGAAGACCCGCGCGGTGCGCCCGTCGATGCGCTGGTCGCTCCAGGCGTCCTGCCCCAGGCGCGTCCAGTCGAAATCGGTCATTCTGCGCAGCTTGAGGTCCTCGTTGGTGATGGTCTCGCGGTAGGTGCCGCGGATGGTGGCAAGGACCATCTCGCCCTCCAGCGGCGCGGTTTCGCGCGGATCGAGGACCAGTTCCAGCTTCAGAGTATCGGGCGCTTGCGCGGCCAGGGGTGTCGCCAGCAGAAGCAGAAGGGCCAGCAACCTCACCATTGGTCTCGCTCCTCGCCATGGGCCTCGCCGTCGTTGCGCCGACGCTCCATTTCCGCTTGGAGCCGACCCTTGAGGTATTCGCCCGGGGCGTCTGCCAGCGTGTCGAGCCAGGCGGTGTCTGCGGCCACCTTGCGTTCCCCCGTGACGGCCCGGTTGAGGTTGCTTTGCTCGGACCTGCGTGCCGCCGCCTCGACGGGCTGTGCGGGCGCATCGGGATCGAACGCGGCCGTTTCCACGCCGTTCTGAGACAGGATCGTTTCTATCAGCCCGTGGCCCCGGGCTTCGCCGATCACCGGCTCGATCAGGCTTGATACGACCTCGCGGTTGTGGCGAGCGTCGGCATCGTATCGGTCGGCGAAGAGCACGGCATCGAAATAGGCGACCGACAGGTCGTAGTCGCCTGTCGCGGCCAGTGTCATGCCCCGGTTGTAGGTCGCGCTGCGGCCAAGCTCGGCGAAGACGGCGTCGGCTTCGGCATAACGCCCTGCCTGGTAGAGCGCCGCGCCGCGTGCGCCGGGGGTCTGGATCAGTGGCAGGGTCAGATCGGGAAAGCCCGCGCGCCAGATCAGTTTCGCCCATGCCTCGGGGCCGGCGGCGACGGCGCATAGCAGGGCCGCGGCAAGGATCGAAAGCGAGGCGCGGCTCATGCGTCACGCCTCCGGCGGAGGAGGAATGCGAGCGGCAGGAGGGCCAGGGCGACGAACCAGCGGCCCTGGTCGGAATAGCGGAGGTTGCGCAGGGTGTCGTTTGCCTCAGCGGCGCCCTGGCGCTCGCTCAGGATTGTCTCGACGCCCGCGATATCGGACGCATCCACGATCACGCCGCCGCCCGCGCTTGCGACCGAAGCAAGCCCTTCGCGGTCGGCGGCGGGCATGCCGTAGGGCGGGTCGTCGGGCGCCACGAACACCGCCGAGACGCGCAGGCCCGCCGCCGCCATCTGGCGGGCACGGTCGAGCGCCTCGGGGCCGGCGCCGCCGCCGTCGGAGACGAGCACCACGTCCGGATTCGCCGCAGCCGCGTCGGCCAGGGTCTGGCGCGCGAGGTCGAGGGCGCGGTCGGGGCGGCTGCCGCCCACCGGCATCGTCTGGGTGTCCGCCACGGCGATGACCGTTTGCAGGGCGGCCGAATCCTCGGTTGGGACGCTGACCAGGAAGCTTTCGGCGGAGTAGACGCCCAAGGCGACGGGCCGCGTGCCGTGACGGTCGATCAGACGCGACACGGCGGCCTGGGCATCATCGAAGCCGCCGCCTTGGGTCACCGACGGGGACAGGTCCATCAGGATCATGACCGCGTCGAGATTGCGCAGCCTCGGCGCGTCGGGATGCGGGGTGGCCGGCCCGGCCAGCCCGAAAGCGGTCAGCGCCCCGGCAACGGCCAGCAGCCATGGCCCGGACTCGCGCTGCCCGTCCACGACATGGCCCAGGCGGCGCAGGGCAACCAGCAGGTCCGGGTCGACGACGCGGCGCCATCGGTCCAGTCCGCTGCCCCTCAGCGCGACTGCGGCCCCGGCCAGCAAGGACAGCGGAACGCCGATCAGCCACAGCGGGCGCAGCAGGATGATCTGCCACAGGTCCGTCACGCCGCCTCCCGCGCCTGCAACCCGAGCGCGGTGGCCAGAATCGCCAGCGCCGCGCCGGCCAGCCAGGGCCAGTAGTTCTGCCAGCCGCGGATCGGGGGGGCGTCGGCCAGGCTGGGCTCGAGCCGGTCGATGGCCTCGGTCACCGCCACGAGGTCCTCGGTGGTGCGCACGCGGAAGGTCTGGCCCTGCGCGGCCTCGGCAATGCGGCGCAAGGTGTCGCTGTCGACCGCGTCGCGGGCCGCCGGGGCGGTTTCGAGATCGGCCGGGCCGAGCGCAATCGTGTAGATCCGGACGCCCAGCGTTTCGGCGGTGACCGCGGCGGCAACGGGATCGACCGTTCCGGTGGTATCCTGCCCGTCGGACAAAAGCACGATCACGCGGCTTTCGGACTCGCGCGCCCGAAGGCGGCGAAGCGCAAGACCCAGGCCATCCGCGATGGCCGTGGCCTTGCCGGAGACACCGATCTGGGCGGTTTCGATCACCTGTGCGACAGCGGAAACGTCATGCGTCAGGGCCGCCGCGACATAGGCGCGGTCGCCGAAGACGACGAGGCCGACACGGTCGCCTGTCCGGCCGCGGACGAAGCGCGCGCCCGCGCGCTGGACGGCGGCGAGGCGTGATACCTGTGCGCCGTCCAGGACGAAATCCTCGCGTTCCATCGAGCCGGAGAGATCGAGCGCAAGGACGATGTCGCGCCCCGAGGCCGGCACCACGTCAAGCGTGCGTTCCATGCGCGGGCCGGTCAGGGCGGCGACCAGCAGGATCCATGCCAGGACCAGGGCGGTCATAAAGGCATGGCGCCGCACGGGCGCCGCATCGACGGGGCGGAAGGTTTCCGCGATGGCGGGCGGCAGGCTCAGGGCGCCGGTCGCCACCCGGCGTCCCGGCAGAAGGTGAAAGAGCAGGAGTGGCAGCGGTAGCAGCAGCGCGGCCCAGGGGAAAGCGAAACTCATCGGTTTGCACTTTGCCGGGCAGCGGCCATGACGGCGGATTCCAGAGCGGCCGGATCAATCGGGTGGCGCGGGTTGTAGAGCGCCTCGCGCAGCCCGTCCGGGGGCGTGCCGCCAAGGTCCCGCAGAAGCGTGGCAAGACCGGCAAGCCGGGCCTGGGGCTCGGCATCGGACAATTCGGCGATGGCGTCGCGGGCCGTCTCGGCCGAGTGTGTCTTGCGTATGGTGGCGACCCTTGCCAGCCCTGCAATGAGCAGTCCCGCGATCAGGCCGAGCGCCGCCGCCGCCAGCGCGTCGTGCAGGCCGAAGCGGGCAAAGCTCTCGGGGATGCGGATGTCGGCGAGACGGGCGGTCAGCTCCTCGGGTGTCATGCGGCCTCCGCATGCACCGGGTCTGCGGCGTTCAGGATCCGGTGGGGTATGCCGTGACCTGCAAGGCGATCGGCAGAGGTGGGGGGGCCGAAGCGGCCGGGTCTGACGCGCCCGTCGATGCGCGCCGAAAACCGGCCCCTGGGCGGCGCCGTCTCGACGCTGTCCTGCACCAGCAGGACCTCGAAGGGGCATTTCCGCATCAAGGCCGCCGCCGCCATGCCGAAATCCGCGCCGGGCGTATCAAGCCCGGTCGCAAGGCAGACGGCGGTGCCCGGGGCGGTGCGCGTGGTCACGGAGTCCATGATCGCCGCAAGGCTTTCATGGCCGGCATCCGGAGCGCCGAGTGCCGCCGCATGCGCGCGTGACAAGGCACCCGCCAGGCGGAGCATCGCGGCTTCGCGCGGGCGCGGATCCAGCATCTCGATGGCGCTGCCGGTGACAATCATCGCGCCGACGCGTCCCCCGGTCAGAACCGCACGCCAGCCTTCAACGGCCAGCGCCTCTGCGGCGGCGACCGAGCGGAAACGTCCGCGCGTGCCCCAGAGCATCGGAGGGCGGAAATCGGCGACCAGCAGAAGCGTGCGATCAACTTCCTCGTGCCGGCTGCGGACCTGCGGCCGTCCGCTGCGCGCCGTGGCGGCCGGGTCGATCCGGCGCGGATCGTCGCCGTCCTGAAACGGACGCAGGTCGAAGAGATCGCCGCCCTCGCCGCGGCGCGGGCCGGAGAGACCACCCGCGACCCCCTGGGAGCGACCGGGCGCAGGTTTGCCCGCGACGAGGCCGCCGATCGCGACGAGACGGTCGAGGGAGACCTCGGCCCCGGAGGCCCGGGGCAGGTTCATAGCGACGGAACCGCCGAAAGGATCTCGGCCAGGATCGTCCGGGAGGTGTGGCCTTCGGCCTGCGCCTGCCAGGTCGGCGCCATGCGGTGGCAGAGCACGTCGGGCGCCAGGGCCGCGATGTCTTCGGGCACCGCGTAGTCGCGGCCGTGCAGCCAGGCGCGGGCACGGGCGCTCGACGCCAAGGCGAGCGTGCCGCGCGGGCTGACCGCGTGGCGAATCCGGTCGGTCAGGTCGATGGCGTCGTTCGCACCGCGCGTCGCCATCACGAGCGCCACCATGTAGTGTTTCAAGGCGGGCGACAGGTGGACCTGAAGCACATCTTCCTGCATGGCGGCGAGCGTCGCGTGATCCAGCGTCGGGGCTTCGCGCCCGGCATGGGTGCGCAGTTCCGTCTCGACAAGGTCGAGAATTTTCATCTCGGCGGCCTCGTCGGGCAGATCCAGGACGACATGCATCAGGAACCGGTCAAGCTGCGCCTCGGGCAGGGGAAAGGTGCCTTCCTGCTCGAGCGGGTTCTGTGTGGCGATGACCATGAAAGGGTCGGGCAGGGGATGCGTCCGGCCGCCGGCGGTGACCTGGCCTTCGCCCATTGCTTCGAGAAGGGCGGATTGCACCTTGGGCGGGGCGCGGTTGATCTCGTCCACCAGGACCAGGTTGTGAAAGACCGGGCCGGGCAGGAACTCCATCGCGCCGCTGTCCTGCCGATAAATCTGCGTCCCGGTGACATCCGACGGCATCAGGTCGGGTGTGCACTGTATGCGGGCAAAGCTGCCCTCGACCCCGTCGGCCAGCCTGCGCACCGAACGGGTCTTGGCAAGGCCCGGCGCGCCTTCGATCAGGACGTGCCCGCCGGTCAGGAGCGCGATCATCAGGCGCTCGACCAGCACCGCGTGCCCCACGAGGCCCGCTTCCATCCGGGCCGCCAGCATTGCCGCGGGATCTGTCTGCACGATGGTCGTGCTGTCGGTGATATCCTCCATGCGGTCCTCCTGTTGCCCGGATCACAGAACCATGGCCGGGATATGCAAGAAAGATTTCGCAGGCATTTTCGGCGCATGTCGGGCAAATTGCCCGAGACATGACGGCCGGTTTGCCCGATCCTTGGAGGCAGCCCGTTCAGGGAGGAAACGACATGAGCCTTCGATTTCGACTGGTCTTCACGCTTTGGCTGGTGACAGCGCTGGCAGGCGCGATCACGCTTGGCCTGGCGGCGGCCGATGCGTACCGGACCGCCCGGAGCGACACCCAGACGACGCTGACGCGGGCCAGCTATGTGCTGGAGCGGAATTATCACATGGAGCCGCGCGTGGGCGACCCGCTTTACGCCGAGATGACGTCGATCAAGCTTCTGGGCGTGATGGCCCCGGGCACCTGCATCCGGTTCGACCAGCGGATGATCTCGGAGCGCCGTCTTTGTGCCGGCTGGCAGGTCTTCGGGCAGATCGCGCCCGGCTGGTTCCGCGACCTTGCCGGACGGATGTTCGAGCCGCCTGCGTCGGTCGTCCGGTCCGGCTCTGCCTCGCAAAGCGGCGCGTTTCGCGTCGAGGCCTCGTTCGATCCGGTGGCGGCGGCGACCCTGGCCTGGCAGCGTACGCGGCTGGCCCTGTGGCAGACATTGGCGATGGCGGCCGGCGTGCTGCTTTTGGGGTCTGCGGCGATTGTCTGGCGACTCGGTCCGGTGCGCGGCATCGTCTCCGGGCTCGACCGGCTGGCCCGCGGCGATCTGGATGCGCGGGTCGAACTGGGCGGGGCGCGGGAGTTCGGCCAGATTGCCCAGGCCGTCAATCACCTGGCCGAGCGCCTGAAGGCCAGCGCCGAGCAGAGCCTGGCGCTGACCCGCAAGTTGATCGAAGTCGAGGACGTGGAACGCCGGCAGCTGGCACGCGACCTGCATGACGAGTTCGGCCAGACGCTTACCGCGACGGCTGCGCTTGCCGCTTCGATGCGCTTTGCCGCCGCGGGTGACCGTCCCGATATCGAGCGCGACGCGGCGGATGTCGGGGCCAATATCCGCAACATGATGGATGGCCTGCGCGGGGCATTCGCCCGTCTGCGGCCGCCGGACCTGGAGGAGGTCGGCCTTGCCGCGAGCCTGCGCACGATGTTGAACGGGTGGGAAACGCAGCGCGGCACGCGCCTGACACTGGACTACGACCTGGACGAAGGCGGGTTGACGGATGCCGTGGCGTTGGACCTTTACCGTATCGTTCAGGAATGCGTGACGAATGCGATGCGGCATGGCGCGCCAAAGCATGTTCGTGTGGTCCTGCGCCAGAGAGAGGACGACATCACGCTCACGGTCGAGGACGATGGCGGCGGGAAGCTGGCCGGGGAACGGCGGGGCCACGGCATCCTCGGCATTACCGAGCGTACGGCGGCCATGGGCGGTCGGTTGAACATGCAACAGAAGGTTGACGGCGTCAGGGTCGACGTGACCGTTCCCGGCGCCATCGTGCGAAGCGCCGCATGACCGAGCACCGTATCATGATCGTCGACGATCACCCGGTTGTGCGCGAGGGGTATCGCCGTCTGATAGACCTGCAACCGGGCCTGCGCATCGTCTCCGAGGCCGAGGATGCGCGCAGCGCGTATATTCGCTATCGCGAGACGAAGCCGGACGTGGTGGTGATGGACGTGACCCTGCCGGGCGCAAGCGGCGTCGAGGCGATCCGCCATATAAGGCAATATGACGAGACCGCCCGTGTCGTGGTTTTCACCATGCACCAGGGATCGGCCTTCGCGCTGAAATCCGTCGAAGCCGGGGCGGCGGGATATGTCACCAAGAGCAGCGATCCGGCGAACCTGATCAGGGCCATCCTGGGGGTGCTGGACGGGCGGACCGTGATCTCGCCGGACGTGATCGAGGCAATCGCGCAGGACCGGATTGCCGGCACCGGTACGGGGTTGGACGAGCTGAGCACGCGCCAGACGGAAATACTGCGCCTGCTGGCAAGCGGCTGGCCGGCTGAAGAGATCGCCGACGCGCTGTCGATCAGCGTCAAGACGGTGCGAAACAATCACTACCAGATCAAGAGCGTGCTGGGCCTCGAGACCGACGCGCAGATGGTCTGGTTCGCGCTTGGGGCCGGGCTGGTGGAGAAGTCGAGGGCCAGCGACGTGTGACTGTGTGCAATCGTTCCGTCAGGGGTATGTGAGAATTTCAGGGCCGGTTGCCATCGGCTTCTTCGGCGCTCTCCGGCGGCGCGTGCAATAGTCGTTTTCGGCCAGGCCGCGGCGCCGGGCGCATTGCCCGCGCCGGGCCGCGGCCGTGGCGGATCATGCGAGCGATTGCCATCCTTGCTGCGGTTTGTAGCGTGCGTCTAGGCGGCCGTCCTTCAGTGCGAAAAGATGCATCCAGCCGTTGTCGAACAAGGCGCGGACATCATCGTGGCGGGTCAGGATATCGGTGATCGCGGGTTGCGGCGCCTCGATCATGACCGAAAGGCGCAGGGGATCGTGGATGGCCTGCGTGCCATCGTGCAGCGCCTGGCGCGGCAGGCCCGGGTGCAGGATGCCGCCGTTGCCCTGCACCACGCCGATCCCGCCGGTGACATTGTGGATCAGCTTGTTGCCGCCGCCGAACACGTCCGGTGCGACCGCCGAGCCGTAATATTGCAGGCTGATCCAGCTGGCCACCACCGCGGGCGCGGTCAGCACCAGTTCGAGCGTCGCGTAATCGCGGTCGCGGGTCCAGTCGTAGCTGTGCAGGAAACACCGGCCTTCCAGCGCCTCCTGCGCGGCATGGGCGCGGGGCGCCGCGATGAAGGCGGCGCAGCCGGCGAGGCCCCATTCGGGGCGCAGCTCGGCCCAGTCGAGGGCGCGCGCCGCGACGGTGTCGGCGCGTGCGCCGGGCAGGGTTTTCGCGCGGCTGGACGCCACTGAGCGGCCCGCGCGGGCCAGCAGGTGCCGTGCGTCTGCAAGCATCGCGCGCTGCGCCGCATCCAGGCCGTCGGGATAGAGCGTGACGGCATCGGTCGTGGTGTCGTGCAGACCGGCCACGAAGAGCGTGTCCTTGGGGATCGCGATTCCGTGCTCGGCGAGGCCAGCGCGGGTTTCGGGATCGTTCAGCAGCCCGGCCAGGAGCCGGGCCGAGACGTCCCCGGCCTGTCCGCCACAGGCGCCGCAGTGATAGGCGCTGTCATGCGGATTGTTCGTGGTGGACGCGCCGTGCCCGAGCAGCAGGACCAGTGGTGCGTGGTCCCGGGTGAAGCTCATCGCGGTCAGAACCTTCGCGGCCAGCGCCGCCTTGTCGGGCGCGGGCATCGCCGTGTCGAAGCGCGGCGGCGGGGCGGCATCCGCCGGGCCGTGACCGAGCCCCAGCGCATCGCGCAGCAGCTTGACGCCGTAGATCGGGCCCGCCGCCTCGACGAAGGCGAAGGAGGACACGGCGGCCTGGCGGAACCGGCCCCAGGCACGCACGGTGCGGGCGCGGATCCGCGAAGCCTGTTCGGGGTCGGGAGGCAGATGGCTGGACGCATGGGCGCTTGGGCTGAGCAGGGCGGGCAGGTGCGGTACGACCTCGTCGGTGCCCTGGGCGCGGTGCGCCACGGGCAGGCCGAAGAAACCGGCAAAGCCGAGGGTTTCGACCTGGGGATCGAGAGCCTCCAGCGCCCGGCGAAGCGGGCCGGAGCGCACGTCGATGCAGCACGCCACCTGCATCCGGGGGCGGGTCCGGGCGCCTTTGGGAATGGAAAGCTCTGCCGTCATGCGGCGTTGGAAGGCGCGTTCGCGGGCCTCTTGCAGGATGGTGTCGACCACGATGTCGCGGTCGGGCGTGACCGGCGCCTCGTGCGCGGCGACGGCCTGTGCCCAGGCTTCGGCCACGCCGGGGACGTGATGCAAGAGCGCCTCTTCCCATATCATGCGGATCGCCAGGAGGTCCGACAGGGTGTGGTCGGTTTCCTGCCGCAACTCGGCGGTCCAGAGCAGCCAGCGGGCGTGCTGGGCCCAGCCGCCGAGGTCGATGTAGAGCCGGTGAAAGGCGGTTTCAGCCGCGGCGTCGGAAAGCTCAAGCGCCTCTGCCGCGCGCAGGACGGTCCGTTCCGCACTGTCCGGGGCCTCGAAGACATGGGCGCAGAAGCCGGTTAGCCCGGCGATTTCGGGCGTCAGGTCGTGGGTTGCCCATTCGCGCCATGCGGCGAAGGCACTGCGCCCCGGTGCGGGCGACCAGAGCGCCTGGCCGCGGTCGAAATGCCCGGCGGCCCAGAGCCCGACGCTTTGCCGGATGATGGCGGGCCAGTCGGTGCCTGTGGCCTGCGCCGCGAGGTCGGCGACCGAGGGCAGGGCCTGGCGTGCGGGCTTCGACGTGAGCAGCTGCGCCTTGAGATCCGCAAGGTCCACGGGCTTGAGCGGCGATGTGCAGTCGTAGAGCGCTGCGGCCAGGTCGGGCTCGGTGATTTCGCCCTCGGCGATGAGGCGTGCGTAGTCGTGCCGGGGCAGGGTCAGCCACGCGCCGGCCACCCGTGCCAGCCGGGCGGAGGCATGGGCGAGGTCTTCATCCGACTGGCCCAGGAACGGGTTCACGGCGACATTGGCATCCAGCGGAAAGGCGGGCGGCACCCGGCGTGCGGCGGCCTCGACCGCGGTCATAATGCCGGTCACGCGGTCCGGTTCGATCTGGGTGTGTTTGAGAAACATATGTCATCCCCTCCAATCAGGATTGTTTCTGGATGCGCAGCCCGCCGATCAGCCGGTCGAGAAGCGTGTTGAGGTAGAGGCCGTTGGCGATGTGCACGCGCAGCCCGGCCATCGACGGGTGATGCGCCCAGAGCGGAAAGAGCGCCTGCGCCACCGCCACCAGACCGAACGACACGAGCGCGAGCACGATCATCGCCCATTCCAGCGCATCGGGTACGGGTGGTTGGGGCAGGTTCGTGCCCCACAGGCCCGCGGCCAGCAGTTGGAACAGGAAGTATCCAAGCGCGGCGGCGAGCGACGCGAGCGTCGTGCGCTTGGTCAGCGCCGCCGGCGCGGCATCGGCCAGTCCCTGAGCGATCAGGTAGGCCACGCCGAAGATCAGGATCACGCCCAGGGCCAGCGCCTGGGGTGATTTCGGACCGACCAGGGCGATGAAGCCACCGGCGACCGCGCCGTAGAGCACGAGCGCCATGCCGAAGGCGCGGGCCACCGCCCGAAGGCTGGGCACGGCGACGGGGCCGGGACGGCGCACGCCCGCCACGGCGCGGACCGCCCCGCCCGAGCCGAGAAACGCGTGCGCCTTGTAGAGCGAGTGCGCCACGATATGCAGCAACGCCAGCGCCCACAGCCCGAGGCCGCATTGCAGCAGCAGAAAGCCCATCTGGCTGACGGTCGACCACGCGAGCGCGGTTTTGACGGCGCTTTGGGTCAGCATCACCACCGCCCCGAAGAGCGCGGTGAAGCCGCCCAGCATGACCAAGGCGGCCATGCCGCCGGGGCTGGCCTGCACGGTTTCGGCCATGCGGATCAGCACGAGGCCGCCGGAATTGATGATGCCGGCATGAAGCAGGGCCGAGACGGGTGTCGGCGCCTCCATCACCTCGGTCAGCCAGCCGTGCACGGGAAAGGCCGCCGTTTTCAGCGCGGCGGCGAGGATCAGCAGCGCCACGCCGGCCTTGGCGGCGAGCGGCAGGCCGGCCTGCGCTTCTGCCGCGATGCGGGTGAAATCGAGGCTGCCATGGGCCAGCCAGAAGAACCCGGCGGCGGCGATCAGGGCGGCGTCGCCCAGGCCCCAGACCAGGGTGAACTTGGTCGCGGCGCGGCGGGCCTGGGGGCGGTCGGCGTAGAACAGCAGCAGCGACCGGAGCCCGAGGCCGACGAGAAGGAAAGCGGCGATCAGCACCGCGAAGCTGCCCGACAGCACCAGCAGCAGCACGGCGGCCAGCGTGGCCAGCATGGTGCCGTGAAAGACCGCCTCGCGCGGCTCGCCGTCGAGATAGCTGCGCGTGTAGCGCATCACGACCCAGCCCACGAAGGCCACCAGAACCATCATCGTCGCGCTGACCGGATCGAGCCTGAGCGAAAGCCATGCCGCGGACGGGACGGCCAGCGTGACGGGGCCACCCGAGAGCAGCAGCAGGACGGACGCCAGGGCAAGCCCCAGGGCGACGAGGGCCGCGGCCTCGGACAGGGGGCTGCGGCGGTGCGGCATTCCGCCCGGGCGCAGGGCATAGAGCGCCGCGGCGCCCAAGAGCGCCAGAGGGGCGAGAAGGAGGGTCATCAGGACAGGGGGCATCGCGGGTCTCCGTTGTAGGGCTGTGCGTGACGGAGCAGGTAGCGCGCATCTATCTTTAAATAAATTACTTATAATATTCAAAATCATTCGATAATATTGAACGATGTCCGTCTTGAACCTGCATCATCTGCGCTTGTTCCGTGCCGTCGCCCATGACGGAACGCTGACCGGCGCGGCGCGCACGCTGAACCTGTCGCAATCGGCGCTGTCGACGCAGATCAAGACGCTGGAAGCGTCGCTGGGGCAGGACCTGTTCGAACGGCGCGGGCGCAGCCTGATCCTGACCGAGGCCGGACGGATCGCGCTGGATCATGCCGAAGCGATTTTCCGCACTGCCGAGGACTTGTCCGCCACGCTGCGCGACCGTGGCGGCGGGCGGCGGGCGCTGCGGATCGGGGCGCTGGCCACCCTGTCGCGGAACTTTCAGATGCAGCTGTTGCGGCCGCTGATCGGACGCCGGGACGTCGAGGTGGTTCTGCGTTCGGGTAGCCAGGCCGACCTGTTGCGCGGGCTGGAGAGCTTGGCGCTGGACATGGTGCTGACAAATCTGTCGCCGGCCCGCGACGCGGCGAGCCGGTATCTTGTTCAGCGCCTGTCGGAACAGCCGGTCAGCCTGATCGGCACACCGGCCCGCGTGGGAGAGCCCGGCCGTGCGATGCGGGATCTTCTGGCGTCCGAGCCGCTGGTGCTGCCGACGCCCGAGACCGCGTTGCGCACGGCGTTCGATGCGTTGCTGTCGCGCCTTGGCGTGTCGCCGCAGGTGGCGGCGGAGGCCGACGACATGGCGATGCTGCGGCTGCTGGCAAGAGAGGATGCGGGGCTTGCGGTCATACCGCCGATCGTGGTGCAGGACGAGTTGGCGGAGGGCCTGCTGACAGAGGCCGGACGCCTGGACGGCGTGGACGAGGTTTTCTTTGTGGTGACGCTGGAGCGACGGTTCCCGAACCCGCTGGTGGCGGAGGTGCTGGGCTAGCCGGAGGCTTCAGGTTGGACGTCGGCCCCCGCGGCGGGCAGGGACCGTTTCGCGATCAACCGTAGATCAGACGTGGCAGCCAGGTGATGATCTGCGGGAAGACCATGCAGAGCACCAGCCCGACGATTTGCAGGAACAAAAAGGGCAGGGCCGACTTGAAGATGTCCGACATCGGGATTTCCGGCGGCGCCACCCCGCGCAGGTAAAACAGCGCGTAGCCGAAAGGCGGCGACAGGAAGCTCATCTGCATGTTCACCAGGTAGAGCACGCCGAACCACAGCACCAGGTCCTCGGGGCTGGAAAGGCCGAAGGCGGCCGCGCCAAGCGCCTTGATGATCGGCACGAAGATCGGCACGCAAAGGAGCAGGATGCCGACCCAGTCGAGGAACATGCCGAGGATCACCAGAAGGATCTGCATCAGGATCAGGATGCCCCAGGGGCCAAGGCCGGTCGCAGCCAGCGCGTCCTGCACGAATTGCTGCCCACCCTCCAGAACGTAAAGGCCGACGAAGATCGTGGCGCCGAACATGATCCATATCACCATGGCCGAGGCCTTGAGCGTGGTGGTGCAGGCCTCGCGGATGGTGGGCCAGTCGAGCTTGCGGTGGATGGCGGCCACGATGAAGGCCCCGAAGGTGCCGATGCCCGCGGCCTCGACCGGCGTGGCGACGCCCGAAAAGATGATGCCGAGCACCACGGCGACAAGCGTGATGGGTGCCGCCATCTTGCCGATCAGCTGGACCTTTTCGCGGTTCGACACGCGCTCCTCGACCGGGATGGCGGGGCCGAGCGCGGGGTTGATGTAGCTGCGCATGACTACATAGGCGATATACATGCCCGACAGCATCAGGCCGGGAATGACCGCGCCGATGAACAGCTCGCCCACCGATTGCTCGGCCACCACGGCGTAGATGATGGCAAGGATCGAGGGCGGAATCAGGATGCCCAGTGTGCCGCCGGCCATGATCGAGCCCATGGCGATCTTGGGGTCGTAGTGCCGTTTCAGCATCGCCGGCAGGGCGATGATGCCCATGGTGACCACCGCCGCGCCGATGACGCCGACCATGGCGGCCAGGATCGTCGAAGCGATGATGGTGGCCGCGGCCAGCCCGCCCTTGAGCCCGCCCATGACCTTGTAGATCACGTCGAACATGTCGTTGATGATGCCTGCCCTTTCCAGCATCGCGGCCATGAAGATGAAGAGCGGGATCGCCGAGAGCTGATAGTTGGTCATCAGCGGGAAGATGCGGCTTGGCACGATGTTGAGCGCGCGTTCATCGCCGAGGATGAACAGGAACACGCAGGCCAGACCGCCGGTGACGAAGGCCAGTGGCAGGCCCGCCATGAGCAGCGCCAGAAGGCTGCCGAACATGATGAGCGTGAGCCACGCGATGTCGATTTCAATACCCATGAGCCTCAGTTCCCCCGTGCGATTTCACGGATGTCTTTCGACAGTTTCGAGATGCCTTGCAGGACAAGCAGCAGCCCGCCCATCACCATGACCCACTTCATCGGCCAAAGCGGCACTTCCCATTCGTTGAAGCTGATCTCGCCCCAGCGGATGTTGGGGTTGGTCCATTGGTCGAGGCCGAAGCCCGAGACCATCTCGCCAAAGGTGATCTGGCCGCGCGCCCAGTCGGAGACGACCGCGTTGCCCGACGGCACCGCGATGGCGTCCATGGCGAAGATCCACGAGGTGACCAGCAGGGTGCCCGCGAAGATGAAGAAGAAGATCGAGGTCAGCAGGTCGACCCACGCCTTGTTCTTTTTCCGCATCGGCGCATAGAAGATGTCCACGCGCACGTGGGTTTCCGTCAGCATCGCGTAGGCGCCCGAGATCAGGTATTGCATCCCGAACATCAGGTACATCGCCTCGTGCGCCCAGTTCGTGGGCGAGCCGAAGACGTAGCGGGCCAGCACCTCGTAATAATAGACGAAGACGGCGATGACGGCCCAGTAGGCCACGAATTCCCCGCAGAAGAGCGACAGGCGGTCGATCCAGTTCTCGGCATAGTCGCTGTCATGCTTTGGGCTTTCCTCCGCCTCGTGTGCGGCGAGGGCCTTTTCGGTCTCGGACACCTCCTCTGGCGGAATCTTTTCATTGGCGCGGCGCACCAGCATGGGCATCAGCAGAACGTCGATCGCCAGAAGGGCGAGGATGGCGTAGAACGCATAGCCTGCGGCGTTGTCCCACCAGGCGCGGGTGCGGAACGCCTCGATCTGTTGCGGGCGGATCTCTTCCAGCGTGGCCTGCGCCTGTTCAAGGCGGGCGGCGCCGCTATCGAGCGTGTCTTTCGCCCGATTCAGGCGGCGTTCGGCGGCGCGTTGGGTAAAGCTGCCTTCCTCCGCCTCGTCATAGGCGGCCTGAAGGTCGGGCAGATCGGCGCGGGCCTCTTCGACTCGGCCCTGTTCGCGGTCGATCACCCGCTGGGCCACGCGCAGGTCGTTGTCAAAGCCCGACAGGATGGTGCGGGCGTCCTGCGTCTGCGCGTTGGCGTAGAGGATGAACAGAAAGATCGGAATGAAGACCAGGCCCCACAGGCTTTTGAGGTAAAAGCGGTGCAGGCCGAGGATGCCGCCGGTGACGGCGATCATGTAGGCCAGCGGCAGGGTATAGCGTTTTTCTTCGGGCTGTGGTCGGCGCGACAGGATCATCGCGATGATGGGAAAGACGATCAGTCCCACCCAGTACAGCCAATGCGGCAGCGTGAAGCTGAGCCCCGGCATTGCGGTCCTCACTCGTTTAAGGCGTTGAAAAATGCCGCCCGGGCGTATGCGACACCCGGGCGGCGGATCGGTCGAGAGATCAGAGCTTGAGCTCGAGTCCGTCGGTCAGGGCCGGGTCCACGTAACCAAGCGAGCCGGACTGCATGTAATCAAGCTGAATCTTGAAGACACGCGCGGCTTGCGGGTCGCGATTGGCGTAGTCGAACCAGATCGGCACGGCGACCTCGGTCATCAGGGCCACGTCGTCTTGTGAAAGGCGGGTGACCTCGGTGCCGTCGGCCTCGAACTTTTCCCAGGCTTCCTGGTCGGCGGCCTGGATCGCGGCGTGGTGCATGTCGGAGTAAACATGGGTTTCCATCTCGACGAATTGCTTCATCTCGGGCGACAGGGCCTCCCACGCGTCCATGCCCACGGTGATGTCCATGGTGTCGACCGGCTGATAGAGCGACATGAAGCCCGGAGGGCCCATGACGATATAGTCGGTGACCTGGCTGAAGCCGAGCGCGTAGTTCACGGCGGGGCCCACGTAGTCGGCCACGTCGATGGTGCCCTTTTCCAGCGCCGGGAAGATTTCCGAGCCGGGCAGAACGGTGGTTTCGGCGCCGATCTCGTTGAAGATCTCGGCGACCATGCCACCCGGTAGGCGCATCTTGCGGCCTGCAAAGTCGTCGATCGAGCGGATCGGCACCTTGGAGTGGATGATGTTCGGGCCGTGGTGGACGGGGCCGACGAAATAGAGGCCCTGCGCGGCGTACAGCTCGCGCGCGATGTCGAGGCCACCCAGGCCGTAATAGAACACGTCGAATTCATGCGGGTTGCGCATGCCGAGCGGGATGGACGTCAGGAACGTGGCCGCCGGGATGATGCCCTGGGCGTAGATGGTGAAGGGGTTCACCGCTTCCAGAACGCCGTTCTTCACCGCGTCGTAAAGCTGGAAATCGCCGACGACGTCGTTGGCGCCGAAGGGCTGGAACGTCAGCTCGCCGCCGGTCTTTTCGGCGATGGTGCCGCACCAGTCCTTGAAGATCTGCAGACCGGCGCCGCCGGGCCAGCTTGTCTGGATTTTCCATGTGGTGCCGTTGGCCTGCGCCCCGGCGATATGCGGTGCGGCGAGCGTGGCGGCTCCCGCACCGGCAATGGTGCGCAGCGCGTTGCGCCGCGTGGTCAGTTTGTTGGTCATGTGTTTCCTCCCATTCGTGCCGGTCCTGTATTTTCAGGTTTCCGACGCGTCCGAGCGTAATGGCAAACCGGCAAATTGGTAAAGTGATATTTCCAATATGTGGTAATACCTAAGTCCCGGCCGCCCTGATCAAAAGGCCGGCCTGGCGCGCCCGACACGCGGTTTCATAGCCTTGCCTGAAGCGACGCGATACGGCCTATTCCGCGCGGTGGCAGGCGACGCGGGTCTGGCCCAGAAGGCGCATTTCAGGGCGCTCCTTGCTGCATCTGTCGATGGCGATGGGGCAGCGCGGGTGAAAGGCGCAGCCCGAGGGCGGGTTGATCGCGTCGGGAATCTCGCCCTTGGGCGGCTCGACCTCGCGCCCGAAGGCATCCATCCGCGGGGCGGCGTCGAAGAGCATCTGGGTGTAGGGATGCTTGGGGTCGGTGAAGAGCGCGTCGCGGGGCGCCTCTTCGACCAACCGGCCCAGGTAGAGCACGCCGATCCGGTCGGCCATGTGGCGCACCACGGTCAGGTCGTGGCTGATGAAGAGGTAGGTGAGGCCGAATTCCTCGCGCAGGTCGGACATGAGGTTGAGAACCTGGCTTTGCACCGAGACGTCGAGCGCGGAGGTGGGTTCGTCGCAGACGATGATCTTGGGCTCGGAGGCCAGCGCGCGGGCGATGCAGATCCGCTGGCGCTGGCCGCCGGAAAACTCGTGCGGGTACTTGGAGGCGTCGGCCGCCGAAAGCCCCACCTGTTCCAGCAGGCGCTCGGCCAGTCCTGAGGTGTCGCCACCCTTGGCAGCGACGGGCTCGGCGATGATGTCGCGCACCCGCCAGCGAGGGTTGAGCGAGGCGTAGGGGTCCTGAAAGATCATCTGGATCTCGTCGCGCACCGCCTCGATCTTGGCGGCGTCGGTCTCGGTCGCCAGATCGGTGCCATTGATCTGGACGCTGCCCTCGGAGGGCGGCGTGAGGCCGACGACGATCTTGCCGATGGTGGACTTGCCCGAGCCGCTTTCGCCGACGAGAGCGTAGACGCTGTTTTCCTCGATATCGAAGGACACGTCCGAGACGGCGGTCAGATAGGCCTTGTTCAACCGTTCGATCACCCGGTTCAGCCATGGTTTCGAGACGTCGAAGCGGCGGGTGAGGTTGCGGATGGAGATCAGGGCGCTCATGCGACGGTGTCCTCCTTTTGCGTGGTGCCGAGCGGGAACCAGCAGGCGGCGCGGCCGTCGCACGCCTCAAGGCTGGGGCCGGGATCGCGGCGGCATTTGTCCTGCGCGTATTCGCAGCGCGGGTGAAAGGCGCAGCCGTCGGGCAGGGCGCCCAGGCGAGGCATCGCGCCGGGGATCTGTTTCAGGCGCTTCTGGCCGACGCTGGCCAGCGGGGTCGAGGCCATGAGGCCCGCGGTATACGGGTGGCGGGCGTTGGTGATGACCTCGCGCACCGGGCCAAGCTCGGCCAGGCGGCCGGCATACATCACGGCGACGCGGTCGGCGGCCTCGGCGATCACGCCCATGTCGTGGGTGACCAGCATGACGGCGACGCCGCGTTCGCGACAGAGGCGTTTCAGCAGCGCCACGATCTGGGCCTGGACCGAGACGTCGAGCGCGGTGGTGGGCTCGTCGGCGATGACCAGTTCGGGCTCGGCGCAGAGGGCGAGGGCGATGACGACGCGCTGGCGCATGCCGCCGGAGAACTCGTGCGGGTAGCTGCCGATGCGGGCGGAGGCGGCGGGGATGCCGACCTCGTCCAGCGCCGCGATGGCGCGTTTGCGGGCCTCGTCCTGACCAACGTTCAGGTGTTCGGTGATGGTCTCGGTCAGCTGGTCGCCGATGGTCAGAAGCGGGTTGAGCGACGTCAGCGGGTCCTGAAAGATCATGCCCATATGCTTGCCCCGTAGGCGGCGCAGCTTGCTGCGCGGGATGTCATGGATGGGTTCGCCCTTCAGCAGGACCTCGCCGCCGGTGATGCGAGCGGGCGGATCCAGAAGGCCGATGACGGCGTTGCCGGTCATGGATTTGCCGGCGCCGGATTCGCCCACTACGCCCAGGATTTCGCCCGCGCGGATATCGTAGCTGACCTGGTCGACGGGGCGCAGGATGCCATGGCGCGTGGGGATTTCCACGGTCAGGTCGCGAACGGAGAGGACGGGGGTGTCTGTCATGCGGTTGCGTCTTTCGGCTGTCTCACGGGCATGTGTCCATGTTTTTCGGGACAGGAGGAGAGCGTGCTGTATCTTAAGGAATGGTCATGCGGCGCGCCTGCATGATGGTGAAACGCCACGGGGCGACGCCGGGATGAACCGCGCGAGGCCCGTGCCAGAGAGGGCAACGACGCAGAAACAGGAGAGTGCCCATGTGCCTGACCAGCGAAGCCTTCGCACTGTTCCTGACGATGATCGGGCCCGAGGTGGTGACCTCGGAACAGGCGAAAGTGACGATCCACGCGACCGATGGCGATGTCGAGTGGCACATCGTCGAGGACCGCTGGTGCACCGACGCGCGCAACACGGGCAGCACCGAGGGCTGAGCGCCTACCGGGTTTTGAAATGATCGGGAACTGCGCTGCGGTCATCTGAGCCTCGGGTTCAACGCGTCGCGCAGCCAGTCGCCCAGCAGGTTGATCGAGAGCGCCAGCGCCAGGAGCGTGCCGGCGGGGAAGAGCAGGATCCACCATTCGCCCGAGAACATGAACTCCTGCCCGATGCGGATGAGCGTGCCGAGCGAGGGTTTCGTGGGCGGGGCGCCGACACCGAGGAACGACAGCGTGGCCTCGGCGATGATGGCGAGCGCCAGCGAAATCGTGGCGATGACCAGCACCGGGTTCAGCACGTTGGGCAGGATATGCTTGAGCATGATGATGAAGGGCGAGCGGCCGATCAGGCGGGCGGCCTGGACGTATTCCTTGTTTTTCTCCACCAGCGTCGTGCCACGCACCACGCGGGCGAATTGCACCCAGTCGGAAAGACCGATGGCCAGGATCAGCACCCAGAGCGCCATCTGGTCGCGATAGGCGGGGGGCGTGATGCCCTTGGCTATGCCGAAGATCAGCATCGCGACGAGGATCGCCGGGAAGGTCAGTTGCACGTCGGCGATGCGCATGATGATCGTCTCGGTCCAGCCGCCCACGTAGCCCGCGATCAGGCCCAGCGTGACGCCGATCAGCATGGCGAGGAACACGGCGGCGAAGCCCACGAAGAGCGAGATGCGCATCCCGTAAAGGATGGTCGAGAACACGTCGCGGCCCTGGTCGTCGGTGCCCAGGATGAAGGTGTCGCCGGTAAAGGCGTTGGCCTCGCCCGGCGGGGTGAAGCCGTTCATCAGGTTGAGCGACGCGGGGTTGAACGGATCGAACGGCGCGATGAGCGGCGCGAAGATGGCCGACAGGATCAGGATCAGCACGACCGCGAAAGAGGCGATGGCCACCGGCGCGTGCCGGAAGGACCACATGAAATCGCTTTCCCAGATGCGGCGGAAGCGGCTGTCGCGGACTTTCGGCGCCGGGGGTGTGACGGGGGTATCGGTCATCAGTGGCCTCCTGCAGCGCTACGGTCCACGCGCAGGCGCGGGTCGATGGCAAAATAAAGCATGTCGACGATGAGGTTGATGCCCACGAACATGACAGAGATCATCATCAGGTAGGCGGCCATGACGGGGATATCGACGAACTGGATCGCGTTGATGAACAAGAGCCCGACGCCGGGCCACTGGAACACCGTTTCGGTGATGATGGCGAAGGCGATGATGCTGCCCAGCTGAAGCCCGGTGATGGTGATGACGGGCACCAGAGTGTTCTTCAGCGCGTGGCGAAAGTTGATGGCGCGTTCGCGGATGCCGCGGGCGCGGGCGAAGCGGATATAGTCCATGCGCAGCACCTCCAGCATTTCGGTCCGCACCAGCCGCATGATCAGGGTCATCTGGTAGAGGCCCAGTGTGATGGCCGGCAGGATCAGTGCCTGAAGGCCCGATTTCGTAAGAAACCCGGTGGACCAGCCGTTGACCCAGGTGACCTCGCCGCGTCCGAAGCTGGGCAGCCAGCCAAGCTCGACCGAGAAGACGTAGATCAGCAGGATGCCGATCAGGAAGGTGGGCAGCGAGACCCCGATCAGGGACAGCGTCATGATGACATTGGCCGAAATCCCGCGCCTTCGGATCGCGGTGTAGATGCCAAGCCCGATCCCGCCGATCAGCGCCAGAAGTCCCGACACGAAGGCCAGTTCCAGCGTGGCGGGCAGGCGTTCGATCAGGATATCGGCGACGGGGCGCCCCTGCCGGTAGCTGAGGCCGAAATTGCCCTGAACGGCGTTGGTCAGGAACTTGTAGTACTGGACAACGAAATTCTGGTCGAGGCCGAGTTCCGAACGCAGCCGCTCGATATCGGCGACGGTGCGTTCCTGTCCCAGCATGTTGTCGACCGGATCGCCGACGAAGCGGAACATGGCGAAGGCCACGAGGCCCACCACGAGAAGCACAAGCGCGGACTGGGCCACGCGCCGGATGATGTAAGCTAGCATGTTTCGTCCCCGAAGCGGTCGTCACGCGCGGTTGTTTTGCTGGCTGTGACGGCAGGCGGGCGGCCCCGGAAGGCCGCCCGCGATTGGCTTAGTTCATCTCGAAGAACTTGAACTTGGGATCGTCCTCGGGGCTGACCTCGGTGCCGACCGCGTCGGTCATGCCCCAGTTCAGCACCTGGTGGTGGATCGGGATGTAGAGCTGTTCTTCCTGAACCACCTGCCAGATCTCGTTGATCGTGGCGTTGCGCGCCTCCAGATCGGTCTCGGAGGCAAGGCTGACGATCTTGGCGTCAAGATCGGGGTTCGAATAGCCCGTGCCGTTCCAGCTGCCGCGTTCGTCGCCGCGGGTGTGGACGAGGAAGTTGAAGATATATTCCGAATCGTAGGTCGGAACGCCCCAGCCCAGCATGTAGAAATCCGTCTCGCCGTTTTCGATGAGCGGGAAGTGCTGTGCCTTGGGCTTGGCATCCAGGTTCACGGTGACCCCGATCTGCGCCAGCATCCCCACGGCGGCCTGGCAGATCGCCTCGTCATTGACGTAGCGGTCATTCGGGCAGTCGAGCTGGATGCTGAAGCCGTCGCCATAGCCGGCCTCTTCCATCAGGGCCTTGGCGCCTTCGATGTCGGTGGTGGCGCTGCTGTCCATTTCCTCGTTCCAGCCGTTGACGAAGGGCGGGGCGATCATGCCCGCGGGCTGGGACTGGTCGCGCATGACGACCTGCTTGATGGCGTCGCGGTTGATGGCCATGGACATCGCCTTGCGCACCTTGGCATCGGCCAGAGGGTTGGCGCCATCGACATCGTCATTCTCGATATCGTCCGCGCCCATGTTCATGCCGAAGAAGATCACCCGGTTCTGCGGCGCGGTCTTGACCACGAGGCCGTCGGTGTCGCCGACGCGGCCAAGGTCCTGAACGGGAACGTCCTGGATAAAGTCGACCTCGCCCGAGAGAAGGGCGGCCACGCGGGTGGCGGCGTTCTGGATCGGGGTGTAGACGATTTCGGTCACGTCGAGGGGGAATTCGTCCTTGCCCCAGTAATTCTCGTTGGCTTCCAGCACGGTCTTCACGTCGGGTTCGCGGCTGACCAGGGTAAAGGCGCCGGTGCCGTTGGTGTTTGACGAGGCGAAGGTGGTTTCGCCGCCCGCCACGTCCTGCACGGCGACGGCGTCGTTCTCCTCGGCCCAGCCCTTGTCCATCATGAAGAGGTTGGTGAGATTGGCCGGAAGGATCGGGTTGGGGCCGTCGGTGACGAATTCGACGGTGTGGTCGTCAACGGCGCGCACCTCTTTGATCGAGGTCAGAAGTTCCTTCATCGCGGAGGTTTCGGACTTGGCACGGTTGATCGAGAACACCACGTCCTCGGCGGTGAAGTCGGCGCCGTCGTGATAGGTGACGCCCTGGCGCAGGTTGAAGACCCAGACGTTCGGATCGCCTTCCTTGGGTGCCCAGTCGGTCGCCAGAGCGGCCTGGAACTCGCCCGAGTGGTCGCGGATGATCAGCGGCTCGTAGATCTGGTGCGAGAGCGTGTGGGTCGGCCCTTCGTTCTGGGCATGGGGGTCGAGCGTCAGCGAGTCGCCCGCGCGGGCCCATCGCAGCGTTTCGGCCGAGGCGCCGGTCATCGCCGTGGTGGCGAGCAGAGCGGCGGCAAGGACTGTCTTGGTTTTCATGAATATCTCCCTGGATATCGCCCGGGTTGATCCTCGGGCTGATCCCGAAAACATAACTTAGTGTTCCGGCTCTGCAAGCAAACGAATGGGAAGATGCCTTCACGTCACGTGAAAAACGGAAGGCGAAACCGGCAGGACGGGCGTGGATGTGGGGTGACGCACGGGCGATATGGGCTATCCTTGGCGTGCGGGAGCCCGGTGGAAGAGGAACGGCGAAGACCATGAAGATGCGGCGGAAATCGGATTTGCCGACCAAGGTTTGCGCGGCCTGCGGGCGGCCTTTCGCCTGGCGCAAGAAATGGGAGAAGGTCTGGGACGAGGTGCGCTATTGCTCGGAACGCTGCAAGCGGGCGCGGGGCGGAAATTAGGCGAAACGGGCAAGGATCGGGTCGAGGTCGACCCTGGCGCGAAGCCGTTCGGCCAGCAGATAGCAGCCCAGAACCTTGCGCTGCAGCAAGAGCGTGTCGGTGGGCGGCGCGTGGATATCGACCTGCTCGTCGGCCAGAAGCAGCCCTTCGCGGCGCAGACGGGCCAAGAGACCGCAGGTGGCGAAATCGAGCGTGCCTCCCTGGCGCAAAGGCTCGGCGGCGATCCCGAAGAGCCGCAGGATATGGGCGCGGTCCGTGGCGGATGTGTCGGTGCCGACGAGGCCGATGGCGATCATTGGATCCCAGGCCGCATCGTCGTCGCCGCCGAGCGCGGCGTTGAAGAGGGCGCGGTAGCTGCCCACGCGCCCGGGCTCGAATTCCAGACTCGCGCCGAAATCGAGCAGGACGATCCGGCCCGTGTCGGGCTGATAGCGGTAGTTGGCGAAGTTGGGGTCGGTCTGCATGTCGTGCAGCTCGAACAGTTCGCGCAAGGTGAGCGTGATGAGCGCCGTGGCGATGCGGTCGCGGGTGGACTTGTCCATGTCGGAGGCGGCGTCGATGCTCTGGCCTTCGACATAGGTCATGGCGAGGATGTCGCGTGTGCTGAGGTCGTGCTGGACCTCGGGCAGTATGAAATCGCTATCGTCGGCAAGATGGGCGCGGAAACGGGTGAGGGCGGCGGCCTCGCGCGTGTAATCCGTTTCCTCGTGCAGTTGCGCTGCGGCGTCGGTCAGCAGGCGGTCGGTGTCGAAGCTGGCGGGCATCATGCCGGAGCGGCGCAGGATCAAGCCAAGGTTGCGCATGTCGCTGTCGATGCTGTCGCGGATGCCGGGGTATTGCACTTTGATCGCAAGGTCGCGGCCATCGCGGGTCTGGGCGCGGTGCACCTGTCCGATGGAGGCCGCGGCGATGGGGTGCACGTCGAACCGTTTGAAATGGCGCAGGAAGTCGCGGCCCCAATTGGCGGCCAGCACTTTCTTGAGCTGCGCGGGCGGCATGAAATGCGCGTCGGCGCGCAGGCGGGCTAGGATGTCGGCCAGCTCGGGCGGGAGCATGTCGGCGGTTTCCATCGACAGAAGCTGTCCCGCTTTCATGGCGGCGCCGCGCATGTTGGCCAGATGATCTGCGACGCGGGTCACGTTGGAGGGTGTCATCAGCAGGTCTTGGAGCCGGGGCTTGCGGCCGCGCAGCAGGTCCCATCCGCCTCGGGTTGCGACGTTGCCCGCCAGTGCGGTGGCCATACCGCCGGTCCGTGCCATGCGGTTGAAGCGTCCGGTTGGAACGCGGGCGGCGCGTTTGCGGTCAGGCGGGTTCTGATCGTTCATCGCGTCCCCTCGGTGCGGTCTTCCAGCCGTGGGCCGAGGAGACGGACAAGCGCCGGGCGCAGCCGCAGGAAGGCGCGGTAGGCCAGTTCGGCCACCGGCACGACGCCGGGGATGCGCGACAGCCTGGCAAGGTGGCGCCAGCCGGGAAGGCGCTTCCAGACCTCAAAGAAGCCGGCGGCGCCGGACACGAGCGCGCCATCGGGGCGGCGGGTGTGGAACCGGCCCATTGCGGCCTCGCGGTCAAGGTCGGGTGCCGGATCGTCGGCGCTGCGCGAGATATCGGTGAAGGCGATGCGGCCTGCCCGGTCGCGTTTGCGGTAAAAACCGATCTCGGCACGGCAGAGCGGGCAGGAGCCGTCGTAATAGACCGTCAGTCGGGGATCGTTTTCGCCCGTCACGGTCAGCCCGCGTCCTTGCCCAGATCGGGCGCGCGTTTGAGTATGCGCTGGAGGGTGCGGCGGTGCATGTTCAGCAACTCGGCGGTCTTGGTGATGTTGCCGTCGGTGCGTTCAAGGAAGCGTTCGATGTGCACTCGCTTGGCCTCTTCGGGCGAAATCGGGTTTTCCGGTGCTGGGGGCTGGACCCCTTCGGCGGCAAGCAGGGCATCTACGATCTCGTCGCCGTCGGCGGGCTTGGCGAGATAGTCGATCGCGCCGAGCTTCACGGCGGCGACCGCCGTGGGTGTGTCGCCATAGCCCGTCAGGACAAGGGCGCGGGCCGACTTGCGCTGTTTCTTGAGCATCTCGATCACCTCGAGCCCGGAGCCTTGGCCGAGATGGAGGTCGATGATGGCGAAGGCCGGCTGACGGGCCTCGATCGCGGCAGCGGCCTCGGCCACGGTGCCGACCGGGATCGGATCGAAGCCGCGGCTGGCCATGACCTTGGACAATTGCTCGCGGAAGACGTCGTCATTCTCGACGATCAGGAGCGTGGTGTCTTTGGGTAGCTGTTTCATATCATCCTCTCTGCACGTGATACGTGCGGGCGGCGCGGTTGGATGACCGCCGGGGCCGGGGTGCGACAGTTTGCGCAAGGCGTGGCCCGAAATGCCGACGGCGCCCCGGGGGAACCCGGAGCGCCGTCTGTTTTTGCACGTTTTGGCAATGGCTTAGCCCGGTTGCACCCGGTCTGCATCCATCACCTTGGCCCATGCCTTGACGAAGTCCTTGACGAACTTGCCGCCATTGTCGGCCTGGGCATAGACCTCGGCCTGGGCGCGCAGCTGCGAGTTGGAGCCGAAGACGAGGTCGCAACGGGTTGCGTCCCACTTCTTGTCGCCGGTCTTGCGGTCCTTCCCGACGAAGGTCATGCCCTTGTCATCGGTGGCTTCCCAGACGGTGCCCATGTCCATCAGGTTGACGAAGAAGTCGTTGCTGAGCGTGCCCGGACGGTCGGTAAAGACGCCATGCGCGGTGCCGCCGTAGTTGGTGCCCAGCATCCGCAACCCGCCGATCAGAACGGTCATCTGCGGAGCCGACAGGCCGAGCAGATGCGCGCGGTCGATCATCAGTTCCTCGGCGGAAACCGTGAAGTCGCCGGAGAGGTAGTTGCGGAACCCGTCAGCCTGCGGCTCCATGATCTCGAAGGACTCGGCGTCGGTCATCTCGTCGGTGGCGTCGGTCCGGCCCGGGGCGAAGGGCACGGTGACCTCATGACCGCCCGCCTTGGCCGATGCTTCGACAGCCGCGTTGCCGGCCAGAACGATGAGGTCGGCCATCGAGATCTTCGTGCCGCCGGAGGCCGACGCGTCGAAGTCGGCCTTGATGCCTTCGAGCACCTTCAGGACCTTCGTCAGCTGCTCGGGCTGGTTGACCTCCCAGTCCTTTTGCGGGGTCAGGCGAATGCGGGCACCGTTGGCACCGCCGCGCATGTCAGAGCCGCGGAAGGTCGAGGCCGAGGACCATGCGGTATAGGCCAGTTCAGAGACCGACAGACCGGAATCGCGGATCTTGGCCTTGAGCGTTTTCACGTCCGCCTCGTCGACCAGCGGGTGATCGACCTCGGGCACCGGATCCTGCCAGATCAGCACCTCGTCGGGTACCTCGTTGCCCAGATACATGTTGCGCGGGCCCATGTCGCGGTGGGTCAGCTTGAACCACGCGCGGGCGAAGGCGTCCGCGAACTCGTCGGGATTGGCATGGAAGTGGCGCGAGATCTTCTCGTACTCGGGATCCATGCGCATCGCCATGTCGGCGGTGGTCATCATGATGTGCTGGTTGCGGGTCGAGGGGTCCTCGGGATCGGGGGCCATGTCCTCGGGCCTTTGATCCTTGGGCTGCCATTGCCACGCGCCGGCGGGGCTTTTGACCAATTCCCATTCGTAGCCGAAGAGCACGTCGAAATAGCCCATGTCCCACTTTGTGGGGTTGGGCGTCCACGCGCCTTCGATGCCCGAGGTGATGGCGTCGCGGCCCTTGCCGGAGCCGTAGGTCGAGAGCCAGCCGAAGCCCTGGGCCTCCATCGCGCCGGCCTCGGGTTCGTTGCCCACATGTGAGGGGTCGCCTGCGCCGTGCGCCTTGCCGAAGGTGTGGCCGCCGGCGGTGAGCGCGACAGTTTCATAATCGTTCATCGCCATGCGCGAGAAGGTTTCGCGGATGTCGCGGGCCGAGGCCAGCGGATCGGGCTGGCCGTCGGGGCCTTCGGGGTTGACGTAGATCAGGCCCATCTGCACGGCGGCAAGCGGGTCTTCGAGCTTGCGCTCGCCGGAATAGCGGCTGTTGGGCTTGTCGGAGGTGGCGAGCCACTCTTTTTCCGACCCCCAATACACGTCTTCCTCGGGCTCGAACACGTCCTTGCGACCGCCGCCGAAGCCGAAGATCGGGCCGCCCATGGATTCGATGGCGACGTTGCCGGCGAGGATCATCAGGTCGGCCCAGGAAACGGCGTTGCCGTATTTCTGCTTGATCGGCCAGAGCAGGCGACGGGCCTTGTCGAGGTTGCCGTTGTCGGGCCAGCTGTTGAGCGGGGCAAACCGCTGGGTGCCCGAGCGCGAGCCGCCGCGGCCGTCGGACGTGCGGTAGGTACCGGCCGAGTGCCATGCCATGCGGATGAAGAACCCGCCGTAGTGGCCATAGTCGGCGGGCCACCAGTCCTGGCTGTCGGTCATCAGGGCGTGCAGGTCTTTCTTGAGCGCGTCCATGTCGAGGCCCTTGAAGGCTTCGGCATAGCTGAAGTCCGGACCCATGGGATCGGATTCAGGGGTGTTCTGATGCAGGATCTTGAGGTTCAGCTGGTTCGGCCACCAATCGCGGTTGGACTGGACGCTGAACCGCGTCGCACCATGCATGACCGGGCATTTGCCGGAATTTTCGAGATCGTTGCCGTCCATAGAGTCTCTCCCAGGGTTTGCTGTCTGACGTTGCCCGGATGCGCGTGATCCGGGCCGATTGCTTCGTGAGAAGACGTAAGCATTGCCGCGCGCGATGCAACGCGGGAATCGCTCCTCCGGGCAGACCATAGCAAGGCAATTCAATGAGAATAAGTTGCATTTATTGATTGGATTGATAAATATTTATTATGAAAAACCTGTCGCTGAAACAGTTGCGCTATTTCGAGGTACTGGCCCGGGTCGGCCATTTCGGGCAGGCTGCCGAGATCTGCGCGGTGACCCAGCCGGCGCTGTCGGTGCAGATCAAGGCGCTGGAGGCTTCGGCAGGCGCGGCACTGTTCGAGCGTACCACGCGCGAGGTGCGGCTGACCGGATTCGGCGCAGAGTTCGCCGAGCGTGTGCGCGAGATCCTGCGGTCGGTCGATGAGCTGTCGGACCTTGCGCGCAAGGCGCAGGAGGGGCTGAGCGGGCGGCTGCGGCTGGGGGTCATCCCGACGATTGCGCCGTACCTTTTGCCACGATTCCTGACGCGGCTGGGCGCGGAATTTCCCGACTTGGACGTGCAGGTGCGCGAGAGCATCACGCCGCGCCTGATTGCGGAACTTGGCGAGGGCGGGCTGGACCTGGCGATCGTGGCGCTGCCGGTGTCGGAGCGGTCGCTGGAGGAATGCGCGATCTTCGAGGAGCCGATGATGCTGGTGCGGCCAGAGGCCGAGGCGGAGGCGCCGGTGCCGGAGGTGACAGAGCTGCACACGCGGCGGCTGTTGCTGCTGGAAGAGGGGCATTGTTTCCGCGACCAGGCGCTGGCCTTTTGCAACATTCCGGGCGGCGGGCCGCGCGACGGTCTGGAAGGCACGTCGCTGTCGACGCTGGTTCAGATGGTGGGCGCGGGCATGGGCATCACCCTGATCCCGGAAATGGCGGTGCCGGTGGAAACCCGGTCGGCCCCGGTGTCGGTGGCGCGGTTCCGCGACCCGCAGCCGACGCGGCGGGTCGGCATGGTGTGGCGCAGGACCAGCCCGCTGGCCGACCGGTTCCGGGCCATTGCGGACTTGCTGGCGCCGGGGGCGTCCGAACCGCCCGAGGCGGTTCAGTAGTCCTTTTCGAAGAAGATGCCGACGCCGGTATTGCCGGTGGTACTGGTCGAGCCCTTGACCGTCACGTTCCGACCGATGTCGAGGTTCAGGTTGATCTCCTGGTTGCCTTCGCTGTCGGCGGTGACCTCGGAATAGAGGTTTTCCGACAGGTAGGCGCCGGCGGTGACCTGCGTCGCGCCGTCCTCGGAGGTCGATACGTCGAGATCGCTGAGGCCGAGCGCGCCACGAATGTCCAGACCGCCCGAGCGCTGGCCCGACAGGGTGGCGGCGGCGGCGACAAGCTGGGCCGCCTGGAAGGCCGATATGTCGTCGAGCCCGCGTCCGAAGAGCAGGCGCGCGACGGCCTCGTCCTGGGGCAGGTCGGGGACGGATTCGAAGGTGACGGAGGGCGAACTGGCCAGCCCCTCGATGATGGTGCGCACCAGGATGCCGTCATTTTCCGTTTCGGCCACGAAGCGCAGGTAGGGGTCGAGCGCGCCGCGCAGGTCGATGACCCCTTCCGTCAGCTCGAGGCGGCGGCCGAGAATGTCGAGCCGTCCGCGAATGAGCTCGAAGAGGCCGCTGGGAACGACATCGGCCGTGGTCCCCTGAAGGCGGACGCGGCCGCCCAGTTCGGCGTCGAGGCCGCGCCCGCGCACGAAGATGCGGTTGGGGGCGTTGATCACGAGGTCGAGCGGAAAGGCCACGGGCGTGCCGCCACGTTCCTGGCCGATGATGCCGGCGCGGGTCCGGGTCTGGCGCACGGCGGCGGGCTCGCCGATATGCGTGATCTCGGGGATGTCGCCCGGCGAGCGCGTACCGCTGCCCGAGGGCACCCGCAGTTCGGTGCGGCCCAGGTTGACTATGCCGGCAATGGCCGCGCCGCCGGTGAGCGGGCCGTTGATGCCGACCTGGCCCGACAGGGTGGTGCTGTAGAGGTCGGGGTCGGTGACGACAAGATCGTTGAGCGCGGCTTCGAGATTGGCGTTGAAAGGGGCGGACAGGGTGATCGGGCCGCGCACGCGGAAATTGCCGCCAGTGCCCATGGAGGCTGTGATGTCGGTCTCGGCCCGGCCCGAGGCGAGGCGCACGTCGCCGCCGATGCCGGTGATGGCGGTCGAGAGGCTCGGCAGGGCGAGCCGGCCGTTCGAGACGTTGATTACACCCGACAGGGAACTCAGGGCGGGCGGGCCGGTGACGCTGAGGTCGAAGTTGGCGAGGCCTGTGATGGAACGTGGCGCAAGAAACGGGTTGGCCAGTGCCAGGGGCGCGGAGCCGTTGACGTCGATGTCGAGGCTGTTGCCGTATCCGTTGATCGACCCGTTGACGCGGGCATTGGTACCGCCCGGGCCGGACGCGTCGAGCGACAGGCGGATCTGTTCGCCGGTCCGGTCGACGATGGTGACCGTGCCGTTGGCCGAGACCGCGCCGGGGAATTCGGGGACAAAGATGCCAAGGTCAGCAAGTCTTGCCGACAGGTTGACCGGGGCGCCCGGGCCGCTGCCCTTGGCGTCAACGGTCACGCGGGGTGTCTGGATGTCGATGTAGCGGATGCCGGGCGCGGACTCGCCCAGGGCGACGGAGGCGCGCGCGTCGATGCTGCCGGCGATCAGCTGGTCGAGCTGGGCGATGCCGGTGCGCAGGTTCGAGCCGTCGATATCGGTGGTGATGTCGAGCGTGCGGCCGCGAACCTGTCCCGATCCTTCGAGGGTCATGTCGAGGCTGCCGGTCAGCGGACGGTTCAGGAGCGGCGCGAGGCGCGACAGGTCGCTGGCGTTGAGGGTCATCTGGCCTTCGACCGGCAGCAGCGTGTCCTCGGGGAAGAACGCGCCGGTGGCCGAGAGCGTCGTTCCGGCGCCCGAGGCGTCGAGACGCGATATGGTGACGGCGCCGCCCTTTTCCCAGGTCGCGGCGGCGTCGAGGGTGGCGGGGCCGGACATGCGCGGCTCGATCCGGGCAAGTTCGGCGATGGCGGCCTTTACGGTCAGTTCGCCATCGTCGGAATCAAGCCGTCCCGAGGCGTCGGCCTCGAGCGCAGGAGTCCGCACCGAGAAGCGGTCCAGAACGGTGCCGTCGGTGTCGCGTTGCGCGGCGACGGACAGCGTGCCCGCGCCGGCCATCAGAGCGTCGACACGCGGCTCGCCGATTTCGACGTCGTTGGTTTCGGCGTCGAGCACGATGTCGAACGCGCCGCCACGGATGCGGCCGGAGCCTTCGAGGACTACGGTCGCGGCGCCGTCCAGATCGCGGCCGGCGAGTTGGGCAAAGCGCGACAGGTCCGTCGCCGCCATCGTGATCTTGCCCTCGGCAGGCAGGTTGGGGTCTTCGGGGAAGACCGCGCCGCTGCCTGTCAGCGTGGCGTCCGCCAGGGTGGCTTCGAGAGCGGAGATGTTAAGCGCGTCGCCCGAGCTCCAGTTGATCGAGGTGGTAAGGGTGGCCGGGCCGGAGAGCGTGGGCTCGACCTGGGCCACGTTTTGCAGCCGGGCCTCGATATCGAGTTGGCCGTCATCGGAATCGAGCCGGCCCGAGGCGTTGGCGGCGAGAGCCTGTGTCTGGATGGTCAGGCGTTCCAGCACGGTGCCGGTGGTGTCGCGGCGCGCGGCGAGCGCTAGCGTTCCCTGTCCGGTCATCAGGGGATCGAGGCGGGGCTGGCCGATGGCAAGGTCATTGGTTTCGGCCTCCAGTTCGATGTCGAACGCGCCGCCCAGGAGCGTGCCGGTGCCTTCGAGCGTTGCGTTGGCGGCACCGGAAATGTCCTGGTTCGAGATGGCGGCGAAACGCGAGAGGTCGGCGGCGTTGAGCGTGGCGCTGCCGGTGAAGGGGAAGCCGTCTTCGAGGCTTTCCAGTTCACCATCGGCGGTGAGGGTGACGTTGCCGCTTGCGACGTCGAGCGATTCGATGACCAGCGGCTGGTCCTGTTGCCACGCAAGGGTCATCGTGCCCGAGGGCGCGGTGCCGATGGCCTCGGCCAATGCGGGATCGGAATGATCCACGCCTTCGGCGTTGAAACTCAGGTCGCCGGAAAAGGACCTGTCCGGGGCGTCGGTGATCCGGCCCGTCCCCGAGAGCGTGGCGCGATCCACGCTCAGCCCGTCTTGCAGCAGATCGACAATCTGGACCTCGGCCCGCCAAGCATCGTCCTGGGCAGCGTCGAAGCTGGCGTTGAGCCGGGCGTTCTGAAGGGTGGTGGGCGCGCCGGACACGGGCAGGCGGACTACCTCACCGTCGTCGCTGCCGATGCGGCCCTGCAATTGCAGGGTTTCGGGCCATCCCGATGCGGAGAGGGCGAGGTTACCCTGAAGCTCGAGCGCCTCGGACCGGATGGAAAGCTCGTCGAGCACGAGACGTCCGCTGGACTGCGACTGGCCGGAAACGGCAAGCGCCGTGGCCTCGCCGAAGAACGGCTGGAACTGCTCTTCGAAGAGCGGGCGCAGGTCGCCGTCGAGGTCGGCGGCGAAGGTGTAGCCCTGGGTGTCGTCGCCGTCGATGGCGCCGACATTGACCGTGCCGCCGAAGCGTTCTTGTCCGTCAGAGCTGAGCAGGATGCGGGCCGAGAAATCCGACAGCGGAGCGTCGCCGGCCACCTGCAGGCGCAGGGCAGGCGTATCGGGAATGCCCAGCAGGGTGGAGACGATGCCTTCGGGGCCTTCCTGAAAATCGAGATCGAGGGCGAGGACGCGGCTTTCGTTCTCGAAGGAGCCTTCGAAGGTAAGGCTGTCTTCACGATCCAGTCGCTGGATGGCGAGGTTTGCGGCGCCTTGCCCGTCGGCAAGGTTGACGCTGCCTTCCAGCGACAGCTGAGCCGGTTCGCCGAGAACGGACTCGCCGAGTTCGACCGTCTCGATCTGAACCAGTTCGACATTCACCGAGACCGGCAATTCGGGCAGGGCGAACTGGGTCGCCTCGGCGTCGTCGGTGCTGACGGATTCGCCACCCGAGGGCAGACGTTCGAGGATGACTTCGGCGGCGGTCAGTTCGTCGACCTCGAGCCGGCCGCGCAGCAAGGCGGACCGGGACCACACGAGCGAGGCATCGCGAAGGGTCAGCCAGACGCCGTCCTCGTCGGCGATGGTCAGCGACTCGAGCGTGGCATTGGACGACAGCGCGCCGCGAAATCCGGTGACGGTTACGTCGCGGCCGGCGCCGGAGAGATTATCCTGCAGCCAGTCCTCGATGAAGGATTTGTCCTCTTCGGCCTGATCCTGTGCCAGAGCGGGTGCGGCCAGGCCAAGCGTGAGGACCATGAAAAGAAGAGAGAGCAGAGCGCGCATCAGAATGCCTGACCAATACCAATATAGAACTCGTAATCCTGGCCCGCGTCCCCGTCGAGCGGGGTGGCCACGTCAAAGCGGATCGGGCCGATGCCGGTATCGTAGCGCACGCCGAAGCCCGCGCCGGAGTGCCAGTCGCCGGTGCCGGAGCCGAAGCTGTCGCGGCCCACGTAGCCTGTGTCGGCAAAGCCCACCACCTGCCAGCTGTCGGCGACGCGGGCGCGCAACTCGCCCGACACGGCGAGGAACGACCGCCCGCCACTGGTGTTGCCGCCGCCGAGATCCACGCCAAGGGATTGATAGGGCTGGCCGCGCACGGTGTTGGACCCGCCGGAGAAGAACAGCATGTCGGGTGGTACGTCGAGCAGCGATGCGCCGGTCACCGAACCCAGCTGGGTGCGCCCGGCCAGCACGATCGTATCGTTTTCGCCGAAGCCCACATAGGTCCGCGCATCGGCGTAGAGGCGGAAGGCGGGATCGCCTGCATCCAGCGCCAGAAACGGTGTGGCTTCGAGCCCGACATAGACCCCTTCAGTCGCGTTGAGCGCGTCGTCGCGGTTGTCGAAGGTCAGCTTGCCAGGGAGCAGCAATAGTTCGTTGGTGCGCGAGCCGAGGTCGTCGTCGATTTCGGCATACTGGTAAGCGATGCCAAGCTCGCCCTCCAGCTCGTCGGAGAAGATGTGCGAGACACCGCCGCCGATTTCGAAGGTGGTCTGGCGGTATTCCTCTTCGTCCAGTTCCTCGATGCGTGCTTCGAGAAAGGCCGTGGTGTCGGGCGTGAAGGTTGCGGGACGTTCGAACCGGGCAGACAGGCGGTAGTCGATACCGCCCGAGTCGCCGCCGATGCCGCCGACCTCGCCCTCGATCCGAAAGCGTTCGGCGCCTCCCAGTAGGTTGCGGTGGAGCCAGAAGCCGCTGAGCGTCAAGCCTTCGAGCGAGGCGATTTCGGCGCCGAAGCCGATGCGACGCGGCTTGGCGTCGATCACTTCGGCCTGGATGTCGAGGGTGCCGTCGGGGTTGGGCACGGCGGCTTCGTTCAGCACGACCGAGCGAAAGGCGCCGGTGCGGCGCAGGCGCTGGCTGGCGTCCTCGAGTTCTTCCGGCGAGAAAACCTTGCCCGAGGGCAGGCCGGCGATGGCACGGATGCGGTTGGCCCGCACGGCGCTGGGGCGGGTGATCACCAGATCGCCGAAGCGCAGGCGCGGACCCGGCGAAAGACGGATGTCACTGGCGAGCGTGGCATTGCGATGATCGGCGGTGATCGACTGGCCGCTGAGTTCGACCTTGGCGTGGCCGGCCTCGCGCCAGCCGGTGACGCCGGCCTCGGCTGCGTCCGAAATGACCGTGGCGGCGGCGGGCTGTCCACGCGCGTAGCCCTCGGGAAGTTCGGTTTCGGGGGCCACAGGGCCGATAGCGGCGCGCGAGAACGTGAAGGGCGGGCCGGGCTGAACGATCACGTCGACGCGATTGATGCGGTTGGGGCCGGCGATGGGCGAGATGTCGGAAGCCTCGCGGCCGTCGACGCGAATGCTGACGACACCGCCGTAAAATCCCGCGTCGTAGAGCGCGCCGACCATGCGGGCATAGTCGGCCCGGGCGGCCGCCAGAATGTCTTGCGCTGTGGCGTCCTCGGAGTTCGCGGTCTCGACCGTGAGGGACGACCTGCTGAGATACTCTGCGATGCCCTGAGGCGCACCTCGAACCTGGACGGCGGCCTCGGTGGCCAAGGCGGCACGCACGCCGAGAGTTAGACAAACCAGCACAATCCAAGGCGTAACGCTACGAGACGGCAACAACAGGGCAGCTCCATTTCCGGGGCCCGTTTCGGCCCCACGTCAGTGAAGACGGGAAAAGGTTCGCGCAGGACCTGTCGATCGCCAGACCGCTTCCCCCATCAGGCAAGAGACTAGAACGGGTTTGGGCATATTCCCACCCGCGAAGTTCATTTATAGAGCACATTTGCGCCAGGGCATTGGGTATCGGCGGAAATTTTCCGAACTGCCGTTGACGTGGCGGCAGGCCGGGGGGCTTTCTTGCCGGAGGGGCCGCCGTGGGCGAGGAGGTCGGCGCAAGGACGCGTGAAACGGTGTTCGGGCGGCTTGCAGCACGGCGGTTGCAGGCACGGCCGCGTGTCGCAGAGACGTTGCCCATCGGTGGAAGAGGGAATATGAAAGCGGATAACCTTAAGGAATTCGAGCCGTTGACGCGCCAGTTGGTGGACACGCCGAAATATTCGCAGGTCCGGACGGTTGCGCTGGTGATCATCGCCTTTGCCGTCGTTCTTTTCCTGCTGGTGCAAGCCAGGTTCATCCTGATCTCGCTTGCCGTGGCCGTGATTCTGTTCACGCTGACGTCGGACGTGATCCGCCTGATCGCGCGGCAGAGCATCGGTCGGTTCCGCATTCCCAACTGGCTGGCGTCGCTGGCGGCGCTGATGATGATCTCGACCGCGTTGCTGATCCTGTCGTCGATCCTGCTGGCGCAGTTGAATACCGTTCTGGGCACGACGTTGTCCTATGCCGAACGCGCGCCGTCGGCTGTTGCGTCGCTCTTTGCGTGGATGGGCGAGGATGTGGAGCGCGCGGTGCTGAATTCGCTCAACAGTGTCGAGGTGTCCGGCTATGTCCGGACCGCGGCAGGGCAGGCGGGCGGCCTGATGCAGGGGACGGTGCTGGTGATCCTGTTCTTCGGCTTCCTGTTTGCCGAGCGCATCTGGTTCGGCACCAAGATGTCCAACTTCTTCGGCGATCCGGCGCAGGCGGAACGGGCCAACAAGATCTTCACATCGATCATCCACCGCGTGAATTACTATCTACTGATCAAGACGCTGGTCAGCGTGATCACGGGCGCGATGGTGTACCTGGTGGCGCTGGCCTTCGATATCGAGCTGGCCCTGTCGCTGGGCATACTGAACTACATTCCCAATATCGGCTCGATCATCGCAACCGGAATGGTGGCGCTGGTGGGGTACGTGGAAACCGGAGAGGCGTCCGTGACCGCGGGATTGTTCGTGATCACCGGCATCATCCAGTTCGTGAACGGCAATGTCATCGACCCGTGGCTGATGGGCCGGGCGCTGCGGTTGTCGTCCTTCGGGATCATTATCAGCCTGGCCTTCTGGGGCGCGGTCTGGGGCATTCCCGGCATGTTCCTGTCGGTGCCGATCATGGTGATGATGCTGGTCATTTGCAGCCATGTGCCGGGTCTGAGGAAGGTGGCCGTGCTGCTGTCGCGCGAGGGGCTGCCGGAAGGCGAGCGGGAACTGGACAGGCTGAGCGAGGAAATCGAGAGCCGCAAGGGCACCTGACCCGTGCGCGACGGTCGCAGAGCGCGGACCGCAACAGCCCTAGTAGATAAAGGTCTGTGAGGCCTGGCCCTCGATGCTCTGACCGCGATACATGCCTTCGCAGTTGAACGGCAGGGTGATGCTGCCATCCGCGCCGATGGCGATCAGGCCGCCCGAGCCGCCTATGGCGACGAGGTCCTTCATCACCACTTGCTCTGCGGCGTCCGTCACGTTTTGGCCTGCCAGCCGGATACGCGCGTCGATTTCGTGCGCGACGGAAAGGCGGATGAAAGCCTCGCCGTCACCGGTCGCCGAAACGGCGCAGCTGTCGTTGGCGGCGAAGGTGCCGGCACCGATCAGGGGGCTGTCACCGATGCGACCGGCACTTTTGGCCGTCATCCCGCCGGTCGAGGTGGCGGCGGCAAGGTTGCCCGCGCGGTCGCGGGCCACGGCGCCCACCGTGCCATGGCGGCGCGACGGATCATCGTCAAGCGTGCCGTCGGCCTCCATCCGCAGGGTTTCCTGCAGCGTGTCCCAGCGTTCCGGGGTGAAGAAATAACTTGTCTCCTCGAAGGGCAGGCCGGCCTCGCGGGCGACGGTCAGCGCCCCGTCGCCGGCCATGAGGACATGCGACGTACGCTCCATGACGGCGCGGGCGGCGTCGACCGGGTTTCGCGGGCCGCAGATGCCCGCCACGGCCCCGGCGCGACGGTCGCGCCCGTCCATGATGGCGGCGTCCATCTCGTGCGTGCCGGCGCGGGTGAAGACCGCACCGCGACCCGCATTGAAAAGCGGCTCGTCCTCGAGCGCGCGAACCGCGGCGGTGACAGCGTCAAGCGCCGTGCCGTCGGCTGCGAGCACGGACTCGCCGGCCGTCAGCACCCGCGCCAGGGCGGCGTGACAGGCCGCTTCACGCTCTTCGCTCATCTCCGCCCGGGGCAGGACCCCGGCACCACCGTGAATTGCCAGTGCGAATCCGTCGCTCATGTCTGGTTCCTGCCATCTTTTGCGCCGTTTTGGCGCGGTTTGGTTGCCAAGAATCCCACATAGCGCGGGAATCGTGACGTTGCGATCGCTTTTGCAGTTGCGGACTGTGGGTTACGTGACATTCTTGTGAACGGGATGGTAACATCCACAACATATAGATAATAGTCCAGCGATGGATGGAGTCGTTCGATGGATATGTCCGTGAAACCGAGGCCCCGAGGCAAACTGGTCGCGATTGGCGGCGCCGAAGACAAATCCGCCAAGGCGGCGATTTTGGGGCGCGTGCTGAAACTCTCCAACAAAGAGAGTCCGGTGGTCGGCGTGATCACCACGGCCAGCAGCATCCCCGATGAGGTCTTTCCGGCCTACGAGGAAGCCTTCGACGCGCTGGGCGCGTCCGAGGTGCTGGATGTGCGCATCCGCGAAAGGCGCGATGCCGATGATCCCAAGATGGTCGACATGATCCGAAAGAGCGACGTGCTGTTCATCTCGGGCGGCGACCAGATGCGCCTGACCAGCATCTTCGGCGCATCAAAGTCGCTGGAGGCGATCCGTGGCATCTACCACGAGGGCGCGGTCATCGCCGGCACCAGCGCGGGTGCTGCGTGCCAATCCACGACCATGGTCTATGGCGGCAGCGCGATCGACAGTCTGCGCAAGGGCGCGGTCAAGATGAGCGCGGGTTTCGGCCTGATCGAAGGGGTCATCATCGACACCCATTTCCTGGAGCGGGGCCGCTTCTCGCGGCTGATGGAAGTGGGGGCGACGAACCCCGAATACCTGGGAATCGGACTTGGCGAAGATGCGGCCGTGCTGTTCGAGGGCGGTATAATAAAGGCCTTTGGACCCGGTCACGTAATCCTCGTTGACAGTTCAAGGATAACCAGTTGCAATGTATTCGACTTGTCAGACGGTGAGGCGGTGAGCGTCCACAACGTCGTGATGCATGCGCTGGTCGAGGGTGATGGATACAACCTGGCGGACCGGCAGGTCCTGAGTGCCAAACAGCTTGGGGCCGAGAGCCTGGAGCTGAAGGATGCGTATACTTGAACACCGTGCGCTGCGCGGACCGAACTATTACAGCCGCTACCAATCGATCTACATGCGGCTGGACATCGAGGAACTGGAAGACCGGCCGAGTGACAAGGTCGACGGCATTGCCGACAAGCTTCAATCCCTGATCCCCACGATATACGAGCATCGCTGTTCGGTCGGAGAGGCAGGCGGGTTCCTGTCCCGGGTCAAGGAAGGCACCTGGGCCGGTCACATGGTCGAGCATGTGGCAATCGAATTGCAGAACATGATCGGTTTTTCGGTGGGCTACGGCAAGACCGTCGACAGCTATGACAAGGGGGTCTATCACGTCGTCTATCGCTATCGCGACGAGGCAACCGGCATCGCCTGCGGCGAGGAGGCAGTGGAGATTGTCCAGGCGCTGTATGACGGCAAGGATGTGGAGCTGGAGCCGGTAATCGACCGGTTGAAAGAGGTGCGGGACGCCAACGCGCTTGGGCCGTCGACCGGCTCGATCGTGAACGCGGCCAAGGCGCGCAACATCCCGTGGTACAACCTGACCGAGGGCACGAGCTATACCCAGCTCGGGCACGGCGTGAAGCAGCGCAAGTTCCAGGCCACGGTGACAGATGCGTCGGGCATCATCGGCCACTCGATTGCCGACGACAAGGAGTGGACCAAGCAGGTGCTGGACGACGCCGGCGTGGCCGTTCCCAAGGGCTATATCGGATATAGCTGGGAAGAGGTCAAAGACGCCGCCGAGTGGATCGGCTGGCCGGTCGTCACCAAGCCTTTGTCGGGCAACCACGGGCGCGGCGTGACCACCGACATCACCAACGAGGAAGAGCTGAAATCGGGCTACGAGGCCGCGTTGGCGCGGTGCCGCGACGATTACGGCGCCGTCATCGTTGAAAGTTATATCAAGGGCGAGGATCACCGTATCCTGGTGGTCGACGGCAAGCTGGTGGCCGCCGCACGCCGCCGCCCCGCCCATGTCGAGGGCGATGGAAAATCGACGATCCAGCAGCTGATCGACGAGGAAAACAAGGACCCGCGCCGCGGTGTGGGCCACGAGAACCTGCTGACCCAGATCCACGTGGACGAACAGACCATGCGCCTGCTGGAGCAGGCTGAACTGACGCTCGAGTCGGTGCCGGAAAAAGGTGAAATTGTTTATCTGAAATCCACCGCCAACATCTCGACCGGCGGGACGGCGACGGACCTGACCGACGAGGTGCATCCCGAGATCAAGTTCGCGATGGAGCGGATCGGCCGGCTGGTGGGTCTCGATATCATCGGGATCGACCTTCTGGCCGAAACGTTGTCCAAGCCGCTGGATCAGCAATCGGCGGGCGTGGTCGAGGTCAACGCCGGGCCGGGCTTTCGGATGCACATGGCACCGACCCATGGCAAACCGCGTGCGGTGGGCGAGGCGGTCGTCAACATGTTGTTCCCCGACCCCACGGATGACGGGCGCATTCCGATCACCGCCATCACCGGCACCAACGGCAAGACCACCACGACACGCCTGATCACGCATATCCTGCGGCAGGCGGGCAATTCGGTGGGCATGGGCTGTACCGGCACGATCGAGATCGACAACCACGTCATCCTGCGCGGCGACTATTCCGGGCCCGCCGCGGCCCATGCGGTGCTGCGCGAGCCGACCGTGGAACACGCCGTGCTCGAGGTCGCACGCGGCGGCATCATGCGCCGGGGCCTCGGCTTTGACGAATGCGACGTGGGCGTTCTGCTGAACATCGCATCCGACCACCTGGGCGAGCGCGATATCCACACGCTCGAAGAACTGGCACGGTGCAAGACCGTGGTGGTCGATGCGGTCAAGAAGATCGGCGGGTTCTGCGTATTGAACGCCGATGACCCGCTGGTGATGGATCAGGGCACCTACTGGGCGCGGGGCGAGATCATCTATTTCACGATGAACCCCGACAACCCGGACCTCAAGGAGCACCTTGCCAACCACAAGATGGTCATCACCGTGCGCCAAGGCCGGATCGTGCTGTTGCGCGGTCAGGTCGAGGTCGAGGTGGCCGCCGTCAACGACGTGCCGATTTCCTTCGAGGGGCATGCGCCCTTCAACGTGCAGAATGCCATGGCGGCCACGGCCGCCGCACTGGCGCACGGGCTGGAAATCGATGACATCCGTGCAGGCCTGCTCAGCTTCCACCCCACACCGGCGCAGATGCCGGGGCGGACGAACTACTTCGAGGCCGATGGCGTCAAATGCCTGATCGACTATGGCCACAACGTGCCGGCGCTCGAGGCGCTGGAGCCGCTGGTCAACGGTCTTGGCCAACAGCGCAAGATCGCCGTGGCCACGGCCCCGGGCAACCGCCGGGACGAGGACCTTGCGGCGCTGGGCGCCCAACTGGCCAAGATGTGCGACGCGGTCTATGTCTATGAAACGGACGCGCGCGGACGCAGCGAAGGTGAGACCGCCGGGCTGATCGAGAAGGGCGCCAAGGATGCCGGATCCGCCGGAACGGTCGAGATCATCATGGACGAGCAGGCCGCGATAGATCGCGCCATCGGCGAGGCCAAACCGGGTGATTTCCTGTTGCTGCTGGTCGATGACATCGAAGGTGCCACAGAGCGCCTGAAAGGCCGCAGTTACGGGGCGCAGTCTGACCTGGGGCAGACGTAAGCCACGTTCGCGCAATTAGACAGGGAACAACGCCGTCGCAACGGCGTTGATAACCGAGGGAGTGATATGACAAAAAACGTTTTCGTCGTTGGAATGAACGAACTGAATGCGGCGCGGTTGAAGCGCCTTCGCGGCGTCGAGGACGTGAACTTCCACCCGCTTCTCACCTCTGCGGAAGTATCCGATACGCAGATTTTCGATATTCCCGACATGCTGCGCCGGGCCGAGGAGACGCTGGACGCCTTCGACGGTTCGATTGACGCGATCGTGGGCTATATCGACTTTCCCGTGTCCACCATGCTGCCGCTTTTGTGCAAGAAATACGGTGTGCGAAACGCGTCGCTGGAATCGCTGCTGAAATGCGAGCACAAGTACTGGTCGCGCAAGGTGATGGCCGAGGTCATTCCCGACCACGTTCCGAACTTCACCGCTTTCGACCCGTTCGACGACGAGGCATTGTCCAAGATCGGCGAGGCCGGCCTGCGGTTTCCGTTCTTCGTGAAGCCGATCAAGTCATCGGGCTCTCGCCTGGGGTTCCGCATCGACAGCCCTGAGGATTTCGCCTATGCGACCGAAGCCTTCCGCGCCGAGATCAACGAGATTTCCGAGCCGTTCAACTATGTCCTGAACCAGGCCGACCTGCCCGATGACGTGAAAGCCGTGGAGGGCCATTACTGTATGGCCGAGCGGGTGATCGGCGGGCGCCAATGCACCGTCGAGGGCTATGTGCATGATGGCGAGGTCGTACCCTACGGCGTGGTCGACTCGATCCGTTATCCACAGGTTCTGAGCTTTTTCTACTATCTTTACCCGTCCACCCTGCCGCCACGTATCCAGGAGCAGATGGCAGAGATCACCAAGACGGTGATGAAGCACATCGGCTACGACAATGCCGGTTTCAACATCGAGTATTACTGGGACGAGGTGCAGAACCAGATCTGGCTGCTGGAGATCAACACCCGCATCGCGCAATCGCACTGCGACCTATTCGAGATGGTCGACGGGGTCAGTCACCAGCAGGTGACTGTGGACCTTGGCCTGGGCCGCAAGCCGGACATGCCCAAGGGCGAAGGGCCGGAAACCGTCGCGGCGGAGTTCTTCTACCGGGTGTTCTTCAACGACGCGACGGTGGCCCGCGCGCCATCGCGGGCCGAGGTGGAGGTCGCCGCCGAGCAGGTCGAGGGCACGCGGATCACCTCTTATGTCAGCAAGGGGTCGAAACTGTCGGAACTGCCGGAGCAGGACGCCTACAGCTATGCGGTGGCGTCGGTCTGGATGGGCGCGCAGAAACAGTCGAAGCTGCTTTGGAACTACGAGCAGGTCATGAAGAGGCTGAACTACGAATTCACGGATATCGTGGAGTAGGGCGAAAGAGCGCGAGCCGTTTGGAACGGTTCCGCCAGCCCGGTTTCTTTAAATTTCCGGTTGATCGTCGACAGAGCGGGTTCCGTGCTGGCTTGGGATTTTCCCTTGCCCGGTGGCGGCTGGACATCGGGCAGTAGAGGCAGTAGCCCCACGCTGGAGAACTCCCTGAAGCCGCTACCCGGACGCTGATATGAAGATCGATCATCCTCTGCCGCAGACCATCCACGAGATCGAGCATCTGGAGATTCCGATGCCCGACGGCACGCGGCTGGCCGCCCGCATCTGGATGCCGGAAGGTTCAGAGGACCTGCCTGTGCCGGCAATCCTGGAATTCATCCCTTATCGAAAGAACGACAAGACGTTGGAGCGCGACCACGCGCGGGCGCCCTGGATGGCGGCGCAGGGCTATGCCTATGTGCGCGTCGACCTGCGGGGAACCGGCGAATCCGAAGGGTTGATGACGGATGAATATACCGACATCGAGCTGCAGGACGGATGTGACGTAATCGCCTGGATCGCCGCGCAGGACTGGTGCGATGGCGGGGTCGGGATCGTCGGCATTTCCTGGGGCGGATTCAATGGCCTGCAACTGGCGGCGCTGCGCCCGCCGGCATTGAAGGCGGTGGTCACGATCTGTTCGACCGACGATCGCTATGCCGACGATATCCACTACATGGGCGGCACGCTGCTTGGGGATCACCTGTCCTGGGCGTCGGTGATGTTCGGCATCAACACCCTTCCGCCCGACCCGGCGCATGTGGGCGACCGCTGGCGGACGATGTGGGAAGAGCGACTGGACGGATCTGGCCTGTGGCTGGAGAATTGGATGCAGCACCAAAGGCGGGATGCGTTCTGGAAACACGGGTCGGTCTGCGAGAACTTTTCGGATATCGAGGTGCCTGTCTACGCCGTCAGCGGCTGGGCCGACGGGTACTGCCGGGCGGTCTTCCGGCTCGTCGAGAACCTGAAAGCGCCGGTCAAGGGGCTGATTGGCCCGTGGTCGCATCGCTATCCGCATCTGGGCGAACCGGGGCCGGCCATAGATTGGCTGACGGAAGAGACGCGATGGTGGGACCAGTGGCTGAAGGGACAGGACACCGGGATCGCCGACGAGCCGAAGCTGCGCGTCTTTCTGCAGGATCACGCCATGCCGCAAACCCATTACGAGGAACGGTCGGGGCACTGGATCGACCTTGCTTCATGGCCCTCGGCGCAGATCACGCGGAGTTCATTCGCGCTTTCGTCGGATGGCGGGCTGGGCCGGGCCGGGCCGGGTGAGCCACTGAAGCTGTGTTCACCGCTTTGGGTCGGGCGGCACGGCGGCAAGTGGTGCTCTTACGGTCATCCGGGCGACCAGCCGGGGGACCAAAGGCGCGAAGATGCGGGAAGCCTGACGTTTGAGACCGCACCGCTGGAAGACGATCGGCACATGGTCGGCGACCCGGCTTTTTCGATGGCATTCCAAGTGGATAGGCCCGTGGCTCAGGTTGCCGCGCGGCTGATGGATGTGGCCCCGGACGGGGCGGCAACGCGCGTCAGCTATGGGCTCTTGAACCTGACGCATCGCAACAGTCACGAGCATCCCGAAACGCTCGAGCCCGGACAGACCTATACCGTCACCGTGCCGATGAAGCATGTCGCCCAGACATTCCGAGCAGGACATCGCATCCGTCTGGGTCTGTCCACAAGCTATTTCCCGATCGCGTGGCCGGCGCCCGAGCCCGTGACGCTGACGGTTCTTACGGGCGAATGCCGGCTTGATCTGCCACTTTGCAGCGCGGCGCCGATGCCGGTGGATGCGTTCGGTCCGGCAAGGGCCGCCGAGCCGCTGGAACTCGAGGTGGAAAGAGCCTCGTCCGCGTCATGGTCGATCTCGGAGGATACGGACACCGGACGGCTGTTGATCGAGGTGGTCGACGATGAGGGGGCGGCGACGATCCGGCGGCAGGAGTTTTTCCACGCGGCGAAAGCCGCCGAACGCTACACCATCCTTCCCGATGACCCGACGTCCGCGGAGGGAGAGGTGACCTGGACCCACGAGATGCGGCGCGATGAATGGATGGTTCGCACGGTGACGTGGACAAAACTGACCGGTGACAAGAGCGAGTACCGCATCGAGGCGCGGTTGCAGGCGTTTCTCGACGACACCTGCGTGCGCGACCTTGACTGGGACGTGCGTGTTCCCCGCGATCACAATTGACGGCGCGGCCCACACTGACCGACGTGGCACTTGACCGAAGACGCCTTTGTGGATTCCTGCGGCCGCGGGCATCATTCTCAGCGTGAACGTCGGTGCTCCGAACGCCATGAATTGCCGCCAGGCCTCCACAACGGTGTCTTGAACGATCTGTTCTTACCCACTGCGAAACCGGCGTGAAGGCGAGAGGTTCCGAGAGTCTGTGATCAGAGAAGGTGAGGGGGGTGCCGATTGGGGCACGTCAGGTCGGTAAATCCCTAGAATAGCTGGATATCGCCCTGCGATGGTGTGTTTCTGGGCTTGTTTCGGACGGGCGATGCGATGATCGGATCGCTGATGTTTGACATGAAGCATCGTTGGACCCGACCCGACGCCGACCAGAACCTGATCTTTCGCCCGCGGGATCCACCAAGGCAGCTACCCGTGATTTTGAAGCCTTCGTTCGACAGGTACCATTCGGCAAAACTGGCATTCTTAGCACCGATTTCGGCGCCGCCCTCGAACATCTTTGCGCCGCCGAAGATCTTGACATTCAGGCGGGTGCGGTCCGCGCCTTTCTTGAGCAGGCCGTTGACCAGAAGTTCCATGGCATTGACGCCGTAACGCATGTTGGTCCCGCGATCTCCGGTGTCGCCCGGAAGCAGAAAGTGGTTCATGCCTCCGACACCGGCGACGGGATCCCACATGCAGGTAGCGATGCAGGAGCCCAGAATGGTGGTCATGACTTCTTCCCGACGGTCTGAAATTCGGGTCTCGCCCTGAAAGAGAGGAACGAAGACGGCGCCTTCGATCGAACCGGGACCAGGTGCGTCGGTCATGTTTGACCGCGATTCTGCGCGGTTGCCAAGATGTGTCATGAGACCTCCTCGCACGGTGCCGAAGCACATGCGCGATCAGAATTCATGCCAGTCTTCCTGTCCGTTCACAGCGGCGGAGGAAACGGCTGGGGCGGCAATCTTGACTGCCGACGCGTTCTGCGGCTCCGTCCTCGCGATTTCGTCTTCCCAGCCTGTCTTTCGCGCGGATGCGGGGATTTGGAGCGCGGACGGCGCTGTGTCTTCGCTCAACTCGTCGAGACTGAATTGACGCAGGATGTCCGTCATGCGTTGCGCTTCATTGCTCAAGCTGCGGCTGGCTGCAGAGGACTCCTCGATCACTGCAGCGTTCTGTTGCGTCACCTTATCGAGTTCCGTCACGCTTTCCTTGATTTCCGCCAGGTTTGCCGCCTGTTCGCTGGATCCGGTGGCAATCTGAGAAACGAGGTCGGACACATGATTGACACCATCGATTATGTCGCTCAGCGCAGCGCCGGCCTGGTTCGCAAGATCGCTTCCCTCGGTAACGTGTTCGCTGGAACGCATTATCAATTCCTTGATTTCATTGGCCGAGTCCGAGGCGCGCTGTGCAAGAGCGCGGACTTCCGAGGCCACGACGGCGAATCCGCGGCCGGAATCACCCGCCCGGGCGGCCTCGACGCCTGCATTGAGCGCCAAAAGGTTCGTCTGGAACGCGATGTCGTCAATGACACCGATGATCGCGGTGATCTGTTGCGACGACTCCTCGATGTCGCGCATGGCCTTGACTGTCTTGCCCACGACGTCGCCGCCGGTGGCCGCACGTTTCTTGTTGTCCGCGATACGTTCGTTGGCATCGACTGCGAGTGTCGCAGTTGTCTGCACGCTATTGTTCAATTCCTCGATGGCCGCAGCGGACTCTTCCAGCGTCGCCGCTTGAGCCTCGGACCGTTTCGACTGGTCCTCGGCGACCTCGGAGATTTCCTGCGAGCTGGTGCGTACACTTTCGGCTGTGGACACGATCGTCGTGAGCATCTTGCGAAGGCTGGCCACGACTTCGTTGAAATTCTTGCCGATTTCGATGTGATCGGAGTCGAGTCCCTCGAAGTCACCGAGATTGATGGAGCAATCCGTCCGACCCGATGCAAGGCGGGACATGCGTTCTCCAAGGTGATGCAAGAGTTTCTGTCTCAGGGTCGTCGACTCGTGCCGGGCCCGGGTTTCTGCTTCGTCGCGGGCCAGCGTGTCACGGAATTGCTGAAGCCCTTGTGCCATGACACCGATCTCGTCCCCACGGTTGATCCCGGGAATATTCGCGGTGTAGTCGTGGCTCGCGACCGCGCGCATTGCGCTGCTCAGCGACTTGATTGGCCCGGTCACCAGATGAGAGATGGCGAAAAAGATTGCCACGAGGCCGCCCAACGCGACCACGGCGCTGGTTCCCAGGACCTGCAGGATCTGCATCTTTTGCGCGGCAATGAACGTGCCATTGTCCCATAGGAAGCCGACCGCGCCAAGAAGCGTAATACCATCTTTTGCCATGACCGGAACTGCAACGGCATGCGTATCGCCTTCGCCGGCGTGTGCCAGTTCCTTGTCGGCCAGAGCCCTTGCGATCATTGCTTGGACCTGAGGCGATTTCGTACTTCTGGCCGCGTATTCGGCCAACTGCTCACCGGATACATGAACGACCTCGACTGCGATCAGGGAGGCATCACGTTCTGTCGCGGATGCATACACTTCGGCAATCCGGTCCCCGTCCTTGAACTGAATCGGGGCTCGCATCTGGTTGGCCAGCATGTCAGCGATGAAGACCTCGTCCTCAGCTTGTTGCTCCATGCTCATGGACTTGAGATTTAGATCGAGCAGGACGAAGCTGACGGTGAAGGTTGCGAGAAAGCCCAAGGCAACAGCGATGGCAAGCTTCGCGCGGATGCTGAGCGCCGCGAAAGCGGTCTTGATCCGGCCAGGATTGGTGCCGGCGATAGGGGCGGTCATGGTCATCTCGGGCTCCCGTGAGAAGGGTGGTTCAGTTGGCAGAAGCGAGCATCTCGAGGTCGACGCCGACCGTGATCACCCCGACGAACGTCCCATCATCCATGATCGGAAGGCTGATCTGGCTCTGGTATGCCTGCGATGATTCGTCGAATTCGGCGGGACTGATGTGAATACCGGATGTGGCGTGGGGCACTTGCCACTTGTCTTCGTCGCCCTGCCAGTAATCGGAGGTCACGTCACTTTGGCCGACATTCAGTCCGCGGGCATCGGTTATGAAGATTTCGGTGTAACGTCCGGCGCCTTGCGTCTGTATCTCCCGAAGGTGGGAGGAAAGGCCGTTCGACAGGATGCTGTCGACGAGGGCGCCGCCGGAGATTACCTGTTCTCGCCAAGTGGCATCGAGCGCAATGATCTCGCCTTCTGTAAGGTTCTCGTGCGCGACATTCTGAATGCGAAGTACCTCGAGCACGAGGGGGTCTGTTACCCATTCTGCGATGGTATTGTTCGCGAGATTCTTGAGCGCCGCGTCATAATCGCCGGACGCGGCAGCGCCAGAAGCGAGCATGCAGGCGAGTGCGAAGTTGGTGACTGTATGTTTCATTATCCCTCCGGATTCTGGAAAGTGGTCTTATTGGTCCGTATGTTCGTCGATAAGATTTAATATCCTCTGAACCCGCGCGGCTCAGAGTGCCGTTGATGTTGAATCAATCTGAATTGCGGTCGCGGACAGGGCAGCCAGATGACGGTCGGTCTGGTGATGCGCGTGCTCCAGGCGGTGGATGATGCCGAGCAGCCCACTGTCTATGTCGCTCATTCTGCCGCTTTCGACCCGACAGAGAAGCTTGACCAGATCGAGCCCGTTTATTCGACGTCGCAATTGGCGACAAACGTCCGGAATGATCTTGCCCAAGGTGGCGACATCGGAGACCGCGGCGCGGCTGATCTCGGAAAGGGACTCGGCCTGCGCATGAAGTATATCCCGACCGCCGTGCCCGCGACTGGAGGAATTGTGCTTCAACGCTGACTGCTTCGCGGTCAGGTCCATCAGCGCCGACATCTGCGACGCGCTGTGAGCATGGGCGAGGGCGGCCCGCATTCGCACCAGCAGTCCGGTATTGTCACAGCGCAGCCTTTCGACCATTTGGTACATGTCGTCCGACATCGTCTCGTAGTTCTTTGAAATCGTGCCGATCGCCACACCTGCCCCCTCCAGCCGGCTGGAAAGAATCCGCAAGTTGATGGGTTCGCCCCGAACTTGCTGAAAAATCGAGATTATCTTGTGAACAAGCGCCTCGGCCTCAGTCATCATGTCGGTCAGTTTCGAGATTTTCCGGAGGTCCGCATCGGCGGTCTCGTCGATATCCTCGCGCAGGGAGAACTCGGCATTCAGAGCTGCGAATGCGTATGATTCAAAATCGGGGAAGTTCTTTTCCGACAGGCGCTTCACCAGATATTCGGCGCTTTTGTCGGGCGGAAGGCCGCGTGCTTCTTCGGCAAGCGCGTCGGTGTAGATGTCGCGCGTGAACTCGAAGAAATCGGACCCGGGTTTGATCCTTACCGACAGGTAACCGTCCCGGGTCGGTGTGATGGATGCGAAGACCCAGTAGTATCGGCCGTCGGCGGACGCATTCTTGACATAGGCGCAGACCGGAAGCCTGGCTTGAAGCCGTTGCCACATCAAGTGAAACAGGCCGCGCGGCATGTCGGGGTGGCGTACCACCTTGTGTGGCGCGCCGACCAGTTCCTCTTTCGACATGCCAGCAACCCTGCAGAATTCCGAGTTCGCGTAGCGTATGACGCCGCGTGTGTCCGTCGCGGAAGCCAGGAGCTGTTCGCGCGGAAAATCGACCTCGCCGCCCGGCATGGTCGCGCGGTCGCTTGTTCTTGTTGTCTGTTGCATGGCGTGGTCCTCTCAGAGGCAGGCGGCTCGCTTCCACCGCGGGGGTTTCAGAACAGGATCGGCTGGCCATCGCCCAGCCCGAGAGCGGGTTTCACGGGATCATCCAGAAGCCGATGCCGGAAATAGTCGAGCCGGACCTGAGCAATCAGGGGCGCGAGATCGACGGGCACGTCTGCAACCGTCATGCTTGAGAGCGTCTGGAGCACCCGGGAAATGTCTCTCAAATGCTGCCAGAGAGCATCGACGCGCTGCAGGTCGCGCAGGTCGGAGGTGCCATGCTCCGGAAGATGCGCGACCAGTTCGGGGATCAACGCGTCCAGCCTTTCCGCGATGGCCGCAAGATCGTCCGTCTCGTCAGCGAGAATTTCGAGAATGCGGGCGATGGAAGGAAAAGACACGGAACGCTCCTGCTTTCGGGAAATCTGGCTCAAAGGCGACCGACGACTTTTTCGATGCAAGCCTTCAACTGTGCGGTCTGGAACGGCTTCTTGAGGTAGTTGTTCATGCCCAACCGCGTCCCGCGCTCGAGGATCTCCTTGTCGGCGCGACCGGTTACGAGGATGAAGCCGGTCCTCGCAATGGCGCGGTGCGAGCGGATCGCTTCGAGCAGTTGGAGCCCGTCCATCCGCGGCATGTTGAAATCGGAGATCACGAGGTGCACCGGCTTGGAGGCGAGGCTGCTCCAGGCGGTGTGGCCATCCGCCTCGGTTCGGTAATTTTTGATCCCGAGTTCGTCGAGGGCCTGAGTGAGAAGCCCGCGACTGGTCGACATGTCGTCGACGACAAGGATATGCAGTTTGTCTTTCAGGCTCATCCGAGGCCTCCATTTATGTCTGTGCGATGCCTGTCGGCGCCCTTTGCGATTTTGAGCATTGACGCTTGTCGGGACACGGCGGCGGCAGGGCGGCAGAAGGCGCCACGCTCTTGTTGAATGAACGAGGTGGCGATGTGTTCGGGCAGGTTTTCGGAATGGCCAACATAGAGGGCGCCGCCGGCCACGACGCGGTCTGCCAAGCGCTCCCACAGGCGGATCTGGGTCGCCTCGTCGAAGTAAATCGTCACATTGCGGCACATGATGACATCGAACCCGCGCTGAAAAGGCCATTCGGCGTTCAGATTCAGGCACCGGAACGTGATCAGGTCTCGCGCTGTGGGTGCAACGCGCACCATGCCGGAGGGGGCGTCCGCGCGATCCACGTAGCGATCGGCAAGCGCCTCGGGCAGGTCCGACAGGCTGGACGTCGGATAGAGCCCGGCACGCGCAGTGCCGAGGGCCGACTTGTCGATATCAGTCGCAAGGATGCGCAGGTCGAGGCGCGCCGCCTCGGGGCAGATCTCGAGGAGGCGAAACGCAATATCAAATGCCTCTTCGCCGGTCGAGCAGGCGGCGGACCAGAAGCGCACCCGGCGGCCGGACCGTGCGGCCTCCGTCAGCCGGGGAAGAACATGTTCTGAGAGGTGGTTGAAGTGATGTTCTTCGCGATTGAAGCGCGTCATGTTCGTGGTCAGCGCGGAGACAAAGGCATCCTGCTCGGCTTCGTTGCCGGGCTTCTGCAGCCAGTCGCAATATGCCTCGACCGATCCGATGCCCAGCGCCTTCAGCCGTTTGGCCAGGCGACCTGACACCATTGCGCGCTTGTTGCTTCCGATGTGAATGCCCGTCATCCGTTTGAGCAGGTTGGCGACGATCGTGAAATCGCGGGGACTGATCAGGGGCGGTGCAGTGACCTGCGGTTCGTCGCTCATGCGCTCAACGGAGCCTCTTGTGGCAGAACCTCTCGCACATCGATAGCGCGCACGAGCTTGTCATCGAGGGAGTGGACCCCGCGAATGAAAGCCTGGGTGCGCGAGGAGGACACGTCGGGCGTCGCCTGCATCTGGGCTTCGTCAACGGTGATGATGTCGGAAACCGCATCGACCAGGAAACCGACGATCTTGTCGTCGATCTGGGCAATGATAATAACATGCCGCTTGCCGGGCTCGGTCTTGCCGAAGCCAAGTCGCAACGAGAGGTCGACGACCGGCAGAACCGTGCCGCGAAGATTCATCATTCCGACCACGAAATCCGGCGCATGAGGCAGCGTCGTGGTGCTGGTCCAACCGCGGATTTCCAGCACATGCGAGATCTCGATGCTGAAATCCTGGTCCTCGACCGTGAAGCATACGATCTCCACCCGGTTGGCGGTCTTTGTTTCGGCTTGGACTTCACGCATGATGAATATCTCCTGTGGCGTCTGGCCAGGCGCGATCGACCCATCCGCCCTGACCCGGTGGTGCAATCATCTGGTCGGTGTCTACGATAAGTGCGATCTTGCCGTCGCCGAGGATCGTTGCCGCCGCGATTCCGGGTATTTTCTGGTAGTTCTGTTCGAGGCCCTTGATCACCACCTCGCGCTGCTCGGCGATGCCATCCACGGCGAGCGCGTAGCGGTGTCCCGTCTCTCCCTCGATCAGAAGAAGGGACTGACTGTCGAGGCCGACAGGCGCGGCGCGAAAGCCCAGCGCGGCGCCGAGATCCTTGATCGGAACCATTTCGCCGTTCAGCGACAGGACGTTGTCGCCATCGCACAGCGTGTGCACCTTGGCCTGGCCAGGCTGCAGCATCTCGCGAAGCGGCAAAGTCGGCACGATGAGGGACTGATCGGCAACCTTTACGACCATGCCTTCGAGAACCGCGAGGGTAAGTGGCAGCGATACCGTGACGGAGGTGCCGCGCCCGGGCACCGATTGCAAGCTGACCCGGCCGCCAAGGGACTGGATCTCGTTGCGGACCACATCCATACCGACCCCACGGCCCGAGAGATTGGAGATCTCGCCCGCGGTCGAGAAGCCGGGGCGAAACAGCAAGTTGTCTATGTCGGAGTCGCTGAGGTCGTCCTCGGCGCGTATCAGACCCTTCTCGATGGCGATCTGACGCACTTTCGGACGGTTGATGCCAGCGCCGTCATCCTTGATGACGATGACCACCCGGCCCGATCTGTGGCTGGCTTCGAGCGTAACGGTCCCGCGGTCATCCTTGCCGGCGTCGCGACGTGCCTGGGGTGTCTCGAGGCCATGGTCGATGGCGTTGCGGATCATGTGCGTCAACGGTTCGACCAGGCGTTCGGTAACGGTCTTGTCGACCTCGGTCGCGTCGCCCACTGTCACGAGGCGCGCCGATTTCCCGGCCTCCCGGGCTGTTTCGCGGACGATACGGGACATGCGTTGAAACAGACTGCGCACCGGCTGGGCCCGGATCGCCATGACACTTTCCTGGATCGCACCGGAGAGCGTCTTGAGCTGGCTCATTGCCTCGTCGACGCCACCGTTGCCTGAACCGGACATCTCGTCCATCGATTGCCGCAGCATGGCCTCCGCGATAACGAGTTCGCCCACGAGGTTGATCAGCCGGTCGACCCGGTCGAGGTCAACGCGAATGGTGCTGGTACGGGAATTTGCCGTTCTCGGGGCGCCGGCAGGCGGGGGTGCCGCCCCGCTGTCTGCAGGTGGTGCACCAGCGGCAACAGGCGTGGTCCCGCCATTTGACGGCACCACGCCTGGCACGTCGGGGTCGGTGTCGTCCGGGCCGTCGGAAACCGGGTCCGACAGTTCCGGCAGGGAAGGCAAGGCGGACGTGAGGGCGAGCGGCGTGGAAATTTCGAGCTCGCACAGACCTTCGACGAACTCGAAAACTTCGCGAATTGCGGCCTCGTCGACCGCATCGTCAGCACGGAAGTCAAGTGTCCAGCTCAAAGCCGGGACGGACCACGGCCCCTCGGAAAGTGGTCGCACCGCGTCGAGCTCGGCTTCGATCCGCAGCGTTCCCAACGCCTCCAGGCTACGGAACAGGATTGCGGGATCGTGGCCGTTCGCGAAGAGCTGCGGCGATGCCTTGAAGCGGATGGTCACCGGCCCGCCGCTATCGGCCGATCCCATGTCGTCCAGAGAAGGCAGCTCGCCATCGATCGCGAGGAAGGTCGGCTGAAAATCCGGTTCAACGGACTCCTCGGCGCTTTCCTCACCCGAGCCGGAAGCGCCATTCGCCGCAAGGCTGACCTGTTTGAGGTCGTTCAGGATGGACGCGCCTTGTTCGGCGGACAGCACCGTTCCCTGGCTGGCGGCCTCGACCAGATCGGCGAGATGGTCGCTGGCCGTGAGAAGGAGATTGACGACACTGTCGCCCACAGCCAGCCGGTTGCTGCGCATATCGTCGAGCACGTTTTCGAACGCGTGCGCGAAGGAAACCAGTTGATCAAGACCGAAAGCGCCCGCGCCACCCTTCATGGAGTGCACCGCGCGGAACATGCTGTTGATGGTCTCGTCGTCCCCCGCCCCGGCCTCTAGGTCGTTCAGCCCGGCAGAAAGCTGTTCCAGCAGGTCGTCACATTCCTGAAAGAACATCTGGTTGAGATCGTTCATAGTGCGCGCCCTCCTTCAGACCACAAGTCGCCGAATGATCTGGACGAGTTTTTCTTCGTCGAAGGGCTTCACGATCCAGCCTGTAGCGCCGGCCTCGCGGGCGCGTTGTTTGAGCGCATCGCCGCTCTCGGTTGTCAGTACGAGGATCGGCACGCTGGACACATGCGCGCCTTTGCGAACCCCGTCGATGAAACCGAACCCGTCCATCCGCGGCATGTTGATATCCGTGATGATAAGGTCAGGCGTGGCGGTCGGGAGGCGTTCGAGACCATCGACACCATCCTCGGCCAGTTCCACCTCGAATCCGGCGCCGGTCAGCGTCTGTTGAAGCATACTGCGCATGGTTCGGGAATCATCGACGGCAAGGATGCGGGTCATGCGGAATCCTCTTGCATCAGGGCGTGTCGGGGAATGCCGAGGCGGTCCAGTCCCTGGAGGAAATCGGGAGAGGGATCGGCAAGATCGAACGCAGCACCGTCCTGCTGCCATTGCAGTCGCGCGCGCAGCAGGATTTCCGCCGCGAGCGCGCCGAGGAAGCCGACCTGGCCTGCCTGCAGGCGCAGGTCCGATCCGCGCCGGGTTTCGAGGCTTGTCGCCAGCGTTTCGCAAGCGGCGAAATCAAGTCTTTCCGGAAGGTCAAGCGGTGCTTCTCCGACCGAAGTGTCTTTATCTGTCATGCGGGACCCTTCACACTGCAAAAGAGGTGTTGGCGCGATGCTATGGGGTTGGGTTTAAGATGTAGTTAAGCTGCAAGATATTGAACTTACGCCTAAATCAGGTCTGACAATTGCCGTTCTTCGAGAGGGCGGCGCGAGTCGGTGCCGTCGGAATCGGGCCGAAGTCGAACCATCCGGACCCAGAGGCGCAGAGAGCCGCGTCTCGCAGGAGGGGATCCAACCATTTGCCGTGTCATGTGCTGCTGCCCCAAGGTCCGGCGAAGGGCTTGGCCTTGGTGCGGCGGCGTGGTTTAAGCCAGCCGCAGCGGGCACGGAAACGGCGGAGGAGCAAGCGGCGCGCATGTCGAGCATTCTGATCATCGAGCAGGTACTGAACGGAGTTCAGTTCGGAGTCATGCTGTTCTTGATGGCAGCGGGCCTGACGCTGATCTTCGGGGTGATGGGGTTGATCAACCTCGCGCATGGCTCGCTTTACATGGTCGGCGCTTTCGCCGCGGCTGCGGTCGCCGCGGCAACGGGGAGCTTCCTGCTGGCGCTGGGCGCCGCACTGGCCGTCGCGGCGGCCGTGGGCGCCTTGGTGGAGGTCACGGTGATCCGCCGCTTATATGCCACCGACCACCTGGACCAGGTGCTGGCGACCTTCGCGCTGATCCTTATCTTCTCGGAAGGGACGCGGTATCTTTTCGGGTCCTTTCCGCTCTATCTCGATATTCCCGAAGCGCTGTCGGGGCCTGTGACGCTGCCCGGAGGCATCCAGTATCCGCTTTACCGGCTGGCGCTGATCGGGATCGGGTTGGCGGTTGCCATCGGCTTGTGGCTGCTGATCGAGCGGACGCGGGTAGGTATTCGCATCCGCGCCGGCGAAAATGATCGCGAGATGATCGCGGCTTTGGGCGTGGATATCTCGAAGCTTTACACGCTGGTCTTTGCGCTGGGCGCGGCACTGGCGGGGCTGGCGGGCGCGCTGGTGGGCGCGATCCAGTCGGTGCAGGTGGGCATGGGCGAGCCGGTGCTTATCCTGGCGTTCGTGGTGATCGTGATCGGGGGGATCGGGTCGATCAAGGGGGCCTTCGTGGGCGCGATCCTGGTGGGGCTGACGGATACGCTGGGAGGCATTTTCCTGCCCGAGTTCTTCAAGCTTTTCATGGAGCCCGCGGCGGGCACGCAGGTGGGCGCCTCGCTGGCGTCGATGGCAATATATATCCTGATGAGCGTGGTGCTGGTCTGGCGGCCCACGGGCCTGTTCGGGGTGCGGGCATGAACGGGGTCATGAACAGGGAAGCCTGGTTGAACCTGGCCGTGCTTGCGGGACTGGTGGCGGTGCCGCTTTGGGCCCTGGCGGTTGACGAGCCATTCACGATCACGCTGGCGACGCGCGTGGCGATCCTGGCGCTGGCCGCTGTAGGCTTGAACATCGCGCTGGGACTGGGCGGGCTGGTGAGCCTGGGGCACGCGGTGTTCTTTGGCATCGGCGGGTATGCGATGGGGATCCTCGCGCATCACGCGCAGACCTACACGTCGGTCATGGAATGGCCTCTGCTGATCGAAGGCACCAAGTCGATGCCGGTGATCTGGCTGGTCGCCGTGGTGGCCTCGGCGCTGGCGGCGCTGGTTATCGGTGTGCTGAGCCTGCGGACGAGCGGCGTCTATTTTATCATGATCACGCTGGCTTTCGGGCAGATGTTTTTCTACTTCGCCATATCCTGGAGCGCCTACGGCGGCGAGGACGGTCTGTCGATCTATGTTCGCAACGGGTTTCCGGGGCTGAACACGCTGGTGCCGATCCAGTTCTTCGGCTTGTGTTTCGCGATCCTCTGCGCGGTCTTGTGGGGGAACGCGCGGCTGATGCGGTCGCCTTTCGGTTTGGCGCTGAACGCAGCAAGACAGGTGCCGGTGCGGGTGGAGACTGTGGGGCTGAACCCCGTGCGGCTGAAACTGGTGGCGTTCGTGATTTCGGGCGCCATCACCGGGCTGGCGGGCGCGCTTTTCGCGGACCTTAACCGGTTCGTCAGCCCGACGATGTTCAGCTGGCAGTTCTCGGGCGAAATCATCATCCTTGTCATCCTTGGCGGTGTCGGGCGGCTCTTTGGCCCCGTGGTGGGGGCTGCGGTCTTTGTCGTGCTGGAGCACTGGTTGGGCGGACTGACGGAGTTCTGGCTGATCTGGCTGGGGGTGATCCTGCTGTTGATCGTACTCTTTGCGCGGGGCGGCCTCGTGGGGCTCCTGGCGGGGCGGAGCGTGGCGCATGACTGAGCCGGTTCTGGAGACGCGGGGGATCACGAAGCGGTTCGGGGCGCTGACGGCGAGCGAGGACATCGCTCTCGATCTGAAGCCGGGGGAAATCCATGCGGTGATCGGCCCAAATGGCGCGGGCAAGTCGACGCTGATCCAGCAGATCTGTGGTCTTCTGCGGCCGGATGCGGGGCAGGTCCTGCTGGGCGGTCGGGATGTCACGCGGCTGGGCGCGGCGGCCAGGGCGAGAGACGGGCTGGCTCGGACGTTCCAGGTGTCGCAGCTGGCGATGGAGGACACAGTTCTGCAGAATGCGCTGCTGGGCGCGCTCGGCGCCACCGCGCGGCCCTGGCGGTTTTTCGGGCGGGCGCTGGGCGATGCTGAATTACGGGACCGGGCGGAGGCGGCGTTGGCGCAGGTGGGGCTGGCCGATGCGGCGGCGACGCTGTGCGCTGACCTTTCGCACGGGCAGCGGCGGCAACTGGAAGTGGCGATGGCGCTGACAGTCGACCCTCGAGCCTTCGTTATGGACGAGCCGATGGCGGGGCTGGGGGCGGAAGGCTCGAAACGGATGACAGGGTTTCTGAGCGAGCTGCGTGGCACGGCGCCGATCCTGCTGGTCGAGCATGACATGGACGCGGTCTTTGCCCTGGCGGACCGGATCAGCGTGCTTGTCTACGGCCGGATCATCGCCAAGGGCACGGTGGCGGAGATCCGGGCGGACCGGGCGGTGCGCGAGGCTTATCTGGGGGAGGAACCATGAGCCTTTTGCGGCTCGAGGGGCTGGAGGCGCGCTATGGCGTGAGCCAGGCGCTGTTCGGCGTTGACCTGGAGGTGGGTGTGGGCGAGGCGGTGGCGCTGATGGGGCGCAACGGCATGGGAAAGACCACGACGGTGCGGGCGATCTGCCGGATGCTGCCGATCCGCGGCGTGCTGCGGTTCGATGGCCACGATCTGCACCGGTTGCCCAGCCACGGGGCGGCCCGGCTGGGGATCGGGCTGGTGCCCGAGGGGCGGCGGTGTTTCCGGGATCTGACGGTGGCGGAGAATCTGCTGGCCACGGCCCGGCCTGGGCCCTGGAACCGGGCGCGCGTGGCGGAATTGTTTCCACGGCTGGAAGAGCGATCGGCACAGGTGGCAGCCTCTTTGTCGGGCGGAGAACAGCAGATGCTGGCGATCGGGCGAGCGCTGATGACCAACCCTCGGCTGATGATCCTGGACGAGGCGACCGAGGGACTGGCGCCGCTTGTGCGCGCTGAGATCTGGGCGGCGCTGGGGCAACTGCGGGACGCGACCGAAATGGCGCTGCTGGTGATCGACAAGTCGGTGCGAGAACTGGCGCAGGTGGCGGACCGTGCGGTGCTGCTGGAGCGGGGCGAGACGGTCTGGAGCGGCGCGATGGCGGAGCTGACGCCAGATGTATCGGAGCGCTACGTGGGGGTGTGAGGCCGCGCGACCGCTGCCTTTTGCGGGTACGGCAAAGGATCTCGAGCACGGGTCTTTTGAGCGGGGAGTTCCCGGGTCATGCCCGGGACGGGTGTGCGCCGGGGCGTGCTGTCAGCGGGTGGCGGGTTCGAGGATATCGGCGAGTTTCAGGCGCTGGATCTTGCCTGAGGGGCCTTTGGGCAACTCGTCGAGAAAGTGGATTTCGTCCGGGGACTTGAACGCGCCGAGGCGGTTGCGGCAGATCTCGATCAGCTCCTCGCCCTTGAGAGCGGAGCCGTCGCGGACGCGCACCGCCGCCTCGACGGTTTCGCCGTAGGTGGTGCAGGGTCGGGCGAAGGCGGCGGCCTCGATCACGTCGGGATGGGTGTAGAGCGCCTCGTCGACCTCGCGGGGGGCGATGTTTTCGCCGCCCTTGATGATCAGTTCCTTCAGGCGGCCGGTGACGAAGACGTAACCCTGGGCATCCATGCGGGCGAGGTCGCCGGTGCGCAGCCAGCCGTCGCGGAACGTGTCGCGGGTGGCGTCGGCGTTCTTGAGATAGCCCTGCATCACGTTGGGGCCGCGCACGGTGATCTCGCCCTCTGTGTCGGGCGGCATGGCGGCGCCGGTGCTGTCCTGGATCTGGATCTCGCAGCCATAAGCCATGCCGGACGAGCCGATCTTGCGGGTGGCGGGGGGCAGGGGGTTCGAAAGAATCTGGGCGGCGGTTTCGGTCAGGCCCATGGTTTCGATGATGGGCACGGAAAAGCGGGTCTCGAACGCCGATTGGGTCTCGACCGCCAGCGCAGAGGAGGCGGAGCGGCCGAAGCGCAGGCGATTGCGGACCTCGGGGCCGGGTTCGTCGGTGCCATGGAGCAGGTGCGAGATAATTGTGGGCACGGCGGAGAACCAGGTGACCTCGGCCTGCGCCGCCTGGTCCCAGAAGCGGGAGGCGGAGAATTTCGACGTGACGGCGAGCGAGCCGCCGGAGACGAGGCTGCCCATGACGGTCACGCAGAGGCCGTTGATGTGGTAGACCGGCAGGATGCAGAAGCCCCGGTCGGCCTCGGAGAGGTCATGCGCGATGGTGGTGGTCCAGCCCCCGGCCAACAGGCTGGCATGGGTGTGCAGCACGCCCTTCGGGCGGCCGGTGGTGCCGGATGTGTACATCAGGAGGGCGTGGTCGTCGGGGGTGACGGGTTGCAGGTCGGCGCTGGCCCGCGCGGACAGGGGGACCGGGGTAACGCCGGTGGTGTTGGCGGGCGCGAACTGGTCCGTGCAAGCGTCGTGGACGAAGGCCAGGCGGGCCTCGGAATGCTCCAAGGCATAGGCGATGGCGTCGCGGCCCGCGGCGAGGTTGATCATGGTGGCGCGAAAGCCCCCCGCAAGCGCGCCGTAGAGCGCGACGAGGCCGTCGCGACTGTTGGGGGCCACGATGGCCACGCTTTCGCCCCGGGCCGCGCCGCGGGCGGTGAGGGCGCGGGCGAACGACAGGGCCGCGTCCTGAAGCACGGGCCAGTCGAGACGGCTGCCATCCTCGGGGAAAACGAAGGCGGTACCACCCCGGTCTGCGCGGGCGGCGAGCCAGTCGCGTACGGTGCCCTGGGGCGGTCTGTCGCGGCTGAGCTTCATTGGCCGGTGGCCCTCCAATATTCGGCGAAGATATCCTGAAGCGTTGGCTCGTTGGCGGGGATTTCGCGCACGATCTTCGTGGATTGCAGGAAGTGCTTCCAATGGACGTTCTCGTCGATGGAGTTGCCGCCCCAGCTGCCGCAGCCCATGGAGAGCGAGAAGGGCATGCCGTTGGTGAAGGCGCCGCCGGTGGCGAAGGTATGCGCCTGGTTGACAATGATGCGGCTGGTGGGAATGGCGCGGGCCAGGGTCATCGGGCGCGCGTCGTCCGTGCTGTGCAGGCCGACGGAATGGCCCGCGCCCTGAAACAGCTGGATGTCGCGGGTGATGCGGAGGGCGTCATCGAAATCCTTGGCCGAATAGAGCGCGAGAACGCGGCTGAGTTTCTCGCCCGAGAGCGGGTTTTCCGGGCCGATGCGGGCAGTGGGTACGGCGATATACTCTGTGCCCTCGGGGAGCTTGCCCGACAGCCCCAGCGCGTCGATCATCTTGTCGGCGTCCTGGGCAATGACCTCGCGGTTCAGATGCCCGTCGGGCCAGAGGGCGGCGACGACGGCGGCCTCGTCCTCGACCACGGCGCCACCGGCCCGGCCCATAGCGGCGATGAAGGCGTCGCGCACGGCCTCGATCACGACGACCGAGTTTTCGGACGAGCAGGAAGTGGCGTTGTCGAAGGTCTTGGACGCGCGGACCTTCTCGGCGGCGGCGTCGAGATCGGCGGTCTCATCCACGATGACGGTGACGTTGCCCGCGCCGACGGCGACGGCGGGGGTGCCGGACGTCTGGGCGCGGTGCACGTTGTTCTGGCTGCCGGTGGCGACGACCATGTCGCATGTTTCCATCAGGCGCTGCGTCTTGTCCTTGGAGCCGGGCGCGGGAACCATGCCGACAAGGTCGGGATCTTCGCCGATCTTCGCGAACTCGGCGTGGATGAATTCAAGCAGTTTCTCGCAGCTGGGCACGCCCTTGGGCGAAGGGGCCACGACGATGGCGTTGCCGCATTTCAGCGCGTTGATGATGTTGTTGGCGGGTGTGGCGGCGGGGTTTGTCGAGGGCACGATCGCGGCGATGACGCCCTTGGGACGGGCGATTTCGGTGATGCCGGTGGCGGCGTCGTCGCGGATCACGCCATAGGTGGTGACGCCCTTGATGTCGCGCATGAGACCCAGCGTCTTGCGGTGGTTCTTGGTGATCTTGTCGGGCACGTTGCCCAAACCCGTGGTCCGGACGGCCAGTTCGGCCAGTTCCCGGTTGCGCCCCGGTTCCATGATCGCCCATGCGACGGCCTGTGCGGCGCGGTCGTAGCGCTGTTGGCTGCCCTCGGCCTCGAACCGGCCTTGGGCGGCGCGGGCGCAAGCGATGATGGCGTCCAGGTCTGCGATGGGGTCAGGGGCGTTCATGGTGCGAAACCTTTCTGGTGAGGGGCGCGCAATTTTTGTTGCGCGCCCCGGTGGCGTGGCGATTAAAGACCGGAGAGCAGTTCCTTGAGGGTTTCCTCGCGGGCGGCCCACATCTCGATCACCTCGTCGCGGGTCATGACGTGCATGGGCGACCCGCCCGCTTCCATCTTGCCCTTGACGCGGTCATTCTCGAACATGGCGGGGACGATCTCGGCCAGCTTGTCGATGATCGGCTGGGGCGTGCCCTTGGGCACCATGACGCCGCGGAAATTGACCGAGGCGTTGTCGATGTCGTAGCCCTGTTCCTTCATCGTCGGCACATCGGGCAGGAAGTCGCTGCGCTCGTTGTCGAAGACGCCGAGAATCTTGACGTTGCCGGCCTTTTCGGCGCGGAAGGCGTCGGACAGATTGTTGACCCCGCCCAGCACGTCGCCGGCGATGACGGCTTTCATGGCGCCGGCACCACCCGCGTTGTTGGGGATGTAGGCCAGTTTTACGCCGGCGGCCTTTTCAAGCTGAAGCGCCGCGATGTGGTGGCCGACGTAAAGACCGGCGCCGGAGAAGGTGAGGCCGCCCGGGTTTTCTTTTGCGTAGTTCACCACGTCTTCCATCGAGTTGAACTGGCTGTCTGCGCCCACGACAAAGACCGCTGGGTCGGCGCCCCAGTTGGCGATGGGCTCGAAGCTGTCGGTGCTGTAGTCGACGCCGCCCTCGATGGACTGGGCGATGAAGTGGGGCACGTTGTAGGCGCCAAGGGTGTAGCCGTCGGGCTCGACCTGCGTCGCCAGCCAGTTCCAGCCGACGCGGCCTCCCGCGCCGGGCTTGTTGACGATGGCGATGGGCATTCCCAGAGCGTCCTCGTTGCCCGCCGTCATGGTGACGATGCGGGCCTGGAAGTCGGTGGCGCCGCCGGCGCCGTAGCTGACCATCATCATGACGGGGCGTTCGGGGTAGTTGTCCTGTGCGCTGGCTGTGCCCGCCAGGCCCATGAGGGCAATGGATGCGGCTGCAATCAGTTTCTTCATTCTTGGGTCCTCCCTTGGAAAGTTGTCTTTCGCTTCTTGGTTTTCAGAAAAGGATCTCTTGCGGGGTGAAGACACCCAGCAGCAGTGCAAAGAGACCGTACATCACGGCCAGGAAACCGGCCGTGATCAGCACCCGTTTGACCCATGTGCGGACCTCGCTGTGGGGGGCGGGATCGTAGAGGGACAGCAGGATGAAAAAGGCGATGGTGGACGCGGTGTAGAAGCCCAGGGTGGGCGCGGCCCAGAAGACGTAGATCAGCAGGACCGCGATGCCGGGCAGGATGTTGCGTATGGCGACGGCGCTGAGGCCGGGGCCGACGCGGGTCTTGCCCAAGAGCGCCTTGCCGAAGGTCCAGAGCGCCAGCGCCACGAAGGCTACCGAGATGATGCGCGGAA